>JAFGSL010000261.1 GCA_016934645.1 Anaerolineae bacterium
TAAAAGCACTGAAGATGGATTGCAGATATTCTCAAGGAGTTTCTACTAATGCGACTGAATGCTTGTAGTGCTGGATTACGTTGACATGTTGATGGTTGTTATGATATTATGTAACCAATGGCCTGACTGAGCCAACGAAGCCGGGGCGCACCCCGTAGGGTGGCCCCGGCTTTTTTTGTGTTTACGTGGAGGTAAAGATGGCAGATGACTCAATTTTGTTTCGAATCTTCCTTTCGAGAAGAAATTGATGCTTCCATTAAAACGCCAAACGCCACCTGACTCTTGACCAGGTGGCGCATATATATTAGGATAACTATATCCGAGTACTTTCGGATATTAGCCGGTTCGGTGGTTCCGTCACCTGATCGGGCAAAAGCGCCTTCGTCGCAAGCGAAGGTGCTTTTTTTAGACAGGCAGGTTTGATGCCTGCTGATTTTGATTATAGCCCCCCAAAAAAGTACAATATTGACATCTTCCGGACGCACCCACGATCTGATCCACAAATCCTGAATCTGCGGTATGATTGCGGGCATGACGAAAAAATGGACCACGCTATTTCTGTTCATAGGACTATCAATAACGCTGGCATGTAACGCGCCGTTGCTCTCACCGCCGCCTACATCCACGCCAACGGCAACGCCGCTACCGACAGCGACTGCTACACCTGTCATCCCACCCACATCGACGCCACTGCCGGAAGATACGGGCTGGCAAAATCTCCAAGCAGGGATCGAAGTGCGTAGCCTCAACGTCGCCGTTGGGGCCAACGTAGAGCGCGTGACCATTGCGCGCTTGGATCCTACCGCTGTAATGTTCCGTGTGCTGTACGCGCCGGGTGCACCCGCGACAGTAAGCACGTGGGCGCAGCAGACAGGCGCCGCGCTGACCGTAAACGCGGGGTATTTCACGGAAGAACAAACTGTCACCGGGCTGACGATCAGCAACCACGAGGTTTTCGGGACACCGTACGGTGATTATGCGGGCATGTTCGCAGTGACGGAGGTGGGCGAAGTGAGCGTGCGCTGGCTACGAACCTGGCCCTACGATCCGTACGAGGGCCTCCGCGAGGCAGTCCAGTGCTTCCCGGTGCTCGTCAAACCCGGCGGCGTGATGGGGTTCCCCGTCGACGGTGACGATGGGCGTCCAGCGCGACGCACGGTGGTCGCGCAAGACCACGACGGGCACATCCTGCTGATGATTGCGCCGCGCGGATTCTTCAGCCTGCACTTATTGGCGACATGGCTCGCAGATTCTGATCTGGATGTGGACATCGCGCTAAACCTGGATGGCGGGCCATCGTCAGGATTGTGGATCCCCAATGTAGCGACGATCGATTCGATGGGAGCCGTGCCAGCAGTTATCGCGATGATGTCACGGTAAGCGTCATCAAGGGTAGTGTGTCCCCTGCCGGTTGATCGTTCAGCATCACCGGCAACCGCTCGCCAGAGAATCCGTACATCCCCACCAGGAGACGATATTCCCCGGACACGCTATCCGGCGGTACGAGCACACCGTACCGGTCAATCATGCTTTCTCCCGGCGACCACAGCGATGTGAGGGCAAAGCCACCACCCGGCTCGGAATCGGTCTGTGCGCCCAACGTTCCATTCGCGTTGAGCAAGTGGATGAAGACTTTGTATCGTTCTGCCGGCGTAACCTCTGCCCGCCAAAACAGCGTCAGCGGGATGATGTCACCGGGCGCAAACACGGCCTTCGGCAATGCGTAACCTTCGAGGGTAATGGTATCCCCCAACCGTGCGTTCAGAGATGTCGTTGGTGCATCCGGCAAGGCCGCCGTCCCGTAGATTGCCAAACGCACCGTGCTGAGCCACGTATCCGCGGCTTTGTAAGCATGTTGGGCCAGGTAGGGTTCGATCAAGCGATCAGGGTCGGATTCAGCATCGCCCCAAAAGAGGACAAACAATCGCGCGTGGTTTGCCACAATTTCATCCACCCACATCATCGCCTCGGACGGTTCAGGGCGGTAGGGGGCAGGATACACTGGCAACGGACCTCGGTAGTAATAGGTGAAGACTTCCCATTGGTTAGGCGCGCTGAGCAGGATCGCATCGCCGGGACGGGCTTCGGCGGCGATGCGCGTGGCAAGGCCACGGTAATCGTCGCGAGCGTAGGCAGGATCGGCATAGAGGTGCTGGAGCGAAGTGATCTGCGCCCAGAGCAAGGCCAGCAGAAGCGCTCCTGCGAGCCAGTTCCGAACCGTGTCCAAGCGCGAGCCAGCACGACGCAACGGCGAGGCCAAGACTACAGCCAGCGGCGCGACTGAGACCATCATAAATTTAAGATATGCCGGGCGATAGAGGCCGAGGATAATCACGAGCAATGGGGGAACAAGCGCCATCCCCAGTGCGGCCCATGCCGCAAAACGAGACCGTGCGCGGGTTATCAGTGCCAGCAATAGGAGAACAACGGCACAAACAATCACATAAGGCGCATCCCCCGCCGGATGTGTGATCCCCACAAGCAGCGTACGCGTGATCTCCTGAATAGCCTGCGCCGAGGTCAAATCGGGCGGACGCCAGTCACTCGCCCTCAACGCAATCGGCGCCCACGGCAAGAACGCCAGTCCACCGAGTGCGTGTGCCCCAATCCACAGCCACAGGACACGGCAATTCCACGGACGGCGTAACGCCCAGTCCACGCCGAACACCAGATTCAACCCCACCAGGACGAAAATGTAGGCGTACTGCGTATAAAGGCCAAAGGCGATGCTGAGGGCAAGGAGTAGGGAGTAGGGAGTAAGGAGTAAGGGGAAATTTTTGATTTTTGATTTTTGATTTTGGACATGCGAGACTTCGTACTTGAACTTTAGACTACAAAGCAGCGTCAACGCCGAGACCAGGCCAAGGAGAGCATACATCCGGGTTTCTTGGCTGTAGTAGATGGCTAACGGATGCACAGCCACGATGAGCGCTGCACCGAGGGAAACTCGCCATCCGCCCACATACCGCCCCGTAGCAACAGCGACAGCTACGGTCAGCACGCCACACAGCACCGAAAATGCGCGCAGTGCAAACTCCGATTCCCCTGCGAAGGCGCGCCATACGTGCAATAGCAAATAATAGCCTGGGGGATGGATGTCGCCGGCAGCGCCTTCGATGATCAGGGCAACTGACCGTTCTACGAGCCGCGCGGTGTTGCCCTCGTCGTTCCAGAAGGATTGGGCATCCAGGTGATAAAAGCGCAGGCCAGTGGCTACGAGGAGGATAGCAAAACACGCACCAACGTACCAGCGTTTCACCCGACCTCGCGCGGCGGCGTAATGCCCGCCGCCTCCCAAATCTTCTCCTCCGGGATAACGCCCCGCCGCCGGATTTCCGGTGGATCGGGGATGCAATCCACAATGGTCGAGGGGACACCGAAAGGCGCACGTCCACCATCCAGGATAAGGCCCACATCACCAAAGAGTTTTGCCGCTTCGCGGGCAGTAATGGCGGGAGCTTCGCCACAACAGATCGCACCGGTGGCAAACAAAAAGCCGCCAACCGCATCGAAAAGGGGCGACAACAAGGGGAAATTCGGTACACGGAGCGCGACCGGCGAAGCACGTAATGCCGGGTTGAGATCAGGATTGGGTGGAAGGATCAGCGTCAGCAAGCCGGGCCAGAAAGACCGGGCCAGCCGCTGCGCCGCTTGGTGACGCGCTATCCAAACGGGATGGGCCAACACATCCATATACTCCGCTCGTGCCATCAAAAATGGAGACGCAGGTTCAGGATCGCGGTTGCGTATCGTGTAAAGATGCTTGATGGCTTCGGTCTTGTCGGGAAGGGCAGCAATGCCGTAAACGGTATCAGTAGGAATAATGATAATCTGTCCCGCTTGAAGCAGTTCGACCGCCCGCGCGATAGCTGTGGGGTTGCGGATGGAGAGGATCGGAACGCTCGGAGGCGCGGCGCTCAAGGATGGCTCCCATCCAACACAAAGCGTTCAAGTAGCACTGCCGCGCCGTCTTCCGTCACCGGCGGTGCAATCCAATCCGCAACCTGCTGCACGGGCGGGGTCGCATTGCCCATCGCCACGCCGACGCCGGCCCATTTGATCATCGCTAGGTCGTTCTCCTGATCACCTGCAGCCAACACCTCTTCCCGCGGAATGTCGAAGTGCTGCGCCAGCCACGCCAACGCAGAGCCTTTATTCGCGCCGAGTGGCACCACTTCGATAAACATCGCGTGGGAACGCACGATCTCTGCCACACCTGCAAAGCGCTCCTGCAACACCTCCGCCATCGCCGGAATTTGCTCCGGTTCGGCGACGTACAGCACCTTATCGACACCGTTGTACGCCGCGAGGATCGAGACCCAAGGTTCACCCACCGTCACGCCGGAACCGAGAAGCGCATCGTAAAAAGCGACAGGATACAAAAACTCCTCGACAAAAAGCTGTCCTTCGGCGTACAGAAGAACATGCCAGCCATTCGCCGCACCTAACGCAATGGCCTCCTGCGCCAGTGTTGTAGGCAACATGATCCGCCGCAGCACCGGCCCATCGAGCGCCTGAATCCAGCCACCTTGATAGCAAATCAGTGGCGCGGTGACGTTCAGCTCGCGGGCGAAGCATTCCGTCGCGGTGAACATCCGCCCGGTCGCCAGGGTAACGATAACGCCCTGCTCCTGGGCTTGCCCTACCGCCTGCGTCACACGGGGCCGGATCTTCTGATCCGCCCCCATCAGAGTCCCATCCAGGTCAAACACAGCTAAACGTATCATCGCAATATTTGCGTCGTCACGGATACATTATTATTACTGGCGCATCAAGATAGAAACCGCCGCCGCCCACAGCCCGCCCTGAATGGCCAACAACCCCGTCCAGAGGAAATAGGTCGCCGTGCGTTCACGGCGATATAATAGCAAGCCCAATCCCCCATTGATCACCAGAAAAATCACACCCAGCAGCGCAAGGTAGAAAATGCGCGAGGCCGCAACCACCAACATCGCCTCACCCGTCGAACTAAACCGTAGCACAATCTCCGGCGGCAAATGCGGATAACGCCAACACAGCACTCCCACAAGCAGAGCGAGGAGTGAAAAGCTACCCGACAATACACTCAACCCCAAGCGATCCCGCCAGATGAGCCAATCGAGGAATCCCGGGTGTTTGGACGATTCCACGACCTCCTGCGTCGGTCCCATATCCAGCCGCTCGCGGAACGCCTGGAGAAACTCATCGCGGTCTTTGGGCGAAATAGCATACGCCATCCCCGAAGTGCGGATGATGATCTGCTCCTTCAAAGAGCGCGTGGCAAAGAACAGGATCTGGCCGATGTCAGGCGCTTCGCCCAGGCCGACAAAGTATCCCGGCCAACGGAACCCTGGCTGCATACGCAGCCCCTTGACATCAGCCCCTTGCAAGACAGCCTGCACTGAGGCCATAGGAATCTGGTGCTGAGTGCCACCCCAGTGGATGATGATCGCGTTGCGATCCATCTCATAAATGGCGTTGATCAATCCCCACAATTGGTAGATCAGGCGGATGATGATGATCAGGGCTCCTACTGCACCAACGCCCATCAGAAACGTCCAAATCTTGACGGGCAGCATCCACGCCAGGACAACGAGAGCAACCGTGACCGCGATGAGGACAGCGACGATGAAGAGCCCGATGATCCATCCCCATCGGACCTGGAGGTTCCAAGTATTGCGCATCTATAGCTCCTGCCTGGATTCCAGGGCACGCGTCAGCGTCACCGCGTCAGCGTATTCCAGATCGCCGCCCATCGGCAGGCCGCGCCCCAGGCGCGTGATGCGTGCCCCCAGGGGTTTCAACCGCTGCAGCAGATATGCCGCCGTGTAATCTCCCTCGCTAGTGGGATTGGTCGCGAGGATAACCTCTTCCACTCCGCCGCGCCGGATACGTGCTTCCAATTCATTGATGCGCAAATCTTCGGCGAAGACGCCCTCCATCGGCGACAAGGCACCGTGCAATACGTGATAGACGCCGTGATATTGATCCGTACGTTCCAATGCCAGCAAGTCCAGCGGCTCTTCGATCACGCAGACCACCCGTTGGTCGCGCGCGGGGTTTGCGCAAATGGGGCAGGGATCGGTCTCGGTCACGTTGTAACAAATCGAACAAAAGCGCGTGCGCTCGACCAAACCCGTCAATGCCTCGGCCAGGCGCAGTGCCAGCTCCGATTTGCCCCGCAACAAGAAAAATGCCAGGCGCGAAGCCGTCTTTGGCCCGATGCCCGGCAGCGCGGATAATGTTTCGGTCAATTCGACGACAGAAGCAGGAATTGCCGCAGTATGCATACGCTACAGTCCGGGAATCCCCAACCCTCCAGTTAATGCCGACATGCGGTCCGACATCATCGCCTGCGCCTTCTGAATTCCTTCGTTCACGGCCGCCACGATCAGGTCTTGCAACATCTCCACATCGTCAGGATCGATAACTTCCGGCGCGATTTTGATGCTCTGCACTTCCAACGCACCGTTGATCGCTAACTCGACCATGCCGCCACCAGACGTGACGTTGACCACTTCCTGTGAGGTCTCATCCTGAATCCGTTCCATTTCTTGCTGCATCTTTTGCACCTGACGCATCAGATCGTTGGGATTCATTCCCCCACGTCCCATCGAGCGATTACCTCTACCACCTTTCATTATTTCCCTCCCAAGAATAGCTCAACAGATCAGCCGGAAAACAACGCCGTTAGCATCCGTTGAGCAGTTTTTAGTTGATCTTAACTTCCGCGCCCAATTCTTCCCTGGCCCGTCGAATCAATTCATCATCGGTAAGTGGGTCCGGCGGCTCCGGAGGTGGCGGGGTTATCGACGGAGCTTTGGAACGCGCCATCGATACAGGTTTGTGTGCCGCACCCGTTTTTGGCGTCGACGGCACAGTCCCGGGATGCCATTCTTTCTCCATCACACATCGTACAAGAATCCGCTGCCCAAACATTTGTGAAAGGTGTGTTTCCACAATACTACGGTTGGATTCTTTATCGACGTTGTTGCGGTGCAGCGTGTGCTGGAAGCCCAATACCAAGAAGCCATCCGCGTTCACGCCCACCGGATGCGCATCGCGCAAAAATGCCCCCAGATTGACCGGGCGCACCTGCCCCACTACATCCCGCCAGCGATCGTTGATCGTGGCACTGAGAGCCTCATCAATCGTCTCCGGAGCACCGCCTGCAGTAGTTGATCCCTGGGACGGGTTACTGGGCTCTTCAGGGGGCGATGCTTGAGCAGACGGTAGCATCACTGGGCGTGACGGGGCACGCCGTCTCGTTGGCGTGCGCGCTGGCGAAGACGCCGTCACCGGTGACACAGGCGTGCTTTGCGATGCTGGAGGAGCAGTCGCTGCCGAAGCAGTAGTAGCTGCGGGTGCAGATGAAGATATAACCTTCGGTGGCAATGTCGCCTCAACGAAGGCCAATTCCAGCGGTAGTTGTGGCTGCCAGCCAACGCGACGCTCGGACGCTACCTCGCTGAACAGTTGCACGGCCTGCACCAATCGCTCCGGCTGTGCCTGTTTTGCCATTGCTTGCAGGCGCGAGCGTTCCTCGGCGGTGGGATCGGTCCAGGCTTCGCCTGCGCCCACTCGCATCAGCAGCAATCCACGGAAAAAATCAGCCGTCTGCCGTGCCAGTTGACGCGGGTCGGCACCACTATCCACAGCTTCGTTGATGATGTGCAAACCACGGTTCAGGTCGCCATCGAGCCACGCCTGGAGAAGCGATTGCACCACCTCGCGCCGTTCCGCACCGAGCATCAGCCGCACGTAATCCGCCGTCACCGCGCCGCCAGCCGCCATTTGGTCGAACAGGCTGATCGCATCGCGCATGCTGCCGGTAGCAGCCCGCGCGATCAAATCGAGCGCTTCCGGTTCCGCGGTGATTTCTTCGGCCTCGGCAATCATCTGCAATTGTCCCACCAGTCCTGCCAGCGGAATGCGCCGGAACTCGAAGCGTTGGCATCGCGAAAGGATCGTCTCCGGAATTTTGTGCGCCTCAGTGGTTGCCAGTACGAAGATAACGTGCTCCGGCGGTTCCTCCAACGTCTTGAGCAGAGCGTTGAACGCCGCCGTGGAAAGCATATGGACTTCATCGACCACGTATACTTTGAAGCGCGCTTGCGTAGGACGAAACCCTACCTTCTCCAACAGATCGCGGATGTTGTCCACGCCAGTGTTGGAGGCCGCGTCGATCTCCATCAAGTCCATCAGCCGCCCATCGGTGATGGCACGGCAGATTTCGCACTTATCGCATGGACGCTCTTCCATCGGCGCTAGACAATTGACCGCCTTCGCAATCAGACGGGCAGTCGTCGTTTTGCCCGTGCCGCGCGGCCCGGCGAGCAAGTAGGCGTGGTGCAGTCGCCCCGTTTGCAAGGCGTTGCGCAAGGTACGCACAATGTGCTCCTGCCCGACCACGTCGGCAAAAGTCTGTGGACGCCACTTGCGATAGAGTGCTTGTGCCATAATGCCTCCCAATACAAACTCAGTCAATCGAGAAATGAACTGAGTGGGCCCAGAACCCATCCGAAAATTCGCTGTTGACGCACCAGAAACACTCGCCGACACAATTTTCAGATAGAGTCATAGTCTATCACGGATGGCAAATGAGGCAAGCATAAAAAAACCTGACAGGTTGTGCGAGCGATGTTCGCCTGAAACCTACCAGGTCTGGGCGCGGTAGTTATATCTGGGGCATGCAAAACCGGGGGCGTCCCAAAACCCCCGGTTGCATCAGAAGGAGGAGAATCCTTATCATCTGCGGCCCCCGACCACATCTACTTTAAATATACTTCTCTCCGCACAATAATGCTTGACGTGAACCTGACGCTTTCCTGACGATTCATGGGTATGACCCTCAGAGCAAGCCCTGGACCCAATATCGCGGCAAGCCACGAGGGATGTAACCTGAACGCGACTCTTTCGCGCATTCACGCCATGCGTGCGCGCAATTGACCACAACCAGCCTGTATATCGATACCCCGTCGCAGCCGTAGGGTAAAGGGAACATGGCGGCGCTCCAAAATCTGGGTAAAGGTCTCGATATGCTCATCGGAAGACGGTTGGCCGGAATAATCCGCAGTGGGATTGAGCGGAATGAGATTGACGTGCACGAGCATACCCGCAGTACGCGCCGCCAACGCCTCGGCCTGCTCGAGAGTATCGTTGACACCATCGATCAACACCCACTCGAGGGTCACGCGGCGGTTGGTTTTCGTCAGATAGTCGCTGATGGCCGCAAAAAGCTCGTTCAAGTTGTGCTTGCGATTGATCGGCATCAGTTCGCTGCGCAGCGCGTCGGTGGCGGCGTGCAACGAAACCGCCAGATTGACCTGCAAGCCCTCATCCGCAAAACGACGAATCCCTGGCGCAATCCCGGCGGTGCTAAGCGTGATCCGTCGCTGGCCCATCTGAAAGCCATCCGGATGAATCAAGGTGCGGATAGCCGCCAGGGTGTGGTTGTAATTCAACAACGGCTCGCCCATGCCCATCAGCACCACGTTAGTCAACTTTTGATCCTGCACGTTGAGTTCGCGGGCCAGATACATCACCTGCGCAACGATCTCCCCACTGGTCAGGTTGCGTTGGAATCCCATCTGCCCGGTGGCGCAAAACTGGCAACCGACGGCGCAGCCCACCTGTGTCGAGATACACGCACTGCGTCGCTCGATGTAGCGCATCAGCACCACCTCGACCGTGTGACCGTCATCGAATTCCAGCAGGTCCTTGCGCGTCTCGCCGTCGAAGGATTCCTGGCGCGCCAGAACGCGTGGGATGCTCAGGCGGGTCTCCTCGGCCAATCGCTCGCGCAGCGCCTTGGGCAGCGATGTCATCTGCTCGGTATTTGTGATGAGATGGCGGTAAAGCCACTCCCATATCTGTTTAGCACGGTAACGCGGCTCGCCCCATACGCCGAGTAGCGTTTCCAATCCAGATAAATCCAGGTCGTATAAATTCGGTTTCACTTTAGCCATCATTCCCTCACAACAATCCTTTGTGCCAAGACTACAAAAGTCTCACGATTTACCTGATTGAACAAGTTACTGCGGTGAATAAACAACGTCAATGCCAGATATAGGCTAAGACTTCTGTAGTCTGTCTTGCCACGCCTGCACCAATGCCGCTAAATCGTCGAAAACTATATCCGGGTGAATGGGCGACCCAGACAATTCATCCGGGTGTGTGATGCCGGAAAGCACTAACGCGGTTGGCATACCCAAGTGCAAACCACCCAGGATGTCCGTGTCAAGCCGGTCGCCGATAACCAGTGTTTCTTCCGGTGCAACGCCCATCCGTGCCAGTGCTCCCTTATAGAGGAGAGAACCGGGTTTACCAGCTATGATTGGTTCTACATCAGTTGCCGTCATTAACGCGGCGACTTGCGCACCGTTACCAGGCACCAGACCATCTTCCATCGGGAACGTGCGATCAGGATTGGTGGCGATGAACCCCGCTCCCCCACGGATAAGCAGTGTCGCCGTCGCTAGTTTTTTCCAGGTCAGTTCGCGATCCCAGCCAACGACGACATAATTGGCATGATCACCATCGGTGAGTGTAAACCCGTGCAGACGCAGCGCCTCACGGGTGCCCGGCCCGCCGATAGCATAGACCGGCGTTCCTGACGCAGCCTGTGTCGCCAGATAATCAGCAGCCGCGGTCGCCGAGTTCAGCACGTGCTCCGTGTTCGTCTCGATACCCAGACGCGCCAGTTTTTCGACGTACTGCTCCGGCGTTTTGCTGGCGTTGTTTGTCGCCAACACGTACCCGATGCGCTGCGCGTCGAGCAGCGCGAAGAAATCACGCAGACCGGGCAATGGCGTTTCCCCACGCCAGAGAACGCCGTCCATGTCGCAGATCACTCCCTTGATTGCACTCCAATCCAGAGACGCAGCCTGCCGTGACAACAAAGCTTCGTAGGCGGTGGGGGTGTCCACGTCGGCCAATATGTCGGGATCGGCAACGGGCATGGTCACAAGATCATCGGGATAGGAGGCGAACAACGCGCGCCCCCCGACATCTCCGGAGAGATTCGCCAGTTCCGCGAAGTAGCGCCGGACGAAGAGCACCGGTGTCCCACGCCGCCCTTCGCGCCCCACCGGGACCACGATTCCAGCGACGCGTTCCTTCCAATAGGCGACCAGCGTGCGCAAGAAACGCGCATCCACCAATGGTTGATCCACGGGCAGAAAAACCGCCGCCTCGACGGTGGATGGCAATGCCGCCACACCGAGGCTCAAGCTGGTGCTCATCCCCTCCTGCCAGCGATAGTTGCGTAGCACGCCCACATCGCGCCCGGCGAGTGCCGGCACAGTTTGTTCGGCCTCCGCGCCTACCACCACGATGACGGGTGACAGCCCTGCCGTCCACGCCATATCCGCGATGTGGGCAATCAGCGGACGGCCTTGCCAGGGAAGCAATTGTTTTGGCGCACCGAAGCGTGTTGACCCTCCGGCAGCCAGGATGACCGCCGCAACCGTGGATTCAGACATAGAACACCTTCACAATGGACACAAAGTGTAGTGGCGGTTACAGCCACCTTCGAAGCAAAACGGTTGAAATCTTCACTACGGACGCGACCTACGCACCGGACCAGAATCGCTGGATAATTTCCTCTTCCAGCCGGTCGCGCATATAGGCTAACGGGACGCGTTCCACTGCCGGGCGCACGAAGCCCTGCACGATCAATCCCTCTGCTTCGCGGTCGGGAAGGCCACGCGCCTGCAGGTAGAAAAGCTGCTGCGGATCGATGCGCGAGGTCGTCGATCCGTGGCTACAGCGGACGTCGTTACACCGGATTTCCAGGCCGGGGATGGAGTGCGCGTGCGCATCGTCGAGGAGCAGATTGTTGTTCGCCTGGTAGCCTTCCATACTGGTGGCTTCCTGTTCCGCCCGGATCATCCCGTAGAATACGGTACGCGCCTGGTCGCGCAGCACATTGCGATAGAGCAAATTACTGTACGTGTCAGGCGCGCGGTGATGTTGGTAGGTACTTTGATCGATATGCTGATCACCAACCGCAAAAGCATAACCGTGCATTTGCGCCCGTGCGCCGGGTTCGTTGAGAGAAGTGGAGAGGAAATCCTTGTTCATCTGACCACCGAGTGCCCCGTTGATCCAGAGGAAGTTGGCGTCACGCGCGAGGTTGGCTTCTTGCACACTCAGCGAATAACGCGACTCGCCCCAATGTTGGAAACTAGCGTAGCGGACCCAGGCACCTTCTTCGGCGTAGATTTCGACCATTTCAAGGTTGAGTTCAGGATGGCGCTCTTGCGAGACACGATCCTGGATCAACGAGACGCGGCTACCCTTCTCGGCAATGATGAGCGTGTGGTGCAAAGCGCTGCCCGAATCGGCATCGTAGGCCACCAGCGATTGCAGTGGGCGAGAGGCTCGCACGCCTGCCGGAACGTAGACAAACGTCCCCCCGTGCCAGAGCGCTGCGTGGAGTGCCGTGAATTTGTTGAAGGCGGGCTGCGTGGTGCGTCCCCGCATCCAATAGCGACGCATCAAATCGCCGTGGGTGTGCAGTGCGTGATGCACATTGTCGAAGATCACACCATTGCGGACATCTTCCGGGCGCATCATCTGGTACGAATTCACGTCGTTACAGTGGACGAGAGTGCCGGAAACCAAACTCTCCGGGGCCATATTCTGATGCCAGCACGGCGGAAGATCATCCAGCGCGGTACGCTCACGCGACATACGCGCCAGGCGCAACGAATCCAACGGATAACGGCGTAGAGGGGTCCGTCGCCATGCCTCTTCTTTCTGATGCGGAAGTGACATATCCTGTGCCAATGCCCAGGCCTCGCGCCGCGCTGTGTGCATCCACTCGGGTTCGGCGTAGAACTCGGACAGTGCCTCAACATCACGCAGGCTAACCGCCGGGAAGTCTGAGGCACTCTGAGATACGGTCTGCGGTACTGTACTCATCCGACTGAACCCTCCATCTGCAGATCGATCAGACGATTCAACTCGACGGCATACTCCATCGGCAATTCCTTAACAAACGGTTCCAAAAAGCCGCTGACGATCATCGCCGCGGCACGGTTTTCGGGCAAGCCGCGGCTCATCAGGTAGAAAAGTTGGTCCTCGCTGATTTTGCTGACGGTGGCTTCGTGTTCGATATGTGAGTCGTCCTCGTTTACGTCCATATAGGGATAGGTGTCGGTCCGCGACTCGGGGTCGAGCAGCAGCGCATCGCAGGTGACTTTGGATTGCGCGCCCACCGCGCCCTTCGCCACGTGCACCAAGCCCCGGTAATCGGCGCGCCCGTTCCCCTTGCTGATCGATTTTGACGTAATGAGCGAGGATGTATGCGGAGCCAGGTGAATGGCTTTTGCACCGGCATCGTAGTGCTGGTCGTCGCCGGCGAAGGCGATCGAAAGCACTTCTCCGTGCGCGCGCGCGCCCTTGAGGACGACGGCAGGATACTTCATCGTGACACCCGAGCCCAAATTGCCATCGACCCAGGCCATTGCGCCATCTTCCTCCACCATTGCGCGCTGCGTGACCAAATTATACACGTTGGTCGACCAGTTCTGGATCGTCGTATAGCGCGCTTTTGCGCCCTTACCGACAAAGATTTCAATGACGCCGGTATGCAGGGCTGCTGTTGTGTATTGCGGTGCCGTGCAACCCTCGATGTAGTGCACGTTGCTGCCCTCTTCGGCGATGATGATGGTGCGCTCGAACTGCCCCAGGCTTTGCGCATTGATGCGGAAATAGGCTTGCAGCGGGATTTCAACATCGACGCCCGGCGGGACGTAGACGAAGCTCCCGCCCGACCAGAAGGCACTGTTCAACGCGGCAAATTTGTTGTCAGCGATGGGGACAACCGTGCTGATGTATTTCTGGACAAGATCGGGATACTTCTGCACGGCGGTGTCCATGTCCACGAAAATGATGCCGTGGCTCTCCCACTCTGCCTTGAGCGAGCTGTAGACCGATTCGGAATCCATCTGCGTTTCCACGCCCGCGAGGAATTTGCGCTCGGCTTCGGGAATGCCCAACTTGTCGAAGGTGTCTTTGATCGCGTCAGGGACGTCGTCCCAGGTACGTGCCTTTTCCGGTGTGGCACGCATGAAGTAGTAGAATTCCTCGAAATCCAGCGCACCCAGGTCCACCCCCCACGTGGGCATAGGCATACGGAGGAAGATGTCCAGTGCCTTGAGGCGGAAATCCAGCATCCACTGCGGCTCGTTCTTGAGGGCCGAGATGCTGCGTACCACGTCCTCGCCGATGCCGCGTCGCGATTGATGCGCGTAATCAATCTCGGTGGTGAAGTCGTACTGTTGCTGTTCTTTGAGGCTCCGGAGGTCACTGGGGGGCGTTGTCATACCTAGCTCCTCACACAGACACCACAGTCTGTGCCACAGCAGATTGTGGCAGCGCAGCCTGCGCTTCTTCTTTGACCCAATCGTAGCCTTTTTCTTCCAACACTTCTACCAAGCTTGCATCACCGGACTGGAACACACGACCATCGTAGAAGATGTGGACAAATTGCGGGTAAATGTAGTTAAGCAGCCGCTGGTAGTGCGTAATCACGAGGATCCCCATATTGAGTTCCAGTTGCAGCCGATTGATGTTTTCGGAGACGATGCGGATCGCGTCGATGTCCAAACCGGAATCAGTCTCGTCAAGAACTGCAAACTTCGGCTTGAGGAGTGCCATTTGCAGGACTTCGGCGCGCTTCTTCTCCCCACCGGAGAAACCCTCGTTGAGATACCGCTTCAAGAACGCCGGATCCATCTTAAGCTTGTCCAGGTCCTCGTTCAGCTCCTTGCGAAATTCACGCAGTGGAATCAGATGCACATTGAGTCGCCCGCGTACGCCGGGCTGCGCCTTGTCACCGTAGCCGCGCGCCGCGCTGGTCGCCGCATGGAGAAACGAGGAAAGCGTCACTCCGGGTACGGAGACGGGATACTGCATCGCCAGAAAAAGGCCACGCCGCGCGCGCTCGTCGGGAGACAGCGTCAGAAGACTCTCGCCGTTGATAAGCACATCACCCTGCGTCACCTCGTAATGCGGATGCCCCATCAACGCATACGACAGCGTGCTCTTCCCAGAGCCGTTTGGCCCCATCAGCGCGTGGGTTTCTCCCTGACGTATCACCAGGTTCACCCCTTTGAGAATCTCTTTGCCTTCTACGTTGACGTGCAGATCGCGAATTTCCAGCGTTATGGGCGTCATAGCTTTACTCCATTGATAGTTGTTAGTCCGGGCGGCAAGCCAAAAGTCCGACTAAATCCGGTGAGAAGTATAGGCGAAACGTGGATTTTGTCAAGTTTTTTTCTTGTAAATTCAGAGGCTACTACAAAAAACGGCCAGCACAGATCTGTGCTGGCCGTAGAAAACGAGCTATCAGCATTAACCGCGGAGCATACCACCCAACACACCCACCCCGGCCATACCGATGCCGAAAATCATCCCAATGACGAGGCTGACGACGAAAGCCACCACCCAGCCGATCGCAACCGTGGCGAGGGTCTTGCCGGTATCCAGGTCCAGACCCTCTTGAATCGCCAAAAAAGCCGGTGTATAGCGACAACAACCAGCCCGCCAGAGAAAGAATTAGCCCAAGACATGGGATAAACGAAAGCAGCCCTAAGACCTGCGGTGCTTGCGCAAACCCAATCACACGCAGCATTTCGCCCATAGTGGCTTCACCTTTGAAAAGCGACGTCCCCACAAAGTAGGTGACGGCGGACCAGACCAACCAACCGATGAAGGCTGAAAGTATCGCCACCAGAAAAGCCACGATAAATCCTCTTCCTTCACCCGCGACGACTCTCCCCAACCCGCTGCCGATTGCCGATGCAATCGCGACAATGGTGACCACGATCGCAGCCTGTGAAGTCGCCATCTCATCGGCTTCAACCTCAGCATAAACGCTTTTGTCCAACTTAACCACACGCAGAATTCTGTCTAACATTGCTTTCTCCTTTCAAATATGTTGTAAGAATAAACTATTGGCTGTCTCTTATAGATCAGGCCCATATATCTATACGCAATATCTGGAAAATGGTATCATGAAATTACTGACATGAACATAACAAACTGAAGTTATTCCGATGCTTTGTAGACGTAGAAAGTTTAGCAAAATACATTCGGGTCAGTCGTTCACGGGCAAACTTGCTGCCATCGACAAAACCCCAAATGCGGCACAGTTATCCATATTTTACAGTGGAATTCCAGGCAGAAAAACACGGAAAGTTTTCCACATACCTCACATCCGCTACTATAGGGGGTATGATGCTAAGAGACCCCAACATCTAGGAATAAACGGGGGTACTCACTTACTTAAAGACCCCCTCTGATGTGCAAAACTGTGGATAACTATAGGGGTTTCAGTGGAAAACTATACGTTTTAGGGGAAAACTTCTTGCTTTTGCCGATGAAAAATCCTCTCTTGCTGTGGTCACAACTAGCAAACAACAGAGCAGTACATCCCCCGCGGTTCACGTGTTAAAGAAAGATTCCCCAGTTTATCCCCATCCTTGAGAACACATCAATAGAACATCTAGTAAATAGCATCAAACTGAACGCGATATATAGGGCCACCCAACACTTATCCCCACAATCCCCGTCCCTACTATGACCACTACAAGTTATATTCTATTTATCTCAATATTAAAATAATGAAAGTTGTTCTACTTCTGGCGGCGGAGTAAAATCTTCAGGTGTAAGTTTTCCATCTAATAAAGCCCGTAGGCGGTCAAAGTCAGCCTCGACGGTACTACGTAGACTCGGTTGGTGCAAGGCTGCTGCTGGGTGGTACATAGGGAAGTAAACACGCTCGTTGACTTTGCGTGGTTGTCCGTGGACGATAGAGATCTTCTCGTCAGGGAACGCGCGATTCATAGAGTGTCGTCCGAGGGTGACGATGACTTGCGGGCTGATAATTTCAATCTGCTGATCCAGGAAGGGGGTGCACACATTGACCTCTTCGATGAGCGGGTCGCGATTTCCTGGGGGACGACATTTAATCACGTTGGTGATATAGACCGTCCCGCGATCGATGCCAGCCTTTTGTAACAACTCGTTCAGGAATCTGCCCGCCGCGCCAACAAACGGAATTCCCTGTTGATCTTCGTGGAATCCTGGTGCTTCACCGATAAACATCAACGTGGCATTCACTGGGCCATCGCCGGGGACCGCATGTGTGCGCCCAACGTAGAGTGGGCATTGTGTGCACGATCGCACCTGCGCGTGGATATCCTGCAAAGCCTGCTCACGGTTATTGACCATAGCTGTCCTCCTGAAAATAGTCAAAAGTTCAAAGTCTCAAGTCGAAAGTCTTGAGAACACTCTACTGATCCAGTCATATTTTGCTAAACGTTTATACGCCTGTTAGGTACCGGAATGGCTTTAGTTTTTATGACCGGATCGGTAGTTATGCTATGTTTGCTGGTTGAGGTTGGAACCGGTGCTCCAGCAGGACGCGACGTTGTCGTAAGTTGTCGTAATATGCGCGCCCTGCAATGTTGGCACGCATATAGTAAGCATCTTCCCCGTCTACGTAATAGCCCCGCAATTGTGAGACGACGACAAAGTTATACTTGGCGTAGAGATTTTGCGCCACGGCGTTTGAGACGCGGACTTCTAAGGCGACCGTTTGCGCGCCGTTATGGATAGCTTGATCCAGCGCGGTATGCAGTAACAATTCTCCCAGGCCCCAACCACGCCATTCTGGACGCAGTGCCAGTGTACTGATATGTCCCCGCTCCATTTCAACGCGCATACCCACGAAACCTACAATCTGTGAGGTCAGTGCGGCACGGCGTTCCGCCCACGAGTATGTTCGACGGGATGGTGCACGGCTATCTTGCGCACGGCTATCTTGCCGCAACATCTCAGGGGTTAATTGTAGGACAAAGTAATGCGCATTTGGGTTGAAATACAATTCTTGTACGTAGGCCGATTCTGGCCAAGGATCGTGAAACACCAACCGGTCAATGCCGATAACCGTGGGAATGTCTTTGGCTTCCAGCCGCCGGATGTTGAAGGGCAGGCGCGTTTCGTTCATCGTGCGTACAGAGGCTGGAGCGTTGCTGGATCATCGGTTTGCCCGGCGCGTAGACGTGTCCAGGCCAAATCAGCCAGGAACCCGGCCCGGCGGAGATGCCGCGCCGGCGCGGGTATGGTAAAAGCCGCATCCGTGGCCGCACTTGCGGGCAAATTTGCCGTCTCGATCTCTCCCACGAGCAGCGCCGGTTCGTTGATCTGGGTGAAAAATTCTGCCCACGTCGCTATTAAAACCTTGGTTTCCGCGTGCCAACCGCCGTCGTTCCAGCGATAGCGAGCGAATCCGGCGCGCTTCCGTCCGGCAGCAAAAACGGCATACAGCGGACGGTCATCGGCGGGCTGCGCCGCGACAAGAATATCCAGTGTGGGAACACCAATGAGCGGGAGTTGCTGGGCAACCGCCATCCCCTTTGCCAGGGCTACCCCGATGCGCACGCCGGTATACGAACCCGGGCCGATGCAGACCGCCACAGCAGTCAAATCGGCGGATGTGATTTCAGACGCTTCGAGGCTTTGCACGATGCGCGCCGCGAGTGTTACCGTGTGCCGATTGGCGGCTTCCCAGGTACATTCGCTGTGCAGCATCTGTCCGTCGTGCAGGGCGATGCTGGCGCGTGCGGTGGCGGTATCGATAGCGAGCAACATGAGTGTGTTACAATCTCCTTCTGGGATAGCGTCGGCAGTCAATGGCGGTTAACATCAGTATCCCGCAAGCTCCTTGCGTAGCCTATCTTGGATGGCATGGTGGTGGTCACCGTTGGCGCGGAAGGTCAGCGATCGCCGGTGCTCATCCAGCACGCGCAACGTTACCCATAACGCCTCTTCAGGGAACAAGTCTGTAGCGCGCTCTGCCCATTCCACCACACACACGGACCTTGGATCGCCCAACAATTCCTCCAGACCTAAATCTTGGGCTTCTGTGAGTGATGCGATGCGGTACAGGTCGATGTGATAGAAAAAGTCGTTGTCCTGATTACGGGTGTGACGGCGGATGAGGATAAACGTAGGGCTAATCAGTGCCATCGTTGCGCCCCACCCGATGCCAATGCCCTGCGCCAACACAGTTTTCCCTGTCCCCAGATCCCCTTCTAGCGCGATAACGTCTCCGCCGTCAAGCAACATCCCCAAACGTGCGCCTACGCGGCGCGTTTGCTCCGGACTGCGGCTGATGAATTCAATGGCGTCTGGACTCAGGATTGGCATAAAAAATCTGCACCATTTATCTGTTGTAAGCGTTCAGCGATTAAGTGACGGCATCTTAAGCCTCTCATCTGATAGCTGAACGCTTCTCATTATACTACAAAGATCTTTACTTTCCGCTAAGTGTTCTGGTAACTGAATAGAAAAGAGCTCAAATCTATGGTAGAGTTGTTTTGCACACAATGTACACCA
>JAFGSL010000262.1 GCA_016934645.1 Anaerolineae bacterium
GCCGATGTGGGCCTACTTCGCCTTTGGCATCGTGCCGATGATGCTCGACGGCGGCATCCAGTGGATTTCATACGCGGCGTGGGTCTTCTTCCCGGCCTTCATCAAGATACCCTTCGAGACTACGCCCCTGATGCGCGCATTGACCGGCGCGCTCTTCGGACTGGGCATCGTCGCCGCTGCGTATCCATACCTAAACGAGTATTTCGAGGACGTGCGTCGCGTTCTCAAAGAAAAATACAGCGCAACAATCCTATCAATGGAGGTCACAACATGACACCACCTTTTGGTCCGATCCTGTTCAGTATTGGCAATATTATCTCTGTCCACTGGTACGGCGTACTAATCGTCACCGGCATCATTCTGGGCGCAAATGTCGCTGCCTACCTGGCGAAGAAAGCCGGCAAAGACCCGGAGATGATCTGGGATATGCTGATTCTGGTCGTCGTCCTGGCGATTATCGGCGCGCGCATCTACCACGTCTTCTCGCAACCAAGCAGCGGGTTACTCGGCTGGGATTACTACAAGCAAAATCCATTGGAAGCGCTGTACATCTGGAACGGCGGCCTGGGTATCTACGGCGCGATTGTCGGCGGCATATTTGGCGTACTCATTTTTGCCTGGCGACACAAATTACGCCCGCTGCAATGGCTCGATTTCGCCGCACCAGGTATGGCGATTGGGCAATCCATTGGGCGGTGGGGTAACTTCATCAACATCGAATTGTATGGCCCGCCGACTACCCTGCCCTGGGGGCTGCACGTCCCCGCACTATACCGCATCCCGCCTTACACGAATCTGCTGCAATATCCGGAAACGACCCTTTTCCATCCCACCTTCCTCTACGAATCACTGGCGGCGTTGGCGCTCTGCCTGCTGCTTGTGTGGATCGCAGTCCATCACGGGCAGAAATTGCGCGAAGGTGATCTGCTTATCGGCTATCTGATGGGCTATGCCATCATCCGCTTCTTCACCGAGATGCTGCGCCCTGACGCCTGGATGGTCGGTAACATCGCCGCCGCGCAGCTATTCGCCATCATCCTTTTGATCGTGGGCGCGGCATTTTTGCTCGTGCGTCATCTATGGCTCCCGCGCCGGACAGCAGCATAGCATGTGCTGACAACTCGCGGCAAGAAAGACTACAAAAGTCTCAGCACGTATTGCACCTTGCAGACCTATTGTTTAGCATACACATTGGTTCAAGCAAGTGTCTCGTGAGACTTTTGTAGTCTGGCCCCTGCTAAATTTTGCTCGACTGAGACTCGACTTTGGACTAACAACGGAGGTGCGGTATGCCCTGGACGGATGCGCTGCTACGTTTTCAGGATATCGATCTGGAGCTACAAAAGCTGAACCAGAAATTGGCCGACATCGAGGCTATCCTGCACGATACATCGACGCTCACACAGGCACAACAGCACGCCGAACAAGCGGAGCAGACAGCCCACGCTGCCCATAAAGCCCAAAAGGATGTAGAGTTCGAGCTGCAAAGAACGCAGACCGAACTCCAACAAACCGAACAAAGGCTGTACAGCGGTAGTGTCACCAACCCCCGGCAACTGGAAGATTTGCAGGCCAAGTCCCAATCCCTGCGCAAATGGGTAGCCAAACTCGAGGATGACTTGCTCGAAGCTATGGTTGCGCGGGAGGAGGCCGACGAGGTCGATGCCAAAACCAACGCCCATTACAAACATATCGCGACCAAGCGCGCAACTTTAGAGCAAAACCTCGCCGCTGAGCGCGCCGTGCTGCAAACGCGCGGGCAAACGCTGCTGCAAGAAGCAGAGAGCGCCAAAGCGCGCATCCCACAGGCCATCATAGATTCCTACCACTACCTCACCAGCCGAACGGGCGGCATCCCTGTCGCGCGCTTGCACGGCGAGGTCTGTAGCATGTGCGGCGTGGAAGTGCTCAAGCCCACCCAACGCAAAGTCAAGACCGGCGAGGAAGCCTACTGCGATGGCTGCCGCCGACTGCTCGTCGCTTGATTTCTTTGAGAGCTTGCATAATCAATTATGGAAGCAAAAACCGACATCTGGCAATTCCAAGCGCAGCTTGCAGAGAAGCTGTTAGCCTGGAGTACTGGGAGCATGACAGGCGGAATCGCGCTGTTGATCTTCGGCGACCGGTTCTGGCGCGGGTTCGGCTCACAGTGCGCAGGTTGGGGAATAATCGACGCCCTGATCGCTGCCTTCGGGCTGCGCAGCGCACAGACCAAAGCCGATGCGCCAGACGCCCACACGCCGGAGCGCCAGGCGCACGAACGGACTACCCTCCGCCGCATCCTGTGGATCAACTTCGGCCTTGATGTGGGCTACGTCGCGGGTGGGACGGCGCTGGCGCTCACGCGAGGCAAGCGTAACCGCTTCCTGGCCGGCGTCGGATGGGGCATCGTCGTCCAGGGTGGCTTCCTGTTCTTTTTCGATCTGTTCCACGCCCTGTTCCTGCAAAAATAACCACAGAGACATAGAGGACACGGAGAGAAAACCTCTGTGCGCTCTGTGTCTCTGTGTAACAAACGTCATCGAAAGGACAAGTACAGTGCAGACGACCCTCAACCCTGCCTGGTATCAAGGCCGTAAACGCCGTTCGCCCTACTTCGAAGGCTGGTATTTCAAGCTGGTCGATCGCAGCGAGGCACATCGCTACGCCATCATCCCGGCGGTCTTCCTCACCGAGGGCGGCGAGGGGCCGCACGCCTTCATTCAAATCTTCGATGGCGTCAACGACAGAATGACCTACGTTCCCTATCCCCTCTCTGACTTCTGGGCCGCCGAGGATCGCTTCGAGGTGCGCATCGGCCCCAACGTCTTCACCCCAACAACGATGCACCTGGACATCCGCCACCCCGACCTGACGCTGCAAGGCGAGGTCACCTTCCACAATCCGCGCCCCTGGCCCGTGACGGTGTTCTCACCGGGAATTATGAGCTGGTTCGCCTGGATTCCCTTTATGGAATGTTATCACGGCGTCCTGAGTCTGGATCACGCGCTTTCGGGCGGATTCACAATTAACGGGCAAGTGGTGGATTTTGACGGCGGACGCGGTTACATCGAAAAGGATTGGGGTAAATCCTTTCCTTCCGGCTGGGTGTGGATGCAGACCAATCACTTCGACGCGCCCGGCACATCGCTGACCGGCTCCATTGCGATGATTCCCTGGATAGGCCGGGCCTTCCGTGGCTTCATCGTGGGTCTGTGGCACAACGAAATCCTGTACCGCTTCGCCACCTACACCGGCGCAAAAACGGAGTACCTGCACATCAACGACGACGTCGTCGCGTGGCTGATCACCGACCGCCTGTATTACCTGATGATCAACGCCTATCGCGGAGAGGCCGTCGATCTGCGCGGGCCGAGCAAAGTGGACATGGGCGTGCGCGTCCCGGAGGCGCTCACCGCGGAAATCAAGGTACGGCTGGCGACCCGGCGCGGGGATCACACCATCTTCGAAGGCCGTGGGCGCAACGCCGGGCTGGAGGTGGCTGGTGATCTCGAAACACTGGCCGGTAAGTCGTTGTAATCAGGAACAAAAATCTAACCAAACAGAAACACGCCCCTGAATCAGGGGCGTGTTTCTGCGAAAGGAGGGTAACCAACTTGCATTGGCTTGGGGGGCGGGTCCCCTTACCAAATGCTAACTTTATTATACTCTCTTACCGAATTCTAGCAATAGGAAAAAAGTACTATATAGCAGTGTCAAATGTCCATAAACAAAAAACACTCGTGCTAGGCACGAGTGTTTTTTGAGCTGATTTCCCGAAGATTACATTTCCAAGGAGTCAGAAATCGCCTGGAAAATGTCCCGAATCTGTGGGCCCATGAGCGCCAGAACCGCGATAACGACGACGGCGATCAGCACCAGAATCAGCGCGTACTCAACCAAACCCTGACCTTCCTCACGTGGTAGATACAACATTGCAACACCTCCTATTAAGATTTAAAGTTTTGAAAGTATTAGTTTTTTTAACCTGACTCTATATTACCCTATTTACGCACAGACTACAATAGGAAATTAGTACTGTTTATAACGATTTTCCTACATTTGAACAACATCAGTCTCAGGACGTAATCCGCCGGTGGCCCTTTACCATCTACACAAACCAGCTATAATCGACCAAGTGGGATCGATGAAGATCGAAAGCGTGAACGAACGAGAGGATACTGTGGATTTTACCCGACTGTTATTAACCTCGCAATCACCGCGTCGACGCGAAATGCTCGCTTGGCTCGGATTACCCGCCGGGCTGACACACGCAGGCGTGGACGAGTCACCGCACGACGGGGAACAGCCATCCACAACGGCCACACGACTCGCCGTTGCCAAAGTCCACGCGGCAGAACCTACAGATGACGATGTGTGGATCCTGGGCGCAGATACCGTCGTAGACCTGAATGGCATCTCGCTGGGCAAACCTGCCGATCCGGCAGAGGCGCGCGCGATGTTGCGCCAGTTGCGTGAGCGTTCGCACGCTGTCCATACCGGGGTAGCCTTGTTCCATCCACGGACGCGCCAACTATGCACGCGGCGCGTCACCAGCACAGTGCAAATGCGCGCCTATAAGAACGCGGAAATTGAGACGTATGTGCGCAGCCACGATCCGATGGATAAAGCCGGGGCTTACGCCATTCAGAACAGCGCCTTTCGACCGGTCGCCCATGTGGACCGTTGTTACGCCAATGTCGTTGGTTTTCCACTGTGCGCCATTGCAGCGCTGCTGGAAGCGTGGAGCCTGGTACTGACCGTCAATATCCCGGCCCTCTGTTTGGCGCATTTCGACTACCTCTGTCCAAGGCCGGATATAGGGATTAGCTTATGAGAAAACATATCGTGTGCCTGTTACTCGTTATGCTGCTGGCCGGATGCAACAATATGCCCTCTACAGCCCTACCGGTTGCGACAACGCCCACAACTATGTTCACGCCTGCTCCCACGCCCTCACCCACCCTGGACGTCGCCACGCCGGAGTCCGTAGGACGAGGCTTCCTGAGCGCCTGGGAAATGGGCGATTACACAGAAATGTATACCCTGCTCTTGCCATCGCTACGCGCGGGGCTGGCCCAGACCGACTTCGAACGCGCCTATCGCAGCGCTTTGGACCTCACCACGACCATCAGCGTTACCCTCACGCCGCAGACCCTGAGCATCGATGGAGACAAAGCCTGGATCGCCTTTACGGAAGTATGGCATACCGGGCTGTTTGGCGATTTGCTGGCCGCCAACCAGCTCAGCCTCGTAAAAGAGGGGGCGCTGTGGGGCGTCGACTGGCATCGCGATACGATCTGGCCGGATTTGGTGGATGGCGCTACATTCGGCATCGAATACCAAATTCCGCCACGCGGCAACATCTACGACCGCAGCGGCGCGGGATTGGCCATTCCCAGTACCATCGTCACCGTAGGCGTGATCCCGCAGCAGATTGAAGATGAGACGACGGTGCTCAACGCCCTGACGCAAGTTCTGGGCCTTACTGTGGATAAAATCCAGGCTGCCTATGCCGGACAACCAATGCATTGGTTCATCCCTATCCAGGACATCTCCGGCGAAGCCAGCCTGACCTACAACGACCTGCTCAGCCTGCCCGGCATCCAGCGCCGGGAGCGGACGGGCCGGCTCTACCCGCTGGATGGCGTTGCTGCCCACGTCATCGGGTGGATTTCGCCCATCCCGGAAGAAAGCTACGGCATGTACCGGCAACGGGGCTACCGCGGCGACGAATTGGTCGGCATTGCAGGCCTGGAAGCCTGGGGCGAATCGATCCTGGCCGGCAAAAACGGCGGGCGGCTCTCGATTGTAAGCGCCGATGGGACGCACATCAAGAGCCTCGTCGAGCGACGTCCGGAGCGCGGGCGCGCCATCTATACCACCATCGACCGTGAACTCCAACACAGCGCCGAGCAAGCCCTGGGGGAACGGCGGGGAGCCATCGTGGCTTTGGATGTGCAAACCGGCGCAATTCTGGCGCTGACCAGCGGCCCGCACTTCGACAACAACATCTTCATCCACCTGACAGATATAGGGTCGCGCCAGGTGGTGCTCAGCGACCCCAATCTGCCCCTGCTTAACCGCGCCATCCAGGGTGTATACCCATCCGGCTCTGTCTTCAAGATCGTGACGATATCCGCAGGATTGGAAGCCGGCGGGTTGACAGCGCAGAGTAGTTTCTTCTGCCCTGGATATTGGGACGGCCTGGGCGAAATGAACCGCAAAGTCTGCTGGTTGGAAACCGGCCATGGGACGATCACGCTCAAAGATGCGCTATCGGCCTCCTGTAACGTGACGTTTTACGAAGTCGGCAAAATCCTGAACGGCATCGCGCCCGATACGCTGTCCACCTACGGGCGGGCCTTCGGCTTTGGGGACAAAACCGGTTTGCAGGAATTCTCAGACGCCCCCGGATTGATTCCCGATCCCGAATGGAAACAGACGACCTACCGCGAAGGCTGGGGAACCGGTGACACAGTGAACCTGGCGATTGGACAGGGTTACCTGCAGGTCACCCCCTTGCAAGTCGCGCGGATGATGGCAGCGGTGGCGAATGGCGGCACCCTCTACCGCCCCTACGTGGTCGACCGCGTTGTAGATAGCACAGGGGGAGGTGAACCCCTTATACAACCGCAAGCCGTTGGGCGGCTGCCCATTTCCCAGGCAAATCTCCAGATCATTCAGGAAGCCCTGTATGGCGTCACGACTGCAGCGGTGGGGACAGCGACACACCGGTTCCAGGGATTGGGCATTCCGGTCGCGGGAAAAACCGGCACTGCCGAACAGTCAGACAAGGATGCCCTGCCGCATTCATGGTTCGCGGGCTATTTCCCGGCGGACGATCCCCAGATTGCGATGGTCGTGCTGGTCGAAAATGCAGGGGAAGGTTCCACTGTCGCCGCGCCGATGTTCCGTCAGGTACTCGAAGGCTATTACGGCCTGCCGATCACACCGCTGCCCACCCCCAGCGCCGAGCCACAAGGCGATTGACCATGTGCGATTTTGATTTTGGATTTTGATATGTCTGTATAGGTTCGTTTATGCACGATAATGCACGTTTAAGAGCAATTTCGTTGACAGGGTGTGCAGATCGTGCTATAGTAAAGCGGTTGGACGGGGACAATGCTCAGAAGCGAACGCCTTAATTGGATTGTGCAGCAGCTTCATCCGACCGGCAGCGTCTATGTCGCCGAACTGGCGCGCACTTTCCAAGTGGATGCAGTCACCATCCGTAGGGACCTGGCCGAGCTAGAAAGGGCCGGGCAATTACACCGGGTCCACGGGGGCGCGATGCTGCGCGCCGGACAGATGTCAGAAGGGGTTCCCGCCCTTTCGGCAGCCGACCAGCAGCAGCAAATCGAAAGGCGCATTGCCGAAGCCACCGCACGTTTTATCCCGGATCACAGCGTCATTTTCTTGGGGACGGGAACACTAACCCGTGCCGTGACACCCTTTTTGAACAAGCACTCGCACCTGACGATCATGACCAACGCGCTGGACATTGCGTGGTACGTGGCGCAACAGGCCAGGTTAGCGCAGCCAATCGCGCATACGCTCCACCTCATCGGCGGGCAAGCCGCGCCGGATTATGGACTTTACGGGGAAGACGAGGTGCTGCGGCGCGTACACGCTGACCTGGTGATCTTTGAGGCGGGGGGACTGGATGCCGAGCACGGCCTGACCCACGATAACCGGGATTGCGCCTCTACGACGCGCGCGCTGCTGGGCATCTCATCGCAGACGGTGGCTTTGGTCGCGCCGGAGCGTGTGGGGCGCACGGGCGCCATCTTTATCGCGCCCGCCAGTGAAGTGGATGTGTTGATCTCAGGACATGAGGCCCCCACCCCGGCCCTGTGGGACTTGAGCGAGCTCGGTGTACGTATTATCTTAACCTAAAGGAGTCTTCTTATGGCAAGCGTAACCTACAAGCACGTCACCAAACGCTTCGGCGATGTCGTCGCGGTGTCGGATCTCAACATCGAGGTGGCCGACAAGGAATTTCTGGTTTTTGTTGGACCTTCCGGCTGTGGCAAAAGCACCAGCTTGCGTATGCTGGCCGGATTGGAGGAAATCAGCGAAGGCGAAATCTACATCGGCGATCGTCTGGTCAACGACATACCACCCAAAGACCGGGACATCGCCATGGTATTCCAGTCCTACGCCCTCTACCCCCATATGACGGTCTATGACAACATGGCATTCGGCCTCAAGTTGCGCAAAACGCCCAAGCAAGAGATCGATCGCCGGGTGAAGGATGCCGCCGGCATCCTGAACATCGAACACTTGCTCGACCGCAAGCCCAAGCAGCTTTCCGGTGGTGAACGGCAACGCGTCGCCGTAGGGCGCGCCATCGTCCGCGAACCCAACGTCTTCTTGATGGACGAGCCTCTCTCCAACCTGGACGCCAAGCTACGGGTGCAGGCGCGCGGTGAAATCTCCAAGCTGCACATGCGCCTGGGGACGACCTTCATCTACGTGACCCACGATCAAACCGAGGCCATGACGATGGGCTCACGCATTGTCGTGCTGAAGGATGGCATCTTGCAGCAGATCGACACGCCGCAGTACCTCTACGACCTGCCCGGCAACACCTTTGTCGCCGGGTTCATCGGCAGCCCCGCGATGAACTTCTTTGACGCCACCCTGATTGAGGTCAATGGCGTGATGTATACGGACTGCCGCGATTTTCGCGTCCCCATTCCAGAGGAATTTCGCCGCGTCTACCAACCTTATTTAGGCAAGGGCGTCGTATTTGGGATCCGGCCCGAGCACGTTCATGATCCTGATTACCCGCCGCCCGATATCTTGCCGGCGTTGGTCGAGGGGCGCATCGATGTGACCGAATTAATGGGTCACGAAGTGCTTACCTACTTCACACTGCCGCACGCCGAATTTATCGGGCGCTTCGATCCACGCACCAAAGCCATAATCGGCTCCACCAAAGCCGCGCTCTTTGATATGAGCCGCATGCATCTCTTCGACAAGCAGACCGAGAAAGCCATCCGGTAATCACAAAAAACGACACAAACCGGGAGCCTGCTAGACTCCCGGTTTTTCTTGTGTCGCCGGTTCCTGCACTTTGAGGAGCAACAGCGTTGACAACAAAAACATAAGCCCATAGATGGCAAAAATTACCATGTAGCCCAGGCCAGGGACTTCCGCCATGTGACGCGTGAAGAAATCGGCTACTGGGCCACCGATGTAGGCCCCAACCGCCCCGGCTCCAGCACCTGCCAGGTTAGAGATGCCCAGGTAACGCCCGGCCTCATCTTTCGGCACGAGGCTAGTCCCCAAAGCCCAACTCGCGGTATAAAAGACGCCTGTAGCAATCCCGATGATGCTGGCACCGACAAAGACCAGCGTCAGGTTGGCAGCAAACAGTGTAATCGCCGTCCCTGCGGCAGCTATCAGGCCGCTCCAGGTCACAACCTTTTTTCGCCCGATCCTATCCACCAGCCAGCCAGCAGGTAGCGTCGAAAGCAAGATGAAGACGCCGACAAGCATCATCATCTGGCTGGCCGGTCCCGCCGCCGACTCACGTGTGAAGCCCAGCCGTCCCTGGAGAAAATAAAGCACGAAACCTGCCAGATTCGTCACACTTACCAGAAAGGCCAGCCGGCTGATCACCCACCAGACGAAGGATGAGAGAGAGAGCGTCTTTTCTGTCCCGATGGAGAGGCGCACACTCCCACCCACACCCACCACCACGGCTAAGCTCATCGCGGCAAAACCCAACAGCCCCATAACCACAACCAGGACGGAGACTGACTCGACGCTCGCCAGCCACCGCCCGCTCCAAACAACCACCTCTCCCATAAGCAGGATCACTGCCGTGAAAAAGCCGGTCATCAGCAGGAGGCGCAAGAAAAGCTGCCAGTCCAATGGTGGTGGCTGCACCCGCAGCGGCAGTTCCGGGACAAACATCGCCAGCATCATCGTCAGGAAGATCACGATCATCAACACCAGCAGCCCACCCCACATAGTGCCCGCACCGATCAGCCGGGCAATGGTAAAAGAGACGAGCACGACCGGGACGGGCACTTCGAACAGGGCTTTGACGCCGGAGAAACGCCCACGTTGGTCTTCGGGGATCAGGTCAGGGATGAACCCTTGTTGGGCGCTGTGTGCGGTGTTGGAGAAGAACTGCAGCAGGACGTACAGCACAAAGAGGACGCGATAGCCCGCCATACCGCTCATCTGCGCGGTAAAGCCGATGGCTGTCAGAACGAGCAAATCGATCAACACACCGCCCAAGATGAAGGGACGTCGCCGTCCCCAACGCAGCGTGGAGCGATCCGAGAGCATACCCATCAAGGCTTGCGCCAACAAGGCGACCATCAAGGCCCAAAGACGCATTCGCCCGAAATACGCGCCTTGCTGCGTTTCTCCCACAAATTGCTGGACCAGCAGAGGCAGTACCAGAGGGACAAAGGTCTGTGTGAGCGTGGCCAGGCCCAGATAGAAGATATTGATGGTGATGATGTCGTACCAGCGAGGCGCTCTGGTCATCACACATTCCTCGCAAAATAGCCACCAAGTACACAGAGATCACAGCGAAAAAATCTGATCACGTTTTGCGGCTAGTTGAGCGAGATGCGTTCGTGCAGCATCGGCTCTGGCGACATGGTTGCCAGACGTTCGGCCAGCGGGACGTAGACCCGCATGTAGTCCAGCACGGCAGTGAGCAGCCCCCATGCCGTCGGCGTCTCCAACAAACGCTGCCTCTCCCCTGCCGCCAACGGAAGCAACGCCGCTCCGAGCACCCCCAACGTCGATACGCCCGGCGGCAAGACTTCGGGCAGTAGCGCCGCCGGCCATACACGCGCCAGCGCCTCCACATACCGACGCAGATACTGGCCGACCTGCTCCACCAACATCCAGCCGGGACGCGGCTCATCAATCCACGGCCACAGCTGCACCGTTGCTTCCAGGTAGAGTTGATCCTGGTGAATTTGCAGCATCTGAAAACGGTACTGGCCGACAACAAGTGCATTGGTGAGGTCGTGCCCCTGCCCTGGTATATCGTCAAGCAGATAGGCCAACGTGCCTACATTCGCCACTGCGCCGCACGTCATATCCGACACCCAGACCACACCCAACGGCTGGCGCTGTTCGCGACATACCCGCAGCAGCCAATCCACCCTTTGCGTGTCGGCAAAGACGGGATAAAGCTGCCCTGGGAAAACAATCTCCTGGCTCGGATAAATGGGAACTCGCAATGTCCGCATAGCCGTATTGTAGTCGCCCTGACGATCTTGACAAATCAAGTTTGACAACTGGCCTACTTGGCGTATAATCTAGCCAGTAATGCCCCAGTGGCGGAACTGGCATACGCAGCAGGTTGAGGGCCTGTGCCTTCGGGCGTGGAGGTTCAAATCCTCTCTGGGGCATTTCACTCAA
>JAFGSL010000033.1 GCA_016934645.1 Anaerolineae bacterium
GTGGCCCACTTGTTCGGTTGTCCTTTGTCACCGGGATCGAACAGCGTCTGCTTATGCCAATCCAGGATGGTGCGACCGCTTTGATCCCGCTTGCTTTCGAGGATGTGCCACGCAGGTTGCAGCCGTTCATCCTGCCCGTAGCCCATGCGACTCAAGGCGTAGAGCGGTTCCAGCAGACTGCCGCTGATCATGAAGGGAAAGCCGGTGCGCACCAGTTCATCGCGCACCAATTTCTCCGGTTGTCTGGTGCGAAACAAGACACGGCGGCGCAGAAAGTAATTGACCAACTGGTGGCAGCGCGGTGTCTCCCACAATTCGGGCAGGATGGCGAAGGCCATCAGCGCCTTGATGCTGCCCCGGATGCAGCTTTTGGTCTTCGCTTTGAACGTGGGCCGGTCGCACAGATAGCCGCCGTCGAATCGTTCATCCGCCAGCAGCACAGCGATGCGCTCTTGGATGCGCGGGTCGTCGTGGTAGCCGAACATCACGAAGGTGCGCAGGTTGTAGGCGTACAGGCACGATTGGTGGTTACGGTAATCCGGCGGAATCTGCCAGATGTTTGGATTGGGGGCATCGGGTTCCGTCAGACTCAGGTAGCGCTCGACCGCTCGCGCGATCCGCTCATCCTGCCGGTTCAGTCCCAGTTCGGCCAGGAATGCCAGGACGAAATGTGTGGACGCGGATGAATACTCGATGCCGGCGCCTTTCCCTTTGTGGAGCCAGTAACCGTCGGGATGCATTTTGGCGAAAATCTTTTGGACGGGTTTGCTTGCCAGGACTTGCACCCTGGTTTGCTGAACTTGCGGGTCGTCGGGCGCGACGTCCAGCAACTCGGTCAGCGTGCGATAGCGCACCGAGGGATTTTCTTCTTCTAGCAGCCAATCCAAGACGGTTTGGGATGGAAACATTATGACCTCATTGCCTCATATCGCAACCATACGTGTCCTTCCGCTCTGATCTGGACCGAGATCAGCTTGAGGCGGGCAGGCCATTCGTCAGGCGCCAAATCGGGGGAGTCGAACAGGGTGGGGGTCTCGAAGCCGCCGATGATCTCTGGGCGAAAGATGATGTTGATCTCGTCCACCAGTCCGGCTTTTAAGAGCGCCCCGTTCAATTTGGCTCCGGCGGTCGAGCGCACACTGTTCACGCCGAGGATGGTTTTCAGCTTTCTCATCGCCTCTTTGAGGTCAACGTGGTGTTCTCCGGCAATGAGATAAGGGATCTTTTCCCGCTGTAGAAAAGCAAGATATTCAGCCGGAGCGCCGTAACTCGTCAGGTGAAGCATATGGGTTTCCGGATTCTCGTTGCCTTTATATCCGGTTCTCAGCCGTCCACGACCATCCACCACGACCAGCCATACTTTGTGTTCTGGACGATGTATAATCTCGTCAGGCAGATAATCTCGGTACAGCGTTTTGGGATCGCCCTCAAATGAGGGCAGAGGCTTGAGCGGTTCCTCTTCCTTGACGAAAGAGCCACTGCCCTGCATTTCACCCTGTGGACTGTGGCGGCGTTTGATGTTGTTCTCAACCTCGTGCCAGAGTTCTTCGTGACCTTTATCTGGCACTTTGCACCTTGGATCGTCCATATCGTCCCACCACGTGCGGTTAGGACCGAGAGCCACTCGCCCATCTACGGATGTGGATATTTGGATGACAAGGTAGGGTCTGTTTGACGTTTCTTGCTCTGACATCTTTGACCTCCTTTCGTGCTTCAATCAAAGGCTATTTCCGAAGTTGGTTTCACTGTGATGTGCCTGACGCTCAATTTCTCGTTCCATTCCTCAATCAGGTCAGCGGCTTTTTTGCTGAAGCTGCTATGCCCATCTTTCACCAGGATCACGTTGTAGCCCAATTCCTGTGCTCCTATGCAGGTGGCCCTCACGCATCCATGCGTGACGAGGCCTGTGATGATCACCTTGGTGACATTGCGCGCGTGCAGGATTTCCCCCAGCGGCGTGTCTTCAAAGGCGTTCCCGTGTAGTTTGTGAACGATGGTGTCGGTGCGCAAGGGTTGAAGCTGAAGATGGAGTTGCCACTCCGCCGAGCCTTTCACCAAATGTTTGGCGGCTGAGTGCTGCACGTAGATCACCGGGACGCCGTTCAGATGTGCGCGGTCAACGAGTGTGGCGATGTTTTCAAGCAGTTCATCCGCCTTGTAGATGGGAGTGGACTTCTCGAAAAGCCCTTGTTGCACGTCGATGACGAGCAAAGCGACAGGACGTTGATTTTTCGTTGTTGCTGTGTTGTCGGTTACTTCCATTGTGAACTCCTTTTGTTTGTGCGGCTTACTGAATCTGAATGAACTTTCAGAAAATAACCCGCTAATGGTTGACGAGGCAAGATCCCCCCTTTAATTCCCCCCGCCGGGGGAAAATACCGGCTGCGGCCACAGGCTGAGGCTCAGGCGACGACTTCATAATGATCGTCTACCCAGGCGTACAGTGCCGTCGCCGCGTCGAGCATGTCCCGGGTCAGTTCGCGCGTGTAGATGGTCTTGAAATAGTAGCACATCTTGACGGGCTTGCCTCGGTAGACCGCCGGGATGGAATTGAACGGGAGTTTGCGGTTGGTCTGATTGCAGAACCCGCATGCCCGGCACTCGCCAGTGAAGTTGTACACGAGGTCTTGCAACGGCTCCGGTAGGGCGTCGAGCTGTCTCAACAATGCCTTGAACGTGGCTTTGTCCTCGACAAACGTGTAGAGGATCTGACGATAATACCGCGACTCGAACTGGGTCACGAACTGGAGCCTGAGCGGCTCGCCCTCCGGTCCGGCATAGGTTTTGGTGAACACCAGATCTATGAAATTCGTTACGTCAAGCCCGCTACCCCAGTCGGAGCTTTGCTGGAATCCCTGGGCGAGAAGCATATCCACAAACTGCCGGTAGGTCTCGGGGGCGTCGCTAAGCTCTCGCATCACGTCCAGGGCATAGTCACACGCCGGATCGAACAGTGCGCGTTTGAAGATGCGGTTCTTGATCTGATCGAGGTATCGAAGGTGCATGGTGATCTGCCATTTCGGGAGATCGGCTTCGTCGCCGACCTCCTGGCGCCAGTGGGTGTCGTAAGCAGCGGATTCGGCGGCGCCGAGAGTGGCGAGCAGCTTCCAGGCGTCCCACATCGCGGGATACGCCGGGCTCGACAGGGACAGAGTTCCACCGGTGTCAGCACAGGACAGGCCCAGGGCGGTCAGGTGCCTGACCAGCGTGGTATAGGCACGCTGGTTGAGGCCGAGGGCGTCCTTCTCGACCGCCAGTGTGCCGTCGCGCACGGCGCCCAGCTCGCCCAGGCGTTGCAGGCTGTCGAACAGGCCCTCGATCTTGTCCTCGTTCTTACGCCGCAGTTTGCGGACCTCCAGATATTTCTTCGCTTCGTCTGTGTAGATCCTGTCCGGGTTGGGGTGATCTTCCGTCTCGTCGGGGTCCGTCGTCATCCCGATGAGCGCCGGGTCGCGGTACAGCGCCGTGTAGATCCCGGCGATGAAGTCGTAGAACTGGCGCTGCGCGGTCTCGCTCGCCGCGTCCGACGGGATGGGGCGGAAGTCGGGCTGGGTGGCGATGTAGTTGTAGACCAGGCGCTGTGAGACATTGTCGAAGTCGGTACCAATACGGTTCTCGAAGTCCATTGAGACTCTTTTCATTGCAACGCCTGCTCCATGTGATCGGCCGCTGCGGCGTCTTTCTCGCGTGCCTGACGGACGATATCTGCCAGCGCCCGGCGCTTCGCAGGATCGGCCATGGTACGGAAGGCGTCGGGGTTGCCGATGCCACCTGCGAGCTCCCAAAGTTGCCACATCAGATCGTGCTCGGCAGCGTAGCAGGCAGCGGCGTGCAGGACGTGTTCAGTCGTGCCCAGCTTGCCTGGCTCGGCAGCGAAGTGTTCGGCGATTTCCGCCAGGAAGACGGAGCCGTACCAACGCGCTTCGGCGACTGTGCTAACGGCGTCTTCGTGAATCTGGTGGTGCGCACGCAGTGTGGCCTCGTCATCGGCGGGCCATTCGGCGTCGCGCAGCAGATGGTCGGCCCAGGCGTCGTAGGCTGCCAGCCCGTTGTGACGGTGGCGATACCATTCCGGCGCATCCGGTTCTGGACGTACCATCGGCGTGCGCGTGACCTTGAGCAGCCAGCGCAGCGCGTCACGGCTGACTTCTGCCAGGGATGGTTTGGGCTGCTTTTCGCCGATGATGAGCAGGTTTTCGGTATCCTTGAACCAGTCGTGCTTGCGGAAATACCCGACCGGCTGTCCTTCAGCCGCAGGCTCAAACTCGACGCCCGCGTTGAAATCCGGGAAGTTCTGGAAGAAGCTCCAGCCGATGAGGACGTCGCCGCCTTCGTCGTAGCCGGTGATGATCGAAGGCTCCGGCGGACCGACGACACCGTATCCTAGAACTGGCATTCCCCGGTCAATGCTCTCGATGATGCGCTGACGGAACTCGGCTTTGTTGTCACGGCCCTCTTCTTTCATCACCGCCTCATAAGCGTAGCCGATGGCCTCGAAGATGTGGCGCTCCACCGCGCCGGCATCCGCATCCATGAAAAACAGCGCGATGTTGTCGCCGTGCCAGCCCTCTTTCCACGAGAGGAAGGCGGCTGCGCCAGAGACGCCCACCAGATGTGAGTAGGTGCAGAAGACCTTGCTGGCCTGACCGCGTATCGGGCAATGCTTGCAGCCGTAATCCTCTTCGCCCAGATACTCCAGGGTTGCCCGCATCACGGACGGAATGATGATGTCTTCCGGGCAGCGCTTGCCGCCCTCGTAAAAGTGGACACGCGGAACGCTTTCTAATACAGCACGTTGGTTCGACATAGTTCTCCTTGTATAAAATATAGTCATATAGTGGTCAAATTGGGTGTTCCGACGACAATAGCAGCAACTCAGAAGGTCTGAGCCGCTGA
>JAFGSL010000034.1 GCA_016934645.1 Anaerolineae bacterium
CCTGGGCATGCTGGAGCGCCGCCGCGAACTTGAAGCTGTGCGCCGGGAAAACGCGATCGTCGTGATCGGCGGTGGTGATCAGCGTGGACGGATAATGTGTGCCATCCTTGATGTTGTGATAGGGCGAATAAGCCAGCAGCGCCTGGAAATCGGTCTCGTTGTCGGGCGAGCCGTAGTCCGATGTCCATGCCCAGCCAATAGTCCATTGGTGAAAGCGTAGCATGTCGAGCACCCCAACCGCGGTCAAGCAAGCGCCGTACAGATCGGGGCGCTGGGTCAGGCACGCGCCGACGAGCAGGCCGCCGTTGCTCCCGCCGCCAATGGCTAACTTGGACGTGCTGGTGTAGCCATTGGCGATCAACCATTCTGCTGCAGCAATGAAATCATCGAAGACATTTTGTTTTTTGAGTAGCCGGCCAGCATCGTGCCAGGCTTTGCCGTATTCGCCGCCGCCGCGTAAGCACGCCTGGGCATAGATGCCACCCATTTCCATCCACACCAGGTTGGTCGCCGAGAAAGCAGGCATCATCGGGATGTTGAACCCACCATAGCCGTACAGATAGGTTGGCGTGTCGGGAACGGGTTGGATGTCCTTACGGCGCGTGATGAACATTGGCACGCGCGTGCCATCCTTACTTGGATAGAAGACTTGCTCCGTGATGTAATCTTCAGGGTCGAAACCGACTTCGGGGCAACGGAAAATCCCACTTTCACCGGTGGCAACGTCGTAGCGGTAAATTGTCCCTGGCGTAGTAAAGCTGGTGAATGCGTAAAACACCTCGTCGTCCTGGCGTCGGCAACGGCCTCCCCCCACCTGCCCCAGGCCTGATAGCACGATCTCATGCGAGAACTGCCCTGCTTTGTCCAACACACGCATCTCACTGTGCGCATCGTGCATGTAAGCGGCGACAAACCAATCTTGTACCAGACTCACACCTTGCAGCGCATCAGCCGATTCAGGCACGCTCTCGCGCCAGTTGGCGCGTTCCGGCTGGCGGATGTCGATGGCGATCACGCGTTCCATGGGCGCATCGAGGTCGGTCTGAAAGTAAAAGAGGGGACCATCATTGCCTACGAAATAATACTGGGCGTCGAAGATGTTTAACAATTCAACCACCGGGGCCGTTGCGTCCTGCAAATCCCGGTAGAAAACGCCGTTTTCACGGTTGGTGCCTACCCAGACCGTGATGATGAGGTAGCGACCATCGTCAGTCACGCTACCACCAAATCCCCAGTCTTTGTGATCGAGCCGTTCATAAATCAGCACGTCGTCCGCTTGTGACATGCCCAGGCGGTGGTAGTACAGCTTGTGAAAGTAATTAGTGCTCTTGAAGGTTTCGCCTTCTTGCGGGGCGTCGTAACGGCTGTAGAAAAATCCGGCGTTATCCGCAGTCCACGCTGCGCCGGAGAATTTTGACCATTCGATCACGTCCTCAAGATCGCGCCCGGTGTCCACCTCGCGCACGTGCCAGGTCTGCCAATCTGAGCCGGAAGCCGAGAGCGAGTAGGCCAGCAACCGCCCATCGTCGCTGATGGCCCAACTGGTCAGCGCTACCGTGCCATCCTCCGACAGCCCGTTAGGATCGAGCAAGACCCGTAGCTCGGCATCCAACGCGGCCATCCAGTAGAGCACGGCTTGATTCTGCAACCCGGTTTGCTGCGTGAAAAAGTACCGCCCGCCGTGCTTTTCAGGCACGCCAAACTTGTCATAGTTCCACAGTTGGGTCAATCGCTGGCGGATCTTATCGCGGGCAGGGATCTGCTCCAGATACGCGAAGGTGAGTTTATTCTCGGCCTCAATCCATTGCCGGGTTTGGGTCGAATCCAGTTCTTCCAACCAGCGATAGGGATCCGGCACGGCGACGCCGTGCAATACATCAACGTGAGCACTGCGTTCACTAAGGGGATACATGCATGTCATTGCGTTTCTCCTCGTTCACCTATAGATTCAATACAAATGAGATGATATTCCTAAACGGGAAACCGTCAATGCTTTACCTGATGCTACACATAGGCGCACATAGATTGTGGCGCGTTTGACATTTAGCAAAAGCGGCACATCCTTGAGGGTGTAAACTGTGGCGCTGAGGATACGACACTTTCCAGAAAGTGAGGGATAAACTATGAAAACAATAGGTCTGATTGGCGGGATGAGTTGGGAATCGTCCATCAAGTACTACCGCATCATCAACGAAACGATCAAAGAAAAACTCGGGGGCCTTCACTCCGCCGAATGTGTGATGTATTCCGTGGATTTTGCGCAGATGGAGGTGCTGCAACGTCAAGGACGCTGGCAAGAAGCGGCGCAACATTTGATCGCGGCAGCGCAGAACGTCGAAAACGCGGGTGCCGATTTCGTCGTGCTCTGCACCAACACAATGCACAAGGTGGCGGATACCATCGAGGCAAATATCACCATCCCCCTGTTGCATATCGCAGATGCCACAGCGCAAAAGGTGCGCGCAGCCAACATCACAACGATAGGACTGTTGGGAACCCGTTTCACGATGGAAGAAGACTTCTACAAGGGCCGTCTCAGTCACAACTATGGTCTCGACGTCATCATCCCGGACGACGAGGAACGCGAGATCGTCCATCGCGTCATCTATGACGAGTTGGTACTCGGCAATATCCGGCAAGAATCACGAACGCAGTATTTGCGGATCATAGAGCGGTTAGTCCGCTCTGGCGCAGAGGGCATCATCTTAGGCTGCACTGAGATCGGATTGCTGGTTCATGATGAAGATAGCCATGTGCCGTTGTTTGATACGACGAGAATTCACGCGGTCGCGGCAGTGGAATACGCGCTCACGTAAGGAGGGCGCCATGCCATTTGCGAAGAAATTTCGTGCGATGATGGATTTTCCATTTCCCGGCGACACAATCGGCGATTTCACCGTCGAAGACGTTGACGTTCACGACGAATGGGGCGCTCCCGAGGGCTATGTGTACGGAGTACGCATCGTGCTGCGTGGGCCAGGAGGAAAACAGGCCGCACTGCGCGCCCTCAGAGCCTTGTTCTCCCAACACCCAACGACCTTTTCGGGATACGGCAATCCCTATCAACTGTGGTTTAGAAAGCCGGAGATCGAAAGCCTCGGCGATCAACGCTACGTGGTGAATGTGAAGGGAAGCGGAGCGCGGATATATCTCGAGCCAGAGTTAGCGCGCTTTCTGAAGTACCTCGATGACCACCTTCATCTGACCCAGCCATCCGATCCGGCGGAGCGCGAGGCGTTGATCGAAGCCTATCTGGATCAGTATCGCGCCGAAATCGCACTGCGGGTGGCGCGTTACCACAGGAAACTGTCAAAAAAGTGAATCCAAAATCAGCAGTGAGCGCGAGGATATGCCAGACACCGCGCAGTGCAAATTTCTGAGTTTGCGGTATAGTGCGCTGGAGTTATAGCTTGGCAACCCAACAATCGCTTAACTGGAGGAACATTGACCACCATCGCAAACCACTCGCTCTTCCGCACGCTGCGCGAGCTTAAAGGCAATCCGC
>JAFGSL010000263.1 GCA_016934645.1 Anaerolineae bacterium
AAACAGCGCTTAGGTTTATCCCTGGTCATTTCTATTCCTGGAGGCCTTTGATTGCGATCTACTGATTATGGATTAACCTGAATTTCCTGAACTTGAAATACCCACCGGTTGGCCGGCGTCTCCGGACAGACGAGGCGAATAGGCCCTTTGTCCGGCTCGGCCTTGGTGATCCACGTGCCGTCTTTCTTGAGGGCGATAATCGCGCCTTGCAGTTCGTCATGGCTGATCTCAACGGCATAGCCATCGGCAGCCGTGACTGTCACCGTTGAGTAGTCGCCGACCCCTGCCTTTTCGAAAATTTCATCGAGCGCCGGGCCGCTCCACGAAGCGACTTCGTCTTCGCCCAGCGACTTCTGCATCAGCACATCTGTCAGGTCGACTTGCTCCAACTGAACGAGTGTCCCATAGTCCAGCGTTAACGGCGTCTCTACTGCGCCGCTGATCTCCAGCGTCCAGTCGATTTGCGGCGCGCCGCCGCAGGCCGTGAGGGCGATTATCATCCCCAGGCCTAATACCAACGTCCAGTACCAGTTTTGTTTTATGTGCATAACCTCCTCCTGTTCTGATTTTAGATTTCCGATTTTGGATTTTCGATTGCGCCATTTTCTACACGCAACCACCTGACCACCCGACTATGCGACGACACGACTCTTTGACTATCTGACTACTTGACCACCACCCACACCGGCACGAGCATATCCCGCGCGATGAGATTGCCGTGGTTGCCCAGGCGACCTTCTTCCTGGACGGCGTGCATGCCGTGGTCGGCGAAGATGAGCACGAGCGTGTCCGATGACACCGCGGCAAGGATGTCGCCCACGGCGCCGTCGACATAGGCGATGGCTGCGTCATCTTCGGGCGTGTTCGGTCCATAAGTGTGCCCGACATCGTCGATGCCGTGGAAATGCACCCACAGGATGTCGGGCATGCCGGCCTCCAATGCCGCCAGAGCGTTGGCGTGGATGTTATCGTCTGTGCTGCCGTTGCCATCACGGTCGCCGGAGAGCATGATTTCCGCGTTGCGCAGGTTGAACGCGAGCGCGTTGCCTTCCACGGCGATGACGTTCAATCCCGCCTGTGCCGCCATGTCGAAGAGCGTCTCCGCTTCGGTGGTGCGCGTGCCACGGAGCGCTGCCCCGTTGGTGGCGGGTGGCGCTCCGGTGAGCATCACTGCCGAGGCGACGGCCGTGCTTGGCGGGTAAACGCTGAGTCCGATCGCTGGCTCGCCTAACGCGCTCAGCGTGGGGATAAGGCCAGCATGGCATGCTTCTGTGTAACGCACGTAGCCAAACCCATCCAAAAAGATCAGCAGCACATGGCTGGCCCGCGCATCGGTAAGTGCGTGCCCGGTTGCCTGGGATGGCGCGGGCAGTCCCAGGGCTGCTGCTGCCGTCGGTGCGATGTCAGCCAGGCTGGTGGTTACTGCTGCAGCGAGTGCCGGCGGACTGCCTTCGATACGGCTCGCACGCAACGTCTCGCCATCGATAGTGAGTGTGCCATTCTTCTGCCACCTGACGTTACCGGCAATGGCAGCCCAGTCGAACGTGCGTGTAGCGCCATTGGCATCGGTGAGCGTCAGTGTTTCGATCAGGCTATAGCCGTGTTCGTACAGGGTTCTTTCCAGCAGTAGGCTCTTATCTTTGGTGTCGTCGCTGTCTTCTCCAGCGAATGCTTCTAAATCGCGCCACGTCGCTCGACTGATGATCGCCTCTGTCCCGTCCAGCCCGACCACCGTTGTTTGCCATCCCCCGCTACATCCCGCCAGGATAAGGCACGCCGCGAGTACAATCCCTATCCACACCTTACCGCCCTTCATGTTTTTGCCAATCTCCAAATTCTCAATCTCCAATCAACAAATCTTCAATCACTCTGTCCGTAGCTCTGACACATCCGTAATCCACTGCGAGCGCCCGCGCGATGGCAACACCAGGGTCACTTGCCCGCGCAGTTGGACCAACAGTGCGTCGCGCGCGTCTTCGCCGGAAAGCGTGGACTCCTCGCCGGAAGCATCGCGCGCGATCAGCCGGGTGAATGTGGGATCGGCGACGATGACGGCCACCGGCGCACCCTCGACCCGTGAGCCGGCCGACGCTTTGCGAACGGCACCATCTTCTTCGCTTTTGAACATCACATCGGTCTGCTCTACCGTGACCAATTGCGTCGGCTCAACCAGCAGTCGCCCTATCGAGGTGGGGTTTCCATTAATGACTAGTGGCTTCTCTTTCCCCACGACGATGATCCGCCGGATGCCTTTGATCCACGCGGAAATGTGCAGGTTCTCGTCAGCAAAGCGGATGCCGTCCTCATAGGGCATCAATAGCGCGCTAGGGGTGAGGTTCTCCTTGGTGATGGTGACAAAGCCGCCATCCAAAGAGGTCAGTGTGATGCTTTCAAAGTCGGTCACGCCCTGTTGCGCCAGGAAATCCAGTAGCGGGAGGTGGGTGTACGGCTGGTCGCGGTAGGGTAGCACGTCGTCAATGAGGACGTAGCCCGGATTGGGCACGTCGCCCGCGAGGGTGATTCCGGCATAGAAGGGGACGTTCTCCATCTCAATCGCGCCGTGATCGTCATGGCAGGTCGTACACGTGTGGAATTGCTCCGGTTCGTGACATTCGACGCAGTCGTTCATCGTATATGCCTCTTCGGCGAGCACATCGAGCGGGAAGTGCGTGGCCAGCCGCCAGGGAACCGGCTTTTGCGCGCCGATACCTATGCCAACCGCGCCGATGCCAAGAACGAGTAGGACAGCGATTAGAATCCATAACCAACGACGTTTTTGCATGATACTCCTGGACGAATTACGAATTACGAATTTCGAATAGCGAATTACGGATGAGCAAATCGGTGGATGATAGAATCGGCGAGATGCTGAACTACCCAACTACTTAACCACCGAACCACCGGACGGCGACGACGCCTGCCATTGCGACCAGCAGTACGCCCAACGCAACACCATCCCGCTGCGTGAAAGCGACTTCCCGCAAGAAGGTGCGACGCGGGTATTTGCCGAAGCAGCGGCCTTCCATCGAGACCGCCAGCGCATCCACTTTGCTCATCGCTGAGACGAGCAATGGCAGGAAGAATTGCCGGGCGAGGGTGAAGAAGCGTTTCAGTCCCCCTCGATCGTAGGCGATGCCGCGTGCTAACTGTGCCTGGTAGACGGTTTGCGCTTCTTGCTCGAAGAGCGGCACCAGGCGCAGGGCCGTGATCAGCATAAACCCGTAGCGATAAGGCAATCCTGCGCGCATCAGTGCGTATCCCAAATCGTTCGGCTCGGTAGTCAACACGAAGAGATAGCTGAGCAGCACCACGCTCAACAATCGCCCTGCCACGTAGATGCCTTTGGTAATGCCGGCTTCCGTTATATGCAACGGTCCAAGCTGCAGCAGAAGGCTGTCCGTACCGGCAAACAGCAGTTGTGTAAGAAAGAGTAGCAGTGCGGTGAAGGCAAAGAAGCGCAAGCCACGCACCTTGTGAATCTTCAGGTCGTTGAGGGGAAAGGCGATCGCTGCTAACGCAAGCAGGCCCAGTACCCCTGCCGGTTGCTGGATAACGAAGAGAGCTACCGTGCTGCCCGCCAGCCACGCCAGCTTCACCAGCGGGTGTATGCGATGGAGAATGGATACGCCTGGCTGGTAGGTGACGCGCTGTAGCTGGCCCGAGGCTCTGCGTGAGACACGGCGCGTGATGTTTGATACCTGATGCGTGATGTGTGATGTGTCAGACATTACTATTATTCCAGGAGTAGGGGAGATAGGCGGTGTGGCCCGTATTCGCCAATTGCGCGAGACCCTGATCTGTCGGCGCATCCACGGCTAGTTTCCCGGCTTCGAAAAAGAGCAGGCGGGTCGCATAACGTGCGGCGATATCTGGCGCGTGGTTAATCAACACCACGGAGCTACCCGTATCGCAGCGCGCCCGCAACCAATCGAGCAGCCGCGTTGCGTTATCTGGGTCCTGTCCGATAAGAATTTCGTCCAAGAGGAGCAGGGTAGGGGCGTAGGTCAATATCGCGGCTAGATTGAGCCGCCGTTTTTCGCCGTAGCTTAGCCGGTACGGGTGATCCTCGTGACGCTGGCCAAGGCCGGTTTCGTCCAACAGCGCCATCGCCAGTGCTTCGGTCGCGTCGTTCCACGCGCCGAAGTTGCGCGGAGCCAGTGTCGCTTCCTGCCAGACGGTCTCGGCGAAGAGTTGATGGTCCGGGTTCTGAAAGACATAAGCTGCGCGCTGGGCTAACTTCGAGACCGGCGTCGTGCGGGTGTCCTGCCCTACTACTTCGACGTGGCCTTCCGCCGGTTTGAGCAGGCCGAGTAGACATTGCAGAAACGTCGTTTTGCCGGAGCCATTGTCCCCCATCACTGCTACAAACTCGCCAGGCCCAATCTCCACCGAGACATCGTGCAGCACGGTGTGCCCATTGTATCCCGCGTGGAGCATCTCCGTCTTCACCAACGGCGTAGCAGATTTTTGATTTTCGATTTTAGATTTTGGACTAATGACTAATGGCTGATGACTGATGGCTGATGGCTGACGGCTGACAGCTGACAGCTGTCCATCCTCCATCCGTAGCCAGCGAGGGGCGAAGCGTTGCAGGTAACTGACTTTATGCTCGATGACGATGACGGTGATGTTCTCCATCTCGCGGATGCGGGCGATCACGTCGAAGATGTGCGCGGTCGCAGTCGGATCCATGTTCGACGTGGGCTCGTCGAAGATTAACACCTGCGGGCGTGCCGCCAGCATCGCGGCCACGGCGACGCGCTGCTTCTCTCCGCCGGAGAGCGTGGCGAGTTCGCGGTCTTTGAGATGCTGTGCGTCTACAACGTTCAGTGCCCATTCCATACGTTCCAGGATTTCTGCGCGTGGCAGACAGCGATTTTCCAGGCCGAAGGCGATCTCGTCCTGAACGGTGAGCGTACAAAACTGCGCCTCCGGGTTCTGCTGTACCAACCCGACGACTTCGGCGACATCGTAAACAGGCGATTGGCGCACATCCATCCCTCCGACGGTGATCTCTCCCAAAGCTTCTCCGTCATATTGGTTGAACAAAAATCCGCCCAACGCCAGCGCCAGCGTCGACTTTCCGCAGCCCGACGGCCCGGTCAGCACGACGAATTCGCCCGCTGCGATGTCGAGGTTGACGTCGCGCAGAGCGTAGCGCTCGCTGCCGCTAAACCGGTAAGAAAACCCTTTAATCCTGATCATCATTCAAGCCCAAGGCACTCGACAACCAATCCTGACTACCGTCTACTGACTACCGTCTACCTCAATCTGTGTTACCTGCAGCGCAATTACTGTCCCATCCATCTTGGCCACAACAAACGTGAGATCGTCCGCGCCGATGATGGTGAAGACACGCGTTTTGTCGTCTCCGAGGACGTCACTCAGCGGCAAGGAAACCGGCTCGTCAGTGGTGTGGAGGATGACAGTTGTCGCATCCGCCGCTGGTTCGAGCCCCGTCAGAATCTCCATCAGGGAAGCCCCTTGTAGCTTTTGCGGACCATTGCCCACATCCAGGGTGGTACTGTCCATCTCGAATTGCCAATCGTTGGGGTCGAAAGACGTGGGCTTGCCAAGCGCGCCGGTGATCTCCAGCGTCGCCGCTGGGATGACGGTGAGGCTGCTCACCCCGCGCACTTGCGCTTTGGGATTTGCTGCGCCGACGATGTCGTATGTGGTCTGGTCGCCGTTACCTTGGGAAGCCAACAGCAAGTTGTCGTTGTCTTGTACTTCATCCAAGCTGATGAAGAAGGCGTAGCCATCGGTGGCGCGGATGAGGAGCAGGCCCGCGTCGGCGCGCGGTTGCGCCTGTGCGACTAAGTCGCGTAGGGAAATGCCGGTATAACGCGTGGTGTCTCCGGTGGTGATGGTGGGTAGATCGCTGTGTTCTGTGGGGTAGCTGTAGGGTGCGTCCACCGCTCCATCGATAGCAATCTCCGTAGGGCTGCGGAGCGCGCCGCGTAAGTAGATAAACAGCACCCCTGCCAGCAGCACGGCGCTGATCAAGAAAATGGTATAGGTGCGGCGGTGCACCGGGTGTACCGGGCGGTCTTTGACGACGCCGGTGCGGCGCAGCGTTCTCATCAGCACGTGGCCTAGGAATCCGGCGAAAACGACGCCCGACAGCCCTGCGACAACACTCAGCAACAGAATTGCCCCATAGGAAAGGATATCGGCTGGTAGCACGGCAAAAAGTTGAAAGATGATGACGTTTGAGAGTGAGGCCAATCCTCCGGCAAGCAGATAGCCGGGCATGCGATCCTTGTCGCGAAAGGGCAAGAAACCCACGTCCACTGAAATACCGGCGGCGATATCCACGAGCACGACAAGCAATCCGTGGGGGTTGCCGCTGAGGAGTTCCACCATACCCTTGAGAATGCCGGCGACCGTTCCTGCCCCCTGTTTACCGGTCAGCCCTACGGCCAATGTCAGCCAGAGGACGTGCATCCCGGCGGCCCACTGCATTGCACCGGGAATTCCAATAAACGATTGAACAATGCGGCCGACCGCGCTGATGTAGGTGCTTGTCACGCCGCCTAGAGCGGCCAGCGCCGCCATCATCAGCAGGTCGCGCGTGGAGAAATAGTATCGGTTCTTTTGCATGGTGTACTCCGTTGGAATGTTCGAACATTCAAACGCAAATAAAAAACGGCATCCAGGAAAGGATGCCGTCTTGCATCGTGTGAATGCACGCGATTAGACCTGCGGCACATCTCCTTTCCAAGGTTGGGAGGCACAGCCGTTTCCCGCTATACCCTACCGGTCGTAATCCATGAGCGCTGCTTTTAGGTAATACGACTCGGAGATGTCGTTTGGATAATTCAATATGATGTTAGCATGGTTTTAGAATTGTGCAAATATGTCAAGAGTGCTGGCCTTGGTTGACTAAATTAACAAATCGGTAGAGAATCCAAGCAATCTAAGTGTTTGCGCTGGATCTATATGTCCTGTACAAAGAAGAAATCGCGATTGGAGGTTACTATGTCGAAGATAACGATCGTGCCGGCACCTTCACACGTTGTGCTAGGTGAGGGGGCGTTTGTGTTGACGGCGGACACGGTGCTAGTCGCTGCTGGGTCTGCCGCTGAGGTTGCAAAGCTGTTCGCCGAACAGATCGCACCGGCGACCGGATTTGCGCTGCCGCTAAAGGATGCACCGGACGATGCTCATCCCGTGATTGCCTTCGTGCTGGATGAAGCTGCCATGGACTTGGGTGCGGAAAGCTATCGCCTGACCGTGACACCCTCCCGTGTAACGGCGTATGCATCGAAGCCGGCGGGATTGTTCTACGCGGCGCAATCGTTGCGCCAACTGCTGCCGCCGGAAATTTTCCACTCCGCGCAGGTGGCGGATATCGCCTGGACGATCCCGTGTGTGGAAATCGATGACGTTCCGCGCTTTGGTTGGCGTGGTGCGATGTTGGATGTGTGCCGCCACTTTATGCCGAAGGACTTTGTCCTACGCTTCATCGATCTGCTGGCACTGCACAAGCTCAACACCTTTCACTGGCATCTCACCGATGATCAGGGCTGGCGCATCGAGATCAATAAGTACCCGCAGTTGACCGAGGTGGGGGCGTGGCGCAAAGAATCGCTGGTTGGACGGATGCGCCGCGATGAGGCAATGGTTTTCGATGGCGTCCCGCACGGTGGATTCTATACGCAGGATGACATTCGCGAAGTTGTTGCCTATGCCCAGGCGCGCCACATCACCATTGTGCCGGAGATTGAGATGCCCGGTCACGCGCAGGCGGCGATTGCGGCCTACCCGGAACTGGGCAATGACGTTCTCAGAGAACCGCTCGAGGTACGCACGTACTGGGGTATCAGTGAAAACGTGTTCAACGTCGAAGAGAGCACCATCGCGTTTTTGCAGGACGTTTTGACTGAAGTCCTGGATTTGTTTCCCAGCACGTTTATCCACGTCGGAGGTGACGAAGCCCCGAAGATGCAGTGGCAAGCCAGTCCGGCAGCGCGGGCGCGGATGCAAGCGTTGGGCCTGCACGACGAAGAGGAATTGCAAAGCTACTTCATCCGCCGGATGGATGACTTCCTCACGTCTCACGGGCGGCGACTGGTCGGATGGGACGAAATCCTGGAGGGCGGCCTGGCCGAAAATGCCACGGTGATGTCCTGGCGCGGTGTCCAGGGTGGGGTGGCGGCAGTTAGCGCCGGTCACGATGTGGTGATGGCACCCAACACGTTCACCTATTTTGATTATTACCAATCGGGGGACCGCGACCAGGAACCATTGGCAATTGGCGGTTACATTCCATTGGAAGGTGCGTACGCCTTCGAACCGGTGTGTGAGGGGATTGACGAAGCCCACGCGCATCACGTTCTGGGCGGGCAAGGGCAGTTGTGGACGGAGTATATCCCTACGCCAGAGCACGTCGAATATATGGGCTTCCCGCGTCTGTGCGCCCTTGCGGAAGCCGTGTGGACGCCCGCCGAGGGCAAGGATTACGCAGATTTTCTCACTCGCTTGGAAGAGCATCTGCGTCGGCTGGACGGGATGAACGTGCACTATCGTCGGTTGGATTGATAACGCCTACAATTGATCAAAATTTATACGAGGAGGAAACAGACTATGAAATACGGCATGAACCTGAAACCGTCCGCTGAGGGCGAACTGCAAGACCAGGGCCTGGACCTGGTATCACTGGGTGGGCTGATCCACCGGTTGGACCCGGGCGTCATCCCCTTTCGGAAGGCGACCCACTGCGATATTCACGTGAGCGGTGGCGAGTTTAACGTGGCCGCGAATCTGTCGGACTGCTTCCGCTTGCGAACGGGCATCGTCTCGGCGATGGTGGACTATCCCATCGGCGATTTGATCGCAGAGCGCGTGCGCGCGATGGGTGTTATCCCCTTCTACAAGCACTTTGAGCACAACGGCGTGACCGGTCCGAACATGGCCACGGTCTACAGCGACCGCGGGCAGGGTGTGCGTGCACCGGTGGTGTTCTACAACCGCTGCAACGAGGCCGCCGCGCAGCTTAAGCCGGGGGACTTCGATTGGGGCAAGATTTTTGGAGGCCGCACGCGCTGGTTCCACAGCGGCGGCATTTTCGCCGCACTGTCCGAAACCACGGGCGAGCTGATCATCGAGGGCATGAAGGCCGCCAAAGCTGCGGGCGCTATCACCTCCATTGATCTCAACTACCGCGCCAAGCTCTGGAACCGCTGGGGCGGGCACGAGATCGCCCTGAAGATGCTCCGGGGCATCGTGGAAAACGTCGACGTCATCGTCGGCAACGCAGAGGATTTGCAGATGGGCCTCGGCATCCCCGGCCCCCAGGTCGCGGCGAAGTCCAAGCTGGACCCGAGTGTCTTCTTTGGCATGATTGATAAAGTGACCGATCTGTACCCGAACGTCAAGGTGGTGGCGACCACGTTGCGCGAGGTGCATTCCACCAACCACCATAGCTGGGGGGCGGTTGCCTGGATTAACGGTAAAACCTACCAGTCGCCTACCTGCGAGCTTGATGTGCTGGATCGCGTCGGTGGCGGGGATGGCTATGCTGCCGGGTTCTTTTACGGCCTGTTGTCCGGCGCGTCGGAGCAGGAAGCGGTCAACCTGGGGTGGGCGCACGGCGCGTTGCTGACCACCTTCCCCGGCGATACGACGATGGCGACGCTCGAACAG
>JAFGSL010000264.1 GCA_016934645.1 Anaerolineae bacterium
CTTCGACTTCACGCTGTTCGACGAGACGATTGCCCGGCTCGGCGAGAAGGGCATCGCGACGATCCTCTGCACGCCGACGGCGACGCCGCCCCGCTGGCTGACGTACGCACACCCCGATGTGCTGCGCGTCAACGCGGATGGCGTGGCGATGCAGCACGGTTCGCGGCAGCAAGCCTGCCCGAGCAGCCCTGTCTTTCGCATGTACAGCCGCAGGATTACCCAGGCGATGGCCGAACACTACGCGGACAATCCCCACGTCGCTGGCTGGCAGACCGACAATGAGTTGAACTGCCACTTCAGCGAGTGCCATTGCGAGAACTGCCAGGCGGCGTTCCGCGAATTCCTGCGCGAGAGGTATCACGACGACATTGACGCGCTCAATGCCGCGTGGGGGACCGCTTTCTGGGCACTCACCATCAACACCTTCGATCAAATCCAGACGCCCAAGAACGCCAAGCCCGCCTACGCCAACCCCGCGCACCTGCTGGACTACGCCCGTTTCATCTCGTGGAACATCACCCGCTTCCAGCACGAGCAGGTAGAAGTGCTGCGGACGGTGAATCCGGCGTGGTTCGTCACGCACAACGGGACCTTCCGCCACCTCGACTATCGCGGCGAGTTCACCCAAGACCTGGACTTCCTGGGCTTCGACGTGTACCCATTCTTCGATCCCGATCCGATGCACCGGCCCCTCAGCCAGGCATTCAACCTCGACCACGCCCGCGCGTGGTCGGGCAACTTTATGATCCCGGAACAGCAATCCGGGCCGGGCGGGCAGGGCGGTTACTTCCACGACAACCCCGAACCGGAAGAAATCAAACGGATGGCTTACACATCCATCGCCCACGGTGTGGACAGCCTTCTGCTGTTCCGCTGGCGGACGTGCCGCTTCGGCGCGGAGGAGTACTGGTGCGGCATCCTCGATCACGATAACGTGCGCCGTCGCCGTTACGACGAGGTCAAGACGCTCGGTCAGGAGCTACAGGTCGTCGGCGCGGAGGTGCTGGGGACGCACGTGCGGGTGGACGTCGGCGTTGCCGCCGCCGACATGGACGTCTACGACGCGCACGAGGCGCTTTCGCTGGGCTTGCCGTCGCCGCACCAGGTTGCCGCGACAGTTCATAACTTCTTCTACAAGCGCGGCTACGCGGTGGGCTGTGTCCATCCTTCGGACGATTTGAGTGGCTTGAAGGCCTACATCATTCCTCACTGGGCGCTTTTCAATCTTGAATGGCTGCCCAATTTAACGAGCTTTGTTGAGAATGGCGGTACACTCGTCATCGGCGCGCGGACGGCGACGAAGGACTGGAATAACAACGTTGTCGCCCAGACGCCACCGGGCGCACTCATCCCGCTGACGGGTGCGCGCGTTGCTGAATACGGCCGTCAGAACGCACCGGACAAACGTCCACTGAAGATCAACTTCCCCAAAGCCAAGGTGCCCACATCGTACTGGTACGAGCTCCTGGAGGTGATGCCCGGTTCTGCTGTTATGGCGCGCTGGGAGGGACGTCTGCATCTTGAACGAAAGCCCGCCATCATGATGAAGAAGATTGGCGCTGGGGCGACGCTGTACGTGGGTACGTATTTTACCGAGGAGATTCTTGAGCAGTTGCTTCCAGTGCTTGAGGAGCGGAACGACCTTGCCCCGTTGTGGCCGTCCGTGCCGGAGAACGTCCACGTCGTCGTGCGGGAAAACGACGAGAAACGGCTCTGGTTCTTCATCAACGACACTGACGGTTTCGTCTGTGTCGATAATATTCCGGAGGGGGAGGACCTGGTTAAGGGACGGATCACGGGCAAGTTCTATCTGAAGCGCAACGAGGTTGCGGTAGTGAAGCAACGACTATGATGATGTCTCATTCTCGCTCCCTGCCCCTGTCTCGGGGGCAGGTGAGCAAGAGCGCCCAAAGCCTGTGGATTCTGTAACCATTCGTTCCTTTCATCCCGAGGATCAGGGTGCTGTCAAAGCCCTGATCCTCGCCGGATTGGAAGAGCATTGGGGCGTGCTCGATCTCACGAAAAATCCCGATCTGAATGACATTGCAGCTTCGTATGGCGACGCGGTCTTTCTGACGGCCTGGAGCGGGGAGCGATTGGTTGGGACCGGCGCGCTTGTCCACGAGGCTGAAGGCGTCGCGCGTATCGTGCGGATGTCGGTTGCCGTGGATATGCGGCGATGTGGTGTGGGCAGAGCATTGTTGGCGCGCTTGTGTGAGGAGGCGCAGAGTGCCGGATACCGGCGAATCGTACTGGAGACCACGTCGGAGTGGCGGGACGCTATCGCGTTTTATGCGCGCTTTGGCTTTCGCATCACCGGCGCCTGGGATGGGGACACGCATTTTGTGGTGGATCTGACTGATTGCTGCAATGCCGGACGAGGGGCGTTACCGGATGGATGACAAAAGCTGCCGGTTGATCGCAGTTGATCTGGACGGCACGCTGTTGCGGAGCGATAGCACATTGGCTCCAGGAGGCGCGCGAGCGCTGGCGGAAGCTGCACAGTGTGGCGTCTGGGTGGTTCTGGCTTCGGCGCGGAACCCGTATTCTGCAGGTGCTTTCGCTCGCGAGATGGGGCTGCACCACGGCAGTATGCCGCATCCATTGATCTGCTCGAACGGCGCGCAGGTGTGGGCGTCACCGGATGGGCCAGTGTGGTCCTGCCGCGGGGCGTCACCGATGATTGCCGAGGCGCTCACAGGATTGGCCGATGCGCGCGGCTGGAGCCTCGTCACCACAGTGGGCGAGGTGACGTACTTCTGCCAACGACCGGGGCAAGCGCTTGGGGCACGCGATGTGCACCATCACATCGTTGCTACGAACGCGGAAGTGCTGCGCTTTGGCGCGCCGGTACGTATTTTGAACTACGAGGCCGAGGCTATTCCAGCCATTCGCGCGTTACTCGAGACGGATTTTGCCGGGCAGTATTATCTGGAAACGTACTACTATCCCGACAATACCGTGAAATCCATCGGCGTGTACGCGCCCGGCTCCGACAAGGGAACGGCGCTGGCGTTGGTGCTGGAGCGTTTGGGGATTGACCAGGAGGCGGTGCTGGCTATCGGTGACAATCCCAACGATCTGCCGATGTTCGCGCAGGCGCGCATCCGCGTGGCGATGGGCAACGCGACGGCGGACGTCAAGGCGCAAGCGACCGCCATCGCGCCCACCAACGATGAGGAAGGCGTCGCCTGGGCGGTGAAGCAATTCAATGACCCTTGCGAAGGTTCCGAACCTTCGCAAGGGTAGTGTAGAATTTTTGCGCACGCTTAATTTGTGCACACGCTTAATTTATGCGCACGCTCCGAGGGGGACGCCAGTCCCCCGTTGAAGGCCGAGATGATCTGTAAGACGCGGATCTGGCGATCCGCTCGAAGCAAATAAGGAGGAATTTACACGATGGCCGATTTGCCGGAACGAATCAACGATCCACTGCCCGAAGTGACGGCGCATTACGAAGTCAGTGACGAAGCCGAGCGGCTGCTGCGTATCTCGGGACAGCTCGAGCGTGTGCGGACGCAGGAAATTCTCACGCGGTATCTGCCTCCGTCGCCCACCGTGATCCTGGATGTGGGCGGCGGCTCGGGTATTCATGCCCTATGGCTGGCGGAGAAGGGATACGAGGTTCATTTGATCGATCCGGCGCCCAAACACGTTGCTCAGGCGCGGGCAGCCTCAGCGGCGCAGCCGGCGTATCCCCTCGCCAGCGCCGAAATCGGCGATGCGCGGGCGCTGCAATGGCCCGACGCCAGCGTCGACGTCGTGTTGCTGCTGGGGCCGCTGTACCATCTGCCGGAGCGCGAGGAACGGGTGCAGACCTGGCAAGAAGCCCGTCGCGTGGTGCGGGAAGGCGGCCTCGTCGTCGCGGCAGCCATATCGCGTTTTGCCTCGACGATGGATGGGCTGTTCTCCGGCTTCCTGGACGATCCCGCGTTTGTGCGTATCGCCCAGGAGGATGTGCGCAGCGGGCAACATCGCAACCCGACGCAGCATCCCGGCTATTTCACCACCGCTTACTTCCACCATCCTGATGAGTTAAAATGTGAGATCGCCTACGCGGGTCTACACCACGAAGCGACGCTGCCCGTAGAAGGCATCGGCTGCATGTTGCAGAACTTCGAGGAGCATTGGCAGGATGCCGGGCGGCGCGAGCGCTTGCTGGAGGCGCTACGTTGGCTCGAAGGTGAACCGTCCCTGCGCGGTGCTACCGGACATCTGCTGGCGATTGCGCGGAAAGTTTGAAAAGACAAATGTAGCGCAAGCTGTCAGCTTTCGGCTTGCGGGAGAGAGGCAAACTAACAGTTTGCCTACATTGTGTGATGGGAGAGATACCATGCGCGGATATGTGATGCTTTGTATGGGTTTGTTACTCGTAGGGCTGACGGCATGTGCGGCGGCGGAACCGACGCCTTTCAGCATCACCACGTCTGGTGGGACGTGGGACCTGGTCTGGTCTGACGAGTTTGACTACGAAGGCCTGCCCGATCCCGAAAAGTGGGGCTACGAAGTCGGCTACATTCGCAACGACGAGTTGCAATACTACACCGAGAAGCGCGAGGAAAACGCGCGCGTGGAGGACGGCGTACTCATCATCGAAGCGCGCAAGGATGGCGACGTTGTGCCGGGCGCAAACCGGGGTTACACGTCCGCCAGCCTGATCACCAAAGACACCGCCACGTGGACCTACGGGCGCATCGAGGTGCGGGCGAAGCTGCCCCAGGGTGTGGGGACGTGGCCCGCGATCTGGACGCTGGGCGTGAACATCGACGAAGTGGGCTGGCCCGCGTGCGGTGAAATCGACATTATGGAGCACGTGGGTTTTGCGCCGGGCTTGCTCCACGGCACTGTCCACACCGAGGCGTACAATCACGTGAAGGGAACCGCCAGGGGTGGCAGCCTCTACCGGCCAGACCCCTATGAAGATTTCCACATCTATGCCATCGAGTGGTTTGAGGATCACATCGATTTTTACATCGATGAATACAAGTACTTTACCTTCAAAAACGAGAACGCCGGCGTGGACACCTGGCCCTACGACGCACCGCAGTATCTCATCCTCAATCTGGCAATTGGCGGCAGTTGGGGCGGGCAGCAGGGCGTGGATGACAGTATCTTTCCGCAACCGTACATCATTGACTACGTAAGAGTGTTTAAGCACGTGGAGTAAAGGAGTTGATTTGATGATCCCGCAAGTATTGGCGATCACGACGGTGACACGAGACGGCAAAGTAAGCATCAGAAAGGTTGTCAAGCAGCACCTGGGGAGTGACTCGCTTTATGTTGATGTGCAGGACGAGATCCATCTCGTCAGCAAGCCATCCGCGACCACGCAGACGGTGACGGTGCACGGCTCTCGGATAGTGTTACCTTCCAACGTGTTACGAATTCTGGGGTTGCCCTCAGGCGCGCTATTGGCTTTTGTATCTCGGCCGAACAGCGCGGTGGCATTGAAGCGGATGACGGTCGAAGAACGCCCCAGCGATTTTCCCCATGTTGCCGATGTCGAAACGCCACACACATTGGTGCGTATCGCCTACACCAATCCGATGCCCGATGTGCTGTTGCCCCAATTGCAGGCACAATACGCGAACACGCGCCTTCGCTACGACGTGCGCACTTATCTCCAGGGACGGGAATCGTTCTAGGCGTGGCAAGCTCGCAAGCTGTTGGATTGTGCCGAGGCCGGCGATGACGTCTTGCACGAGCAGTTGATCGAAGCGCGGCTATCGCAGCAAGCCGGTGACGGTTCTTGGGATGGTAATGTCTTACTTACGGCGCGCAATCTACGAGAACTGGCGGACTTAGGATTGACGCGGGACGACGTGTCCATCCAGCGCGCCGTCACGTGGCTGGTGGCGCGCCCGCAATCGAAGCACAATCCTGGACAGTGGTTTGCCGCCGATGACTTTGTCGAGGAGCAGGCTCAGGTCGTCGCTTCACGGCAGGCGGGCAAGGGTGGACGCTTCCGGAAGATCCTAACTTCGGAGAAAAAGCGGGTGATATCGGGCGATAGCCTTATCCAAAAGCCCTGCGGCCCGCGTATCATGTGGCCTAATGGGCTGGTGATCGAGGCGCTGCTGAAGCTGGGTTACGAAGACCACGAGCGTGTTCAAACTGCGTTGCGCACGCTGACGACCAGAGAATGGTGTGAGTGCGGGTACCAGCACGGCTTGAGCGATTGGCAGCGCAAGGAACCATTCACCGAAGATCAACTGCCAGCTTTCGAACAGGCTTGCATTGCGCAGTATCGCTACGGCGGCTTCAGCGACCTCAAATGGCTCACTGGCCCCGACGCCCCGCCTCGTGTTGCGTATACTGCAAAACCTGACGGTGATGTCTATGATTTGCGCATACCAAACCATGTCCAGGGGTGCGAGTTCATCACCACGCGTTCGTTGAGCGAGGTGCAGCATCCCGTCGCGCGCCGCTTCGCGGAGGCGCATCTGTGGCGCTTCGCGGGCCTCCAGTGCGCCGATGGGACTTTCCCTGAAGAGAAGTATGGCACCGGCTTCTCGCAGATTGGCATCCTGGAAGCCGTCGCCCGCTACGACCACCTTGCATCCCGCGTTATTCTTATGCGCGCCCTGCCGTGGATTGTAGAGGCCCAGAATGTCGATGGCTCTTGGGGTACGGGATCGCGCAAGGATGTGGAGACGTGCGCGATGGTTCGAGTTCTGGACCGTTTGGGTTTGTTTTCATAAGGAGGTGAATGATGGCTGCTATAGATAGAGTAGGAGAGCGATCAGAAGTGTTGAACTTGCACGAAGGTAAGGGTAAGGGGCTAGCTTATATCTTTTTCTCAGAGCAACTCAATTCTTCTTTGTTATTCTTTGATCTTGAGTTGGAGCCAGGTGCTTATGCTGGACACCATCGACATAGCGACAATGTCGAGATTGTCTATATTCTTTCTGGTAAAGCGGAGAATTATCAGGATGGTAAACGTCAGGTCCTTGAGGCCGGAGATGCTATTCTGACGAGAACAGGTGAATCCCATGCTATCAAGAATATCGGAGATGAGGTTTTGCATGTTCTTGGTTTCGGTGCTGGCGACATAGGCGCTATCGACAATCTCCCGATACCTGAACTGCTCGCCGATTGGTAGTGTAGTGCTGAAGGAATCGTATATGGAATCAACGTATAAACTCTCTCAACAACGCTTCGGCGCACACGCGCAGAACTACGTCACCAGCCAAACGCATGCCAAAGGCGCGGACCTGGATCGCTTGCTCGAAATCGCGCAGCCGCGGCCCTACTGGCACGTCCTCGACGTGGCGACGGGTGGGGGGCACACGGCGCTGAAGTTCGCGCCACACGTCGCGCGCGTCGTCGCCAGCGACCTCACGCCGCAGATGCTCAAGGCGGCGGAGGCACACATCACCGGCAAAGGCGTTACCAACGTCGAGTTCAAGGAGGCGCGTGCCGAACACTTGCCCTTCGATAGCAATGCCTTCGATCTCGTGACGTGCCGTATCGCGCCGCATCACTTCGACGACGTGGCGCAGTTTGTCAAGGAAGCCGCGCGCGTGGTCCGGCCCGGTGGCTTGGTGCTCGTGCAGGACCAGCAGATGCCGGAAGACCCGGTGATTGCCGGTTACGTGGAAGCGTTCGAAAAGCTGCGCGATCCGAGCCACAATCACGCCCTTACCGAAACCGAGTGGCGCGCGGCGTTCGCGGCAGCCGAACTGACGCTGGAGAGCGTCGAAACCCTCGCAAAGCCCCATAGCTTCGACGAGTGGACGACGACCCAGAACGTCTTGCCCAGCACGAAAGCGTGTCTTGAGGCGTTGGTCGCCGCCGCGCCGCCTGCTGCCGTCGCATGGCTGCACCCTTGCGACTTCGGCGCGCCGGAAGCGACGTTTGTGAATGTCCACATTATCCTCGCGGGGCGAAAGAGCGGGTGAGAGAATCGCCGAATGGGTGTGATTGAACGGATTTTCCCGACCTTTGACTTTTGACTTTCGACTTGCAACTAACGATTACATGACTATCAAACGAAATGAGTGATGTGGTGAATGAGCATGTGGCATGGTGGCGTCGGAGCTTGAGGGCGGTCTTCGATCTTCTCAAGGGGACGGCCCAGGCCTGGCAGCACGACAATGCTACGCGGCTGGCGGCGGCGCTGGCGTATTATGCAATTTTTTCGATCACACCGCTGCTGATCATCATTATCGCCATCATTGGCTTGGTGTTTGGCGAACGCGCTGCGCAGGCTGAAATTGCCCACCAACTCGAAGATCTTGTGGGGTCGGAAGCGGCTTTGATGATCGAAAATATGCTTGCCAACTTCGGCAATCCCGCTTCAGGCATCCTTACTTCCCTCGTCGGGTTGCTAACGCTGTTGTACGGCGCGAGCGGGTTATTCCACCATGTTCAAGGGACGCTCAACACGATCTGGCATGCGCCGCTCCGATCAGGCAATGGGGTGGTGTATTTTTTCAAACAACGTTTTTTGCATCTCGCCATGGTCTTCGGAGTGGGAGCATTGTTGATGCTGGCGCTGTTTGCAGAACTTGTCATCACGACGGTCATCGGCTATCTCAATCTGGAGAATATCCCGCAGGCGCGCAATTTCCTCGTTGCTCTGGTTATGCTGACGGTGATGTTTGCCATCATCTTCAAAGTCCTTCCACAAATCAAAATCGCTTGGCGCGACGTGCTCATCGGCGCGGCGGTGACGTCATTGCTGTTCAACGTGGGGCGGATTCTCATCGGCACGTATATGCGTCTGAGCAACATCGGCTCCATTTTCGGCGCTGCCGGATCGCTGGTCGTGTTGTTGGTCTGGATCTATTATTCGGCGCAGATCTTCCTGCTGGGTGCCGAATTCACCCACGTTTACGCACAGAAATTCGGTTCGCTGCGTAAACCGGTGGCGTTACTTGACGAAGAAGACACCGCGCCTCTGGTCGAGTTGCCGCGCGTGGAGGCTATTGGCGCACCGGTTTCTCTTTTTGCTGAAGGCGAGGCGGCCATGATGCCGGATGCGGATGTGCCGGTGCTACCATCCGCTGGGATGAAAAAGCGTGATTGGCCCAAGAAGGCACTGGCGATCACAACGGTGGTGGGAACGGTTGCGGCCTCGATACTCGGCGCGAGCTGGCTGCATCGCCAGCGCAAAGATCAACAGGAAGGCACGTGATGCACGCACATCTTCGTAAATCTCTGACGGCCAATGTTGGCCTGTTTGGCGTTGGTTTCGACGTGTACTGGGGCCAGTTCCCCGGCCTGAAAGAGGAATTGCTGGATTACCTGGCTATCTTCGAGGGGCAAGTCCGGGTTAACAACGTTCATACCGTCAACTTTGGGATGGTGGACAATGCCCACGCGGCTTACGCCGTCCTTAAGCGGATGAAGGCCGCCGACCTCGACCTCGTCTTTTGCGATATGCTGACCTACGCCACGTCCGCCACTTTCGGCATTCTCATCCGCGAATTGGACGTGCCCGTTGTGCTGGTGGCCCTGCAACCCCTCGCGCAGATGGACTACGCTCACGCCACGATCTACATGCAGCTCTGCAATGACAACATCTGCTCGCTGCCGGAATTCGCGGGTGTGGCCGTGCGGATGGGCAAGCGCGTGCCGCCCACCATCATCGGCACACTGCGTGATGACGCCGCCGCGCAGGCCGAAATCGCGCGTTGGTGCAGCATTGCCCGCGTGCTCCACGACCTGAAGGGCGCGCGCATCGGGCACTTCGGACATCCCATCGAGGCGATGCTCGATATGCACAGCGACCCCACTGCTTTCACCGCCGTCTTTGGCCTGCACATCGTGCAGACCGAGGTTGATGACCTGGTCCGCCTGGAGAAAACCGTCACCGAAGACGAAGTTAACGCCAAGTCTGCGCAAATCCTCGCGATGTTCGACACACCGGAGCCGCAATCCGATCCGTTGACGCGCAGGTTGACCGATGAAGATCTCTATCACGCGGCGCGGATGGCTGTGGCGTTGGACAAGTTCATGGACGAGTTCGACCTGGACGGCCTGGCCTACTACTACAAAGGCGAGCCGGGCAGCGCGCCGGAGCGCGCCGCCGCCAGCCTCATCGTGGGTAACTCATTGCTCTGCGCGGCGGGTTTTCCGATGTGCGGTGAATCCGACCTCAAGACGTGTGTGGCGATGCTGATCATGGACCGGCTGGGTATCGGTGGCAGTTTCGCGGAATTCCATCCTGTGGATTTCAAGGAGAACTTCATCCTCGTGGGGCACGATGGGCCGCACCACATCGCCATCGCCGAGGGCAAGCCCGTGCTGCGCAGCCTGATGAAGTACCACGGCAAACCCGGTTTCGGCGCGTCCGTCGAATTCCAGATCAAAGCCGGCCCCATCACGATGTTCGGCATCACCTCCACCTACGGGGGCAAGTTCAAGTTCGTCATCGCCGAGGGCGAATCCGTGCGCGGCCTCATCCCGGCGACCGGCAACACCAACACGCGCGGCGTCTTTCAACCGGACGCTGTCACCTTTCTCAAGCGCTGGCTCGCCGAAGGCCCCACGCACCATTTCGCGCTTGGGGTGGGGCATCATGCGGCGACGATCAAGGAAATCGGGGACATTTTGGGGATTGAGAGCGTGATTGTGCGTTAGTTTGGCTTCTGCCGATTTTGTGTGATAATAGCGACGATTTTCTATATAAATCTCACCCTATGAATGAAAGGAATATCATGAATATCACGGACGGCAAAGTCGTACACATCCACTACACGTTGAAGGATGACGCTGGTGAAGTTTTGGACAGTTCTGCAGGCAAAGAGCCACTCGCCTATCTGCACGGCGCGAGCAATATCATCCCCGGCCTCGAAAGTGCACTGGAAGGCAAGACGGTGGGCGATAAGCTCGCGGTGGCAGTCGCTCCCGAAGATGGATACGGGGTCAGAAACGAGAATCTTGTCCAGACCGTCTCCCGCTCCGCTTTCCCGGACAATGCCCAGGTGCAGTTGGGCGTGCAATTTCACGTTCAAACCCCCGCCGGTGTACGCCTTGCTACCGTGACGAAGATTGTCGGTGACCAGGTCACCCTGGATATGAATCATCCATTGGCGGATGTTACCTTGCATTTCGACGTTGAGGTGATGGATGTGCAGACAGCGACGGAAGAGGAACTGGCGCACGGGCACGTTCACGCACCCGGAGGCCACGCGCACTAGAAACAAGGCTTAAGTAACGAGACCTGGCAGGTTAAGTGAACGTCGTTCACTGGAGATCTGCCAGGTCTTTTTCTTTGGCACCTATCCGAAAATTGCCCTAACCCCCGTCTCCGGGGGCGCAAATTGCCCCTGTGGCACGCCCAAGTTTAGAACACGCGGCGAAGTAAAGCCTCGCAGGCCGATGAAAAGAGCCAGCACACCCGCACCGACGTACCAGACTTGCGGCCCCAGCGAATCGAATACCGGCCCGGCGATGGCGACGCTCAACGGCGCGATAGCCGTTGAGATGCTGTCGAGCAACGATAGCACGCGCCCCTGTACCGTGGGGGGCACGCTTCTCTGCACTAGTGCCTGGATCGGGGCCATACAAACCGGCGTCATAAAGCCGCCGATGGCCATGCTGCCCACGGCCAGCCAGAAAGCCGACACCGGCGCCAGCCCGGCGAGTAGGATGGCGAGCGCCATCCCCACAATCCCCACCAGCGACGTCTGCATCGGGCGCCGGAAGCCGCTCCAGAGGCTCAAGGCCATGCCTCCGCAGACCATCCCAATGCCGACGGCAGCGCCGATGATCCCGAACTCGCGCTCCGCGCCGCCGAAACGCCGGATGACGA
>JAFGSL010000265.1 GCA_016934645.1 Anaerolineae bacterium
ACACAGCGGCGACGACGGCCATGGGCAGGCGCGTCTGGCTCGGATCGGAGGGGGAGCCGCGCAGCCAGCCATCTGATTGCGTCAGGTAGGCGCGCGCGATGTCGATGTCGGTTTGTTCATCCCAGGAAATGCCCTGGCGGTAGACGGTGGGCAGGAGAAGTGCGATATAACCGATGAGGACAAGGCAGAGATAAATTGCGGGCCGATTAGGGACGGTGATGCCTTTGATTTGCATAGCTGCGGTGCCTCTGTCTGTCCTCATTGTATCATAGGCTGCTTCTACGTTCAATTACTCCACAAAGAACTTTCTTGACCCATATATCGGTGGTACAATAAGAGAGCAACTGGAATTGGCAGATATGGACTCTATTCGATACATAGCAAGGAGATACGTATGGTAGAGATGACAGTGCGAGTACCCCAGACTTTGATACAACTGCCGGAACCGGAACGCGGCAAGCTCATTCGCGCCGGTCTACAGGAAGCTACGCGCGCCAGAATTCGTCAACTCCAGGCCGACATTGCCGCGAGTAAGGAAGAGATCGCCCGTTTCGAAGCGCGTTATGGCATGTCGCTCTCGCGCTTCGAAACGCAACTTCTTACGCAGCAGGACTCTTTACAAATCCACGAAGACTATAATGACTGGTTCTACTGGCAAAGCGTGTTTGAAGAGAAGCAGCAACTACTTGCCGATCTACAGGCTTTGGATCACGTATGATCTCCGAAACACTGGAACGGTATCCTGCTCTCGTCGTTGCTGTCAGCTATCTAAACCATCGATTAGACGGTACGATTGAACAGTTCAAAGCTGAAGTGCAACTTGTCGATGGCTCGCGTCTGTATATCAACGAGGTATACATTGACGGAGAGTTACGCAAATATGCTTATTACCGGCTCACACCTTGGTGGTGAAATTCTCCAGGGGTGGGATAACGCGCCACATCATCCTGAGATCGCATCTTTCCCGCATCATCTTCATCAAGGGAATATGATCCAATTTTCGGCGGTGCGGTTGCTGGACGATGTGTTGATGTTACTTGAAACGCACATAAAGTAAACTTACTGGCTGCGTGGCATCGTCAGCTTGTAAAACCTGCCCCCCGCCGTCGGCATCACGCGGAAGTGATCCCGCAGCCCCGGATAGATCTGATCCACGAAGACCGGGCGGTCGCCGGAGCGCACGACGTCGGTCATTTCTTCCAGCAAGCTATCGGCGATCTGGTTGTTGCTGCCATACGGTGTGGCCTCTTTGATGATGATGTTAGGTCGCAATTTCTCTACGTGCGCCAAATAATACATCGTGTACAGCGCGCGCCAATTCATCACTACGAACGCATCCTCAGGCAGCAGAAACAAGCGCATCGTGTAGATTTGGCGCGGCTCTTCCAGGTTTTCGAGCGGGTAAGGATACGTCTCCTGCACGAAGGTCCCTTTACCGGCTTTGAGAGCATCCCAACGCGCGTCAGCGTATGCGGCGACGACCACCAGCGCGCACAACACGGCGACTGGCGGGTAGAGGTAGCGCGTCCAGTTTTTGCGTTTCACCAGAAAGCGTTTGGTCCATTCCAATGTTCGCCCGATTCCCACGCCGATGGCTGTGCCGATGAAAATATACGTGACGAGGTAGAACACGTATTGATCCCCCGGACGGTAGTTGAGGATGAACAGCAGCATTACCAGGTAAGCGATAACCATAAAGACGCCCAGACTCAACGCCGGTGCGGTGGGGATGGATTGGATGAACAGCCTGGCGCGGGTCTTGGGTGCATCGAGTTCCGGATTCCCGGCGCTCTTGGCGAGTTGCCGCGCGCTATGGTTGATCTCACCCAGGCCAAGTAGCGCGAACCCGATCATCCATAGCGAAAACTCCTGGCTTAGGACGCGGTTGAAGTACTCGCTGATAGCGACGGCGAAACCGCCTTCCGGGAACATCACATTGCGCCATTGGACGCTCATAAACGTCAACCACCAGCGCTCGAAGATGCTGTCCATATCGGTAGCCTGTAATCCCCAAGCCGAGCGCGAGGAGAACATCGTCATTTGGAGAAAACTGGAAGGCGGGTTGTTGAGGTCCAGCAGGATGAAGGTTCCGAAATAGAGAACGATCCCGACCCCAAATCCTACCAGGGCCGAGCGCAGGCAGGGCCACCGGTGCGCCTTGGGCTGAAACGCCAATACCCACAGGACGAACAGGGGCGCGGTTGGGGCGATCAGCGCCGCCGAAAGGTGGACGCCAAGCGCCAGACACGCCAACGCTGTGGCCCACGCCAGCGCGCGACGGCGCGCGAACGGCGCGCGCTGCCAGTAGGCCAGCAGCAGCAAAACCGTTGTCAATACTGCCATCCCCGGCGTGTAGACCTCGGCGATGATCGCCTGCGCCCAAAAGGTGTACGACAGCGCCAACGCGATGCTGCCCAACGCTGCGCCGGTGCGGTTCGGTGTGAAGTAGCGCGCCAGCAGATAGACGCCGCCCACCGTCCACGCCGCGCACAGCGCCGAAAACAGATTGACGCGCCAGGCAGGTGAGGCGAGTGGCAGAAATCCCACCAAACGCGCCGCCAACAGATACACAGGATAGCCGGTGGAGTGGGTGATCCCCAGCGTGTAAGCGAGTGTCTGGAATTCGGCGCTGTCGCCGTAGAGCACGTCCGGTGCCAGTGTGCGCACGTAGGCCGCCAGCGCCAGAACGCCGATCAAAGCTGCCAGTCCGTAGTCTTTGCGATCAGGTTGTGTCATAGTCTTTAGTCGTCAGTCGTTAGTCGTTAGTCGGATAGTCAATGTTGGTCATGAATCCTTAACCCGCAATACGATCTTGCCCCGTGTATGGCCTGTCTGAATAAGCTCATGAGCCTTCCGGGCTTCCCACAAGGGCAGGATTGTGCCCACATCGGGCCTCAGCTGTCCTTCGTCGACCAGCCCTGCGATCCGGTTCAACACGTCATTGCCGGGCTGGGCAGCCGCGTGCGCGCCGCGCAGACCCCTCTTGGCGGCC
>JAFGSL010000266.1 GCA_016934645.1 Anaerolineae bacterium
CGCCGTGCGCGTTACCGTGCGCGACAACGGTATCGGCATCCTGCCGGAGGAACAACACCGCATTTTCGAGATGTTCTTCCGCGCTTCGGACGAAGAGACGCGCCAGGTCCCCGGCAATGGGCTGGCGTTGCACCTCTCCAGGCGTCTTGTCGAGCAGCAAGGCGGGCAGCTCTGGTTCGAGAGCGAGCGCGGCGCAGGGTCTACGTTCATTTTGCAACTTCCCACGCAGTAAGACACGGTTTGTCCCTACGGGCCTGACAGGTAAAACCTGTCAGGCCCGTTTTGTTGTGCTTTATTAACCGAAAATTCGCAGAATTGTTATAGTTGCGCCGGTAGATAAGGGTACAATAGGGTCAACAAATTTGCGCGCGGAAGGTGTACTATGGCGAGCGCACACGCGCCTATCGATTTTGCATGGTGAAACAAGCGATACGAACTACAGACGGCACTTTATCTTTGCCGGCAGCGGAAACTGACGCTTCACAGGAGCTTGCCGGCGTGTATGGGTTGGGCGTTATGGAAGGGAAGGTGTGGCTTGCTCCGCATAACTCGCTGTGGCGGACGTACTTCGACGTTGAGAGCCGTTGTTTGTACGCGGCGCTGACACCATACATCAAGGAGATTCGTCACATCGGCAGCACTGCCATTCCAGGCATCTATGCCAAACCCATTCTCGACATGATGGTTGGATTGGTGGATATCGCAGATGTTCGCCATTGCGAGGCGCCGCTGGCGGCCCTGGACTACACTTATGAAGGTGAGCAGGCCATCGCCGGGTGGCATTTCTTCAGGAAGAAAGCCGGCGGTCTGACAACGCACCATTTACACGTGGTTCAATGGCAAGGCGACTATTGGATCGACCACGTCCTGTTTCAGGAGTATCTCTTCCGCCATCCCGAAATCGCCGAGGCGTATGAAAGGCTGAAGTTCAACCTGGCGAAGAAACACGCCGACGACCGCGAGGCATATACACGGGACAAGACCGACTTCATCACTAAAGTCACGGAAATGGCCCGCCGCGTGCAACAGCATTGGTTGTCGCCAGGCGGATATGAGCCGCAGCCCATGAAAAATCCCCAACCATAACCGGTTGGGGATTTTTGAATAGGTTCTGAGTCTCAATACGTCAACATCCGGGGCAACTGCTTGGCCTGTTCGATCCACTCGGCGACCTGATTCTGTGAGGGTAGGCGGCGCACCAGCTTGCGCTCTTCGTTGATCTCGACCATCTTGTTGTAGAGGTTTTCGGCGTTGCGCTGCGCCAGTTCGGGAACCGTATCGACGCCGGCAATCTCCAGCAAATCGCCATATTCCTCGCCAATCCCCTTGATGCGGAAAAGGTCGGCGCGGTTCACCCACTTGAGGATGAGCTTGTTGCTGATGCCGGTCTTCTCCATCAGGTCGGTGCGGCCTTTGGCTGTTTTGCCCTGCTCGAGCAGCGCCTCCAACGATCCGACACCGGCTTCTTCCAATTGCTTGGCGTAAGTATCGCCAATCCCTTCGATCGTCTGCAACTTCGTCATATTTGCCTCCCTATTGTGAGAACGATTTGTTTGCTTTCCACCTTACATCTTAAGCATACAGAGAATCAGGTAAAAGTCAAGATTTTGGAGCGTTAAGGCTCAGTGGTTTTCGTTATGGATTCCTGAAGACTAACGGTATATAGACGACGTGTTGCGTTGTTGTGGCTGCGTCCGTCAGTTTCGCTTGTACCGAACCGTGGAACGTCTCGACGCCGTGAATGTCGATGTCTTCCAATTTGTAGTAGTAAAGAACGCCGGGCTTTACGTTGGTATCGAGCCATTCGTAGGAACCGCCCATCACCTCACCTGGAAACTGCGGTGGGATAAGAGTGGCGTTGAGTTGCGTGTGGGGTCCCGCTGCAGCCGTACTGCGATAGAGGTTGAAGCCCACATGATCCAGCTCCATCGCAGTCTTCCAGGTGATGAGGATTGCCCCCTCACGCGGGGTCGCCTCGAAGGCGGCGAGGGTGACGGCGGTGGGTAAGTCCACGTCGAACGTCGTGGTCAGCAGGCCAACGTCCAGCGTCCCCACCGTCGCTGTGACTGTCGCTGTGTACCGTCCGGAGATCGCGGGAGCGTCTGCGGTGAAGATCAACTCGAGCGTTCCCGGCTCGCCAGACCCGACTGTGCCGGAGGCGGGCACGGTGTAAGAAAGCAGCGGCACGCCCGTCCAGGTCAATACGCCGGTCGCATCCAGCGCCGGATATTGGCTGGAGTTGTTGGGGTCAATGGCGCTTGCGGTCGCCACACCTTTATAGACCACAGCCTGGGGCAGCTTGAAATGCACGCGATGGACGACGATCGGCTGCGTAAAGCTGTTGCGCAGGCGTACCGTATACGTGACCGTCCCGGCGGACGTGAGCAACGTGGGTTCGACGGATACAGTTACATCTAGTGACAGCTCAGCGGCGGGGAAAGGTGCGTTGAGCGCATTGAACTTGTTAGCGTATTTCGGTGTATCGCCGCGGGTGCTTGTGGCCCAGGGTCGGGAGTTGGTTTCTGCCTGACATTGCACTTGCCAGACATACGCCATCGTCACGTACAGTCGCGTATTCCCGGGTTCGGCTTCATCAAAGTACAAGCGATGTAGCGTTCCCGTCAATACTTCCGTCATATTCGACGCAATCACCTCGACTTGAACTAGCCGGAAACAGGTGTCCGCAAAACCTGCGTCGCCGGTGGGTTGGAACAGTACGCCGCTAATGTTACGCGGGAATTCATAGCTCACCGCCTGGGTAAAGACCTGGCCGATAGCGACCTCACTATCCAGACTTGCCGGGATGATGTCTGCCGCGCCGCCGCCGACCCCCTCACTGCTGGCGGTGGTAAGACTCCCGGTGTAGCTCGCCGGCGCACTCAGGTTGACGGCCGTCACGGTGAGGGTATAGCCATCGCTTACGCCAGCCTGACACGCGCTGCTGTAATCGACGTACCAATAGCCGTGATACGTCTCGCCGGGCGCGAGGTTGCCCACGTAACGCACGGGATCGGCGGTGAGGGCATAGTGCGCAGAGGAGAAACCGGACAGTTCAGCCACAACGCTGGTCAAGGTTACTGTGGCAGTATTGGTCACGGCAATCGCCATCCACATCGCGCGCGGGCCTTCGGGAGGGCTGGCGCATGGATTATCATTGTCAAGCCACGCCGTCGAGCCACTGTTGAGCGCAAACCCGATCTGCGCGGGGGCAACGTCCAATGGCGCGGCAGGCGCTTGCGGTGTCATACCATGTCGCTGTGCTGCAACCGGCAGCGCCCACAACAGCGTGAGTCCCACCACCCAACCTAGCACTGCGCATACTTTCTTGATCATAAATTCCTCATCACACACAAATAACTGTCAGAATACGGTTCCCAGAATTTCTCATATAACAGCATACCCAAAAATGCTTTTTGTAACGTTTGTGTTTCATTGGCGTTGGGTTACAGACAAGTAACAAAAACCCGGGATTTCGAAAAATCCCGGGTTTTCAGTCGCCGATTGATGCCAGAAGTCGATATCTCTTTATCCCCGTCCTGACCTCAGTCCGTGTTCCACGATGCGTGCTCTTAACGTCGACGACGGCGCACGACCAACAGACCCATCACCGCAACCAACCCTAAAGCTAAAGGCGTCATCACACTGCGTCCATCGATGCGTTGCAGATGGACGGCTGTGGGTACAGTGACACCGGCGGTGCTGATCGGGCCGTGGAGCGTGCTCACGCCTTTCACGTCGAGGTCTTCCAGCTTGTAGTAGTAGACCACACCGGGTTCTACGTCGGTATCCAGCCACTCGTAATAGCCGCCCATGACCTCACCCGGGAACTGCGGCGGGATGAGTGTGGCGTTGAGTTTGGTGTAGGGTCCCGCCGCAGCCGTACTGCGATAGAGGTTAAAGCCCACATTATCCAGCTCCATCGCCGTTTCCCAGGTGACGAGTATGCCGTTGTCCTGCGGCGTGGCTTCGAAGGCGGCGAGCTTGATGGCGGTAGGGTTGAAGGGGTTATCGAAGCTTTTATCCTGCACTTCACCATTGGTTGCAAGGCCAACGTAGGAAAGCTGTGGTACAAGCGGTGCTTCTGAGAACAACCGGATGCGCATAAAGATAAGCGGGTCAGTCGTTGCGGCGATTGGGATAGAGAAGGTGAGAACGTTTGTGCCGGTGACCACTGCACTTCTTATGATCAGTTCGCCTGTGCCCAGGAAATCGCCATTCCCATCCCAGTCAATCCAGGCAACGAGGTAGCCAGACTCACCATGGACCGTTACCGTGATGACGCCCTGACCGTCCAGTTCCCAGTTGTTTGGATTGAATACGACCCCTTGTTCTTCGTCTTGATCGGCGGCAGGGTCTGTTTTGGCATCCGACTCATTTGTTACACC
>JAFGSL010000267.1 GCA_016934645.1 Anaerolineae bacterium
CTCACGTTCATCGCGTAGACGTAGGCCTCTTCGGGGAGAGCCTGGTTCAGGTCGACGGCCTTCTCGAACATCGTCAAGACGGCCCGTGTCAGCGCTTCGACGTGCGCGCTCTCCTCGAAGGTCTCCGGCAGCGCGAGCACGTTCGCCATCAGATACGGCGTCCGCTGGGTGTATTCGAGGATTTTCACCCGTTGGACGCCCTGCACGATAGCGCTGGTGCTACCGTCGGGCAGGCGGATCGAGCGGGCGATGATGACCTCGGCGCCCACCTCGTAGAGGTCTTCTGCGTCGGGAAATTCATCCGTCTCGGTGTCGTGCTGCGCAACGACGACGAGCGGCCAATCCTCCTGAATGGCGACTTCCAGCGCGTGTATCGAGACATCGTGTCCCAGGTATAGCGGCGTCACCATCTGCGGGTAGACGACGAGATCGCGCACCGGCATAATGATCGCCTCGAACGGGCCGTCGTCTTCATCGTGCGGTATATCCAAAAAATTACCGAACAAGTCTTCCGGTGTAAGCGGCAATTTGTCCCAATCCATCAATTTGTCTCCATATTCCTCATTTAGAAGCGCCATAATCTTAACAGATTCCAGTAGTTTAGCCATCCGGCGAACACGCAGCCCGCCAGGACGACCAGGGTGTAGTGCACACGGCTCGCTGTGCTCCAATACCGGCCTCGCCATATCATGACTACGACGAACAGCGCTAAAATCAGCACCCCAAGCAGTCCCAAAATGCATAGCGGGGCCAGAAACGACAGATCCGGCAGGGCATCGATCAACACGGTTACACCAATCCCCAACATCCCTGCCGGGTACAACAGGTTGAGCGCGCCGACCCACTGGAGGATGCTGTGCGTTTCGCCAACGATCCAGGGCGCGTGTTCTGGAGCGTGACCTGGCGACCTGGCGACCAGCGCCGAGATAAAGAGCAGCCCGCACCCTATCAGGATACTGAGGTGAAGGGGGCGCGTCTCGTACCAAGCCAGTTTGATGAAAACTTTGTGCGGATCGTAGTCGTAAAAGGCGTAGCGCGCATCTGCGCGTGCCGAAGGTTCGCGGTGGAAAATCAGGGTTCCTTCTCCGTCGACGGCTTGAAAGACTTGCGGCTCTGTGGCGACGTAGGCCACGTCGTGGAGCTGCAAGTATCCGTCTGCTGTGATCTCCATCTTGTAGTAGCGCGTGAATAGATAAACGACTTTGTCGGCCAGTGTGTGCGACCAGCGGCTTTCACGGTATGCGCCGGCAAAGTCGCGCGCCAACGTCGTCGCTTCGGGGTGCGGTTGCGGGCGGGGCATATCGTCCAGCGTATAGTAGTGATCCATAAACGCTTGCCGGAATTCGCGTCCCGGTTGGGGAGGCGCTTTGCGGTTATAGGCGACGTAGACGCCGAGATTGCGCTCCGGCAGCAGCATGATCATGCTTTCGAAGAAACCGGTGCTGCCTCCGTGCCACAGAAGATACTCCCCGTGGCGCGTCCATTCGGTAAAACCATACGTGACACCCGGCAAGCGGGGGTCGTGCGTGAACTGCTGCCGGTGCATCTCCTGCGCCGTGGCGGCTTGCAGGATGCGCGTCTCGCCGTAACGGCCATCCTGCAGATGGGCGATCATAAATTTGGCGATGTCGGTCACGGTTGCAGTGAGGCCCACGATGGGCGTGGCGGGGAAGTACTCGTGCAGCGGGCGTGGACCGGTTGGCCACGTATAATGTCCTAGCGCCAGATCGGGTATCCATTCCGCCGGCACGGGTTGGCGGATGGTCGAACGGCGCATCTCCAACGGCGTGAGGAGATTTTCCTCAATGTACTGCTCGTAAGACATCCCGGTCACTTCCTGGATGATGTATCCCGCCAGCGCCGCGCCATAATTGGAATAGCCGATCATCTCTCCCGGCGGATAGACCCGTGCGGGCAGCTTGCGGACGATGTACTTGTCCAGCGGCAGACCGTCGTTTGGACCAAAGCGGTAGAGGTTGCTGAGTTGATCTTCGAACCCGGGTGTGTGTGTCAGCAGGTGGAAGAGGGTGATCGGTTCAGGGTAAGTAGCCGGAATTTGAAAGCTGGTAAGATAGATGTTGACGTCGGCATGGAGGTCGAGGCGGCCCTGTTCGACGAGCTGCATCACCGCCGTCCACGTGAACAGTTTGGTGATGGAGCCGGTGTGGAACAGCGTGCGTTCGGCTTGGACCGGCGTTTGGCTGCGGCTATCGATGACGCCATAGCCCTTGGCGAAAAAGAGCTGGCCATCCTTCACCACGGCCACGGCCGCGCCGGGGATTTGGAGCGTTTCCAACTGCGCCGGGATGACTTCATCCAGAAAGGCTTCCAGTTCAACGGGGTCGGTGGGGCCATCGGTAGACGGGGCGCGAAGATTCGCGCGACGGTAGACAGTAGACAGGGGGGGAGAGGCGGCACGTGTGGGCGTCGCCAGCACCATTAGCAGCACGAGCGCGGCCAGGTACGTCGCGCAAGCGCGGGCTGTTGTGTATCTCCACCGGCGGCGTTTTACCACGGTTCGTCGTCCCAGTCTCCTAATGGCAGGCTCAGGCCCTTTTGTTGTGCCCAGGCTGCGCGCACGTCTGCGACGAGGAAGATCGACCCGGTGGCCAGAACGCCCAATCCCGGCTTGAGTTGCTCGAGCGCTGCCGCCAATGCGTGGGGTGGTTCCGCAACGATGTCGGCTTCCTTGCCCATCGCTGTACAATGCGCGGCGATGTTTTCCGGCGCGGCAGAGCGCGGATGGTGGGAATGGGTTACCCACACCCGTTCGCAGAGCGGGAGTAAGGCTTCTAGCACCTTTGGCACGTCTTTATCGTTGGAAGCGCCAAAGACGAGAAGCCAGCGCGTATCGGGGAACCACGTTTTCAGCGAGTGGGCCAGCGTCTCCGCCGAGTACGGATTATGCGCGCAGTCGATGACGACCGGCGGTTCACACTGCAAGACCTCCATGCGGCCCGGCCATTGCGTCTGCGCCAGTCCGGTGTGGACTGCGGCGGGGGTAGCCCACGCATAGCCGTTCGCGTGCAGCACTGCTGCCGTAGCGATGGCGACGGTAGCATTTTCCTGCTGGAAATCCCCGAGCAGCGATAGGGTATACACGCCGTCGAAATCCGATGAAGGTTGTGTCCGGCGCACGGCAAGTGTCTGCTGCTCCAGGGTGTGCTGTAGCGCTTCCCAGGTCCAGTCCTGCCCCACCATTGTCAATGGGGCGTCACGTTCGGCGGCAATGGTTTCCAGGACGTCCGTCGCCTCCGGTTTCTGCGGCGCGCTCACGACGGGGACGCCGGTCTTGATGATGCCACCCTTCTCGCGCGCGATTTCGGCCAGAGTGTTACCCAGCAAGCGCGTGTGATCCAGGCTCAGCGAGGTGATGACGCTGACCTCCGGCGTGATGACGTTCGTTGCATCCAGGCGACCGCCAAGCCCTACTTCGATCACGCCGATGTTCACCTGTTGCCGCGCGAAGTGGAGGAACGCGATCCCGGTCGTGACCTCGAACAGCGTCAGCCCTTCGACGCTCTCGACGGCGGGGCGCACTTCGGCGATCAAATCGGCCAGCGTCTCGCGCGCAATCGGCTTGCCATCGATCTGGATGCGCTCGCGGTAGGTGTGCAGGTGCGGCGAGATGTACAACGCCGTCCGCTGTCCCCCGGCGCGCGCTATCGCAGCCAGCATCGCCGAAACCGAGCCTTTGCCTTTCGTTCCGGCAATGTGGAGGGTGGGGTAGCTGTGGTGGGGATTCCCCAGTTTCTCCAAAAACGCATCCACGCGCTCCAGTTTGAACTCGCGCGGGGTATAGTGATCGATCCGGTGTTGTTCGTAATCTACCAGACTGTAAAGATAACGCAGCGCATCGTGATATTCCATACATCCCTTCTTCTGGCCTGCTTGCCTATACAAATAAAGGAGCCAAAAGGCGGCTCCGGGGAAGATTGTACTCGCTTTTAGGGCTTTGGC
>JAFGSL010000035.1 GCA_016934645.1 Anaerolineae bacterium
AAAGGCAATCCATCGTTGGTGCTTCTTCATTGCAAACCTCCTATTCGCTTTTAAGGTGGAAATGTGTTGAACTGAAAGATCTTGGTTGAAAAGGGATGATGACTCCATTATATTTCCAAATCTCCATAAAGTAAAGTTACACTATACGTTAGCGGAGAGTTTTCAAAAACCCCCTCCCACAGCCATTTGTGGGAGGAGGGGCGAGGAGGAATCATGCACACACCGGCATGATGTAACACGATAAAAAAGGTCATCCTATCCTGAAAATCCTGTTAATTTTGTCGAAAAATCTTGAGGCGCATAACGACCTTTTATAATCCCGGCATGGCGATGGGGATAGTAAAGAAGAAGCTGCTGCCTTTCCCGGATGTGCTTTCCAGCCAAATCCGCCCGCCGTGCATTTCCACCAAATTTTTGGCGATGGCCAGCCCTAGCCCCGTTCCGCTTTGTTCTTTGGCGGGATCGACGACGCGGAAGAACTTGGTGAAGAGGCGTATCTGATTCTCCGGGCTGATACCGATCCCTGTATCGATGACTGCGCAGCGGATGAAATCCGGTTCATCGGTGGAGAGCCAAGCCTTGACCGTGATCGCGCCTGCTTCTGGCGTATAGTGAATCGCATTCTGCAGGAGGATCTTCAGGATCTGTCGCAACCGCTCGTGATCGGCATAGGCCAGCGGCAGCCCGTCCCACGATTCGCGGGTGTAGCGCAGGTGTTTTGTCTCCGCATTTTTCTGTAATTCGCGCATCACCTCGTCGAGCGTCGCGTTGAAATCGACTGCTCGCAGGTTGAGCCGCAATCGCCCGGCTTCGATTTCGGAGATGGCCGACAGATCGTCGACGACGGAGATGATGCGATTGATGCTTTGAGCGATGTTTTCGACAAATTCTTGTTGTTGCGTTGTGAGCGCCCCGGCCATACCGGTCTTGAGTATATCGCTGTACCCTAGGATGCATGCCATTGGGGTGCGGAGTTCGTGCGCCATTGTGGAGACGAATTCCGATTTGGTGAGGTTGGCCTGGCGCAAAGCCTCGTAGAGTCGCGCATTCTCGACGGCAATGGCGATGTTGTCGGCGACGCGCGTTACGAGGTCCAGTTTGTTTTTCCTGAACGGGCGCCCTTCGGAGACCAGGTATAGTACGCCGATTGGGCGTGTGTCGCGCAATAGCGGCAGCGCCAGGTAGTGCTCTTCGACGATCGGTTCGCGTGTGGCAATGCAGCGCGTGGCTAACAGATTGTTCGGATTGATGGTGCTGACTTTGGTGAGCCAGCGGACGCCTTCTTCTGCAATCAGCCCGATGACGCCGGCTTCCGCGCCGGAGGCGGCGATGGCCCACGCGGTGCTGCGCTCCATCACTCGGTTGAAGTGCAGGCTGGCGTTGAGGTCGCGCATCATCTCCTGCAGGATGGTCAACTCGCGCATCTTTTCGGCGAGCGCCTGGTCCGTTCTTTGATGTTCCTGCGCGTTGTAAAGCGCCACAGCCGCATTGTGCGCGAATGCGGTCAAGCTTGTCATATCTTCTTCGGTAAACACATCGGTGCGCGCGCGGTTGTCAAGGTAAATTGCGCCGAGCGTTTCACCCTGGTGGATCAGCGGTACGCACAACGTCGCGCGCAATCCATAAGCGATGATGCTTTCACTGCTCTCGAAGCGTGGATCGATTTGCGCGTTCGTGGTGAGGATCGGGCTTTTCTTCTTGAGCGCCTGGCGCACGATGCTGTGGCTGAACCTGATGTCGTCATCGGTAAACAGCATGTGAGAGGCGCTTTGCGTCATCTCCACCTGAGGTTCGCCATCGGCGTCAAGCAGGAGCACCATGCCGCGTTCCGCAGTCGTAATCTGGATGAAGGCATCCAGCACGGCTTGCAGGGTTTGCCGCCAGTCCAGCGAGGCGTTGATGGAGCGTGAAACCTCGTAGAGCATACTGAGTTGGGCGCTTTTTTCCAGCATCATGTCCATCCGGATTTGCCGGATAATCGTTTCCCAGGTTTGTATTTGTGCAGCGAGCGCTTCACGTGAGACGCCGTTTTGGAGTGTCTGGCGTTGCTGGTGCATCTCGGTTTGGAGTTGCACCAGCATGTCTCTGGTTTGGGCCATGCTGATGTTCACACTCTCCATTCGGCGCCTCCGGCGGGAGTGTTTGCATCAGTGCTATCTTTATTAGACCAATCCCAGAGCCAGCACGCCAGGCCTCCCCAAGGCTGTAGCGGTTCGAACATCGCGCGGGTATGACGTTGTCCGTCCTGACGTCCGTTGTCAGATGGTCGGGCGTGCCGTTGTATGCATAGGGTGTCAGGGATGTAATCGTAGCGCCCCAAGCTAAGCATGATCAGTCCCAGGGTTTCGGGTTCAAGATCGAGGTGTTGCACCAACTTGCCGGCAAGTGTGTCGGCGGAATATTCTTCGTGCGCCAGCGCCTCGATGTGTTCAGGTTTGGTGCAGAATTTCTTTGTGACCCGGATCAGTGTGCCGGCGATGTCGGGAGCAAAGACTTCGCCCAACACGTTGTCTCCCCAAAGCATCTGTTGCGGGGTGGGGAAGGCATGGCGTGTGGGATTACTGGGCAGTGGATCGCCGAACCGGTCCACAATCCACGTGATGCGTTGTCCTTGTCGTGCTTTCTCTTCCATAGTGAGGATAATCGCCTTGATTATGTCCTCGAAGAGCGTCGCACCGCGCAGGATGTGTGCGCCGTTGTGTACAGAGGATTCCAAGCCGGGCGTCTGCCGGGCAATCTCGAGAAAGGGCTGCAAATTTTCGCCTAGCCGGAGCATACGACGGATTTTATGGCTGATTTCTTCAGTGTCTTTTCCGGCCAGGCGCTCGTCCGTTTGTAGGATCAGGCCGGCCGGTGTTTGCGAAAGGGTCAAGTAGATGGTGTTTCCCGATTGCAGGCGTTCGACGCGGTTCAGGCGCTCCTTAGTGCGGTTCACACTGAACGGCGGTTGGAGCAGCAGAAACTGCCCGCAGTTTTGCGAGCGCCGAATGGTCTGGGGTAGCGAGAAACTATCAGGTACCGTCAGAGTCCAGTGCATGTTTATCCTAGCCCGATTGTGTTGAAATCTCCAGGGCCTGCTCGCCCGTTTCTTTTACCGCTGAGCGGGTGGCGCGTGGTCAGGCCCTTTATTCGATATTTAGCATACCACATGAGAGGGCCAGAGGGGGTTTCAAGCCGGTTACGATTTAGTTAAAACTTATGGTCGTGCCAGCAACAAAACCGGGCGGGATTTTCGTCCCGCCCGGGAATGGCTTGTCGGCATTCTTGCGAAAGTAAGGGGCCGGTTACTTGAGTCCGGCGACTTCCAGGCCGCCTTCCAATACGGGCTTCACGAGCGCCGGATCTGTGACTTCGCAGTAGACGCGCACAATCGGCTCGGTGCCGGAGAAACGGATGAGCAACCAGCCGTAATCGCCCAATTCGTACTTGTACCCGTCGAGCGTGACGATGCCGGTGACAGGAACTCCGCCGATGGTTTCCGGTGTAGCAGCGTCGAGCCGCGCCATCGCCATGGGGCGTTTCTCGGC
>JAFGSL010000036.1 GCA_016934645.1 Anaerolineae bacterium
ACACCCGTTTCAGGGATGTGAGACATTACGGTGACGGGACATAGACCGCCACAGAAATTTCCTCTACGCCGGAACAGACTGTCACAGTGCCGATCAACGCTTCATAACGGTCTTGATGAAACTCGAAGAACACACCGTCGAACGTCGGACCTTGCTCAACGTCCACATTCCACCGGTAAGTATACTCGCACGTCCCGCCGTGACCTCTGGCATAGATGACGGCGACCCAGCCACCTTCCGGGCTGCGATAGGTCCTCAACGGCCAAGCCTCGGCCCAAAACGGACCGCCGGGACACGCGACGGTCGGCGTGGGCGTCGGGGTTAATGTCGCGGTTGGCGAAGGCGTAAGGGTCGGGATTGGCGTCACCAACGACAACTTATGCGGCGCATTGGGAAGACGTAAATTCATCGTTTGTACCCAGCCGGACACACGTCCATCCGCGGAACTAACGTACACCCAGGCCGGCGTGTCGGGATCGTAGCCAAGCACGCGCACCGTCGCACCCGCCGGCAACGTCGTCGAGGGATTCCACCACAACGTGGCTCCTGGACGCAAATCTGCACCTCTATCAAGCACCACCGCATCCAGCGCGGCAGCGAGTTCACCGCCTGGCGCAGGCGTGAACAGTGGCACGAAGGTTGGCGTAGGCGTGGGCAATGCCGTGGAAGCCGGCAAGGCTGCCGACGCATCTGGCGTCGCCGTGGGTGCGGATACAATCACCATAGGCGTCATTGTGGGTCTGGGCGTGGGCGTCACTGCGGGCGTAGCAGTCGGTGGCAGCGCCGCCGTAACCTGCTGGGACAAAGCACACCCATCCCATGTGTTCTGGGCGACGTTGTACAGCCAGATACCCACACTGTAAGGCGCACCGCTCGCTTCAGACGTAAAACGCGCCACAACAGAAGTTGGCGCTATGTTCGGAATGAGTGGTGTTCCATCCGGGATAGCGTTCGTTTGGCCGTAGTAATAGACATCCGAACGGGCAGAATCCGCCACCCAGATCGGACCGTGAAGGTAGCTACTTTCGACTGCAAAGAAGGCCACCCAGCGCCCGCCCGTCCCACAGCGGGCAGCAAGCGCGTGAGCGTAATCGCGCAGGATGGTCATGGCAAAGGTGCGAGGCCGGCGATAGTCCGTTTGATCCCAACCACCGTTGTAAGCCGCCAAAGCGTTGAAAACGTCGCCGTTGCCCTGCCGAATGATAATCGACAGGGTGCGCGTCCCCCAAAAGAGATTCATACCAGGGTCCAGAAGGACTTCTTTAGAAGGTCGCCAGGAAAACCCGGCCTCTTTGGGCATAATTTGCATCAATCCGACAGAATCGCCCGGCCCTATCGCGTTCGGATCGCCACGGGACTCTCGCCACACGAGGGAGGCGACAAAGTCGGGGTCCAGGCTGCGCCGGTTGGCTTCCTGCACGATCAGGGTTTCCCAACGCAGGATTTTGGCGCTCCAATAGGATGACAAAACGGAGGTCTCGGAAGACTGCTCGGAGAACGACGCGAGTTCATACGACGCATACTCCTGCGACGCAAACTCCTGGACTGCACGTTTTGGGAAATGAAAAGCCCCTACCTGTCCAACGAGCAGGCCAGCCAGCACGCACCCCGCCGCGAGCGCCGCCATTACCTGGCGTTGTAAGGGTTTCATTACCACACCATCTCCTGCTGAATTATACCGCTCCTAGATAATCTACCCCGACTATAGGAGATTTCGGTGATTTGTCAAGCTTCCACATCTTCGGCGAAAATCGTCTGCGCTTCCGCCAGGTAGGGCGCGATTTCCGCCTCCGGCTTCCCTTTGGACTGCAAATAACGTTCGAGGAGATGCAGCGGCGTCATCGCATCCGGCTCCAGACCATCGAGACGATCCCGGGTCGTCCGTTCTACATCACGGTTGATCTGCGCGAAGAAGGCACCAGCCAGCAGCGGCGATAGATCCGCATCCCGCAAACGCGGCTCCTGCTCCGGCGTCATCTGGACGACCAGCCGGACAACCGCCTCGGTAAGATCGTGGTCTGCGACGATGCGTTCAGCAGCACGCAACGGATCGGCCTCACGGCGCACGTCTACGCGGATGGTGACGAAAGGCCGCGCCTGGACTTCCACGTAGCGCCACGTGGTCGCCCCACGTTGCACTTCGACCCAGCAGAAGCCTTTAGGCTGTTTCTCCTCGCCGAAATCCACCCGCTCCAGGCTGCCCGCGTAGACCACCGGCGGCACATTCCCGGCGTTGAGGTCCTGGTGCTGGTGGATGTGCCCCAGGGCGACGTAGTCCCATGTCGCATCGATCAGCGCAGATATGGGTATCGCCACGTCGCGGCCAATCATAATATTGCGCTCCGATCCCCAATGCGCGCTATCGACCGAGAAATGTCCGGCCAGCACCGCCGGTACCTGCGGGTCGAGGCGCGTTGCAAAGCCTTCGATGAGGCTGACAACAGCCTCACTTACGGCGCGATCCAGCGCCTCCTGGCGCATCTGCCGGAATTGCTCGCGGGTGAGCAGGCGCTGGCGCACCGGATAGGGAATGGTGACCAGTTGGAGCGAGCCGTGGCGCGTTTGGATGTGCAAAAGGTCAGGACGCGCCGCGACGGTCACGTGGGGCACATCGAGCGTGGCGAAGATTTCGATGCTCGACGCGCGCTGTTCCATCACTGGGACGTCGTGGTTGCCCACGAGCAGCACGGTGGGAATCTCCGCCTGCGA
>JAFGSL010000268.1 GCA_016934645.1 Anaerolineae bacterium
GCAATGACCGTGGGCGCGTCGTCGGGATGCAGCCGCTCGAACCAGGTCTCAAAGTGATAGGGATCGGCGATGCCCAGGATGTCCTTGATGGAAGGACTGACCAACACGACGCGTCCGCCGTAAGGGTGATCGGGATCTATCGCCACGCGATAGATGACAAAATCCTGAGCGTTGTCCAGCAGTGAGTTGAAGTCTTGCTCGCGTTCTCGAAGCGCGGACAGCGTCTGTTCCAACTGTGCGGCTATGCTGTTATCGTCAGGCATTGTATTCACTGCCTCCATTTGTGGACCCTTACACACATAATACCGACCTCTCCGACTTTAGTTGTAGCCCAGCCCGTTCAAAAGCCTCAGAACAGTTCAACCGTTATCCCGATGCTTGTATCCCTGTGTGGGTTTATAGTGATGATAAAAATTATAGCATATCAGGAACAGGAAGCGAGATAATGATAAAGATACTCTTGGTAGATGACCAGACTGCTGTGCGATGGGGATTGAGGATGCGTTTTGGTCTAGAACCGGACTTCATCGTCCTGGGCGAAGCCGGAACCGGGGTGGAGGCTATCCAGACAGCGCAAAAACTCAGGCCCGATGTGGTGGTGATGGATGTGGAGATGCCCGAGATGGATGGCATCACGGCTACACAACGCCTCCACGAAATGATGCCGCACGTCGGGATCGTGATGCTCAGCATCCACGGTGACGCCGACACCCGCGCGCGGGCAAAGGCGGCGGGCGCACGCGCGTTCGTCGAGAAACAAGGCGCAGACGAAGTCTTGTTGACTGCTATTCGAAGCGCTAACACGGAACCATAGACTAGAGGAGGTGAGTGATGCGCACATACTTCAAGCGTTTCTTTGAGATTGTGGTTCATCCCGATACATTTTTCGACTATGTCCGCGAGGAAAGGAATTGGCGCAAGCCGCTGGTGCATCTCGCCATTCTGACGCTGTGGCTTTCACTCGGTTCTGTCACTGCGTGGGGATTCGGCATAGCCGGTGATACGCCCATCAACGCGTCGCTGAGTGCACAGATGGACATCTATCCCTACTGGCAGGAAACGTTGCTCCCTCAGTATGGTCTGGCATCTTATCCAATGGCGATGGGGTTGATCATCCTGGAGATGGTCGTCATCACCGCGATCTGGACACCGGTCGTTTTCCTGGTATTTCGCTTCCTGGGTGGAGCCAAAGAATCCGGTGGATTGCTGCGCGCATTCCAGGGATTTGTCTACGGCCTGACGCCGTGCGCCTTCGGCGGCTTTATACCCTATCTGGCGCTTTTTGCCGGTGTCTACGCGACCTTGCTCCAATTTGGACGCGGCCCGGCACTGACGTTGCGCAATCGCACGGCCATACCGTATCTGTTCACCAGCCTGTTCCTGGCGTTGGCTATTGTACGGTATTGGCAACGCAGCCTGTTTTGAGTGATGGGTAGGGGGATAAAAATGAGGAAATATGTTGTTGCGGTCGCCTTGTTGTGCAAAGTATTGGCGTTGATGCTTGCAATGGTCAGCATGCTGAGTGTTTTGATACTTCAATCTCTTGTCATTCCTGTGATTGCCCTGGCAACCGGATTGGCCGTACTTGCGATGGGGAGCATCGTCTCCATGTGGACAGGCAAAGGATAAGATGATGAAAAACAAAATACGGTTTGTATTCGTATTGCTCTGGATGTTTTGTCTCAGTCACTGTGCACCCGTAACATTGACTGGCGAGATCACGACTACTGGTGTCAGCGTGACAAAGACGGAGATCCAATTTTCGGGTACCAGCACATTACCCAACCGGGCGTGTATCGAGACGCAGCTCTACGAGAACGACGAAGCCGTTGGATGGTGGCCGGCAATCTGCGCCAACCTGCATGGTGGTTTGTGGGAGATGCGTGTCTTTCTGGATACACCACTGCGGGTTGTAGACCCAGAAGCCACGTACACGCTGAAAGCGTGGCTACGTAACATGCCCACGATTGCAGCCGACCCTTTTGTCTTCGATATGGCTGGACCCCCTACGCCCGCTGTAAATCCAGAAACTGCCGTGATGACGCTGCTGCTCGATGCGGCGACTTTGCTAGCGTGGGAGACCACCGACCTGGATGGCGACGGGTTGCCCGAAATCATCGTGTTGGCGGGCTTTGGCGGCGTCCCTGACCACCTGGGTTACGATTTCCGTGAGCTGACCGTTGCGGGACAGGATAACGGTCCTGATGCTATCGCCGGATATACCATAGTCTGGCGGAGTGGTTCGTTGGCCAACGACCGTGCTGAATTTCTGCCGGTTGAGAACATAAATGCCGACGATCAACCTGAAATCATCGTCAAACAGGCGCTGGGTGCTGCGTGATAAACGTTTCAACTCTTTACTCGGGTAGGTGATGGCTATCTGCAGCTCCGTCCTGAGGACGGTCACTTCGACGCACAAATGAGTTTTGGGAAGGCCACTGCGCATCTTGAGGATGTCAATGGCGATGGCATCTCTGAAATCCTTGCCGGATATGGACTAGGTAATGTCAAAACGGATGTTTATCGCTGGGATAGTCGGACTTGTATCTACGCAAAACACGTAAACGATAGGAGGTATAGATGGACACGGTCAATACACAAGCTATCCACGAACAAGCTTGGGCAAAGCACGAGCCATCTGTTGCATCGGTTGAGAAATCTGCCGGATTGCTTCGTGTTTTGACTGGCATGATCTTCAAACCACGCACAACATTGGCTCGCCTGATTCACGCTTATTGTGCGTGGCTGCCCGCCGTGCTGATGGTCGTCGTCGTGATACTCACCACCTACGCGGGAAGCCACGCCGACAGCTACTACTTTTACCAGGACCAACTGGAGTTTTATGCCCAGAGTCCGGAAAATGCGCGTTTTGCGCCCACACAGCCGACGTTCGTGCCGCTGATGACTATCCTGATCCGCATCGGTGAGCGCTTGGCCGTGCTATTCGGCTCGTGGGCATTGTGGGCCGTCGCCCTGTATCTGATGTGTATCTTCACCGGGCAACGCAACGCCACCTTCGGCGCGATGGTCAAGCTGACGCTGTGGAGCTGGATGCCCTACATCGTCCAAGGACTGCTACAAAGTGCGTATATGTTCCTCACCCACGATCCGATCTTCAACCCCGGCCTTTCCGGACTTGTCCTGGACAACACCCCGCCCGCAATGGGACTGTACGATTATATGATGATTCCGCGCCAAACTCGCTTGTGGGGCACGGTACTCTCCTACGTGGACGTTTACCTGTTCTGGCACATCGCCCTCGTGTTGA
>JAFGSL010000269.1 GCA_016934645.1 Anaerolineae bacterium
CTACCTGCTCGCCACCGGTGAGACCGGCGGGCAGACCGACATTCCGATCCGGCTCACGGCGGCGGCATTGTACGATCTGCGGGATGCTTGCTGCGAGTACACGCGCAAGACCGCGACGATCCTGTGCCAGGCGGCTGGTGTGGCTTTGCTCAACACCGATCTGCCGGAGCAACTCACCGAAGGGAACTCGCTCGATTTCTACGCCACGTGGAATGCTCTTGAGACTCCCACTGTCAATCTGACGGCGCGTTGGGAGTTGTTGGATGCTATGGGTAACGTCGCGGGAAGTGCGGAAGGGCCGCTGGCACCTGGTTCCCGTACATCCGAGTGGCCCTGGCATACCTGGGTGCGTGCGCCAGTTCACGTCGATCTGCCGCCTCTATTGTCGCCGGATGCGTACGATGTGCGGCTGACTCTCCTGGCGGAGGACAGCACGCAGGCCGTGTGTACGTTCCGCGAGCGGGTGACGGTGACGCCGCGTCCACGCGCGTTCGATGTTCCGGAAATCCCGCATCCACTCGCCGCGAATTTCGGCGACGAGATCCGCTTACTCGGTTATGATGTGCAGCGTGAAGAAGATGTGGTAACATTGATTCTGTGGTGGCAGGCGGTGACATCGCCCGCACACGATTACAAACGCTTCGTCCACTTCTACGACCCGGCGACGGAGGCTATCGTCGCGCAGGATGACGCGATGCCGCGCGCGTGGACGTATCCCACGACGTGGTGGGTGGCGGGCGAGGTGGTGAGTGAGACAGTGACGCTGGATGTGAGCGACCGCGCAGACGCGGGCGACCGCGCAGACGCGGGTGCCGTTCCGCCGGGCGAGTATCGCCTGGGGATTGGTTGGTACGATCCGGCAACGTCTGATCGTCTTCCGGCGACCGACGCCGTCGGACAGCCGCAGCCGTTGAACCGTATCACACTTGATGTGATGTTAGAACGTTAGCGAAGTGAAATTTTTCACCACAGAGACACAGAGAACACGGAGAAAATCCCAAAAAACTCTGTGACCTCTGTGCCTCAGTGGTAAACTTTCCGAGGAGGAATTATGCCAGACGCGACTTTTCATTTTCCGCCGAACTTTCGTTGGGGCGTGGCGACAGCGTCACATCAGATCGAAGGCAACAACACGAACAACCAGTGGTGGGCGTGGGAACAGCAGGAGGGGCGTATCAAGCAGGGGGGCAAATCCGGCCTGGCCTGCGATGCGTGGCAACATCCTGAGGTGGACTTCGACCGCGCCGCTGCGATGGGGCTAAATGCGATGCGCCTCTCCGTCGAGTGGAGCCGCATCGAAGTCGCGCCTGGTCGTATCGACACGGCGGCACTCGACCACTACCGTGAGATGCTCAAGGGGCTGCGCGAGCGCGGCATCGAGCCGATGGTGACGCTGCACCACTTCTCCGATCCAATGTGGCTGGCGGATGAGGGTGGGTGGCTGAACGTGAACGTTATCCAGTACTTCACGCGCTACGTCGAGCAGGTGGTGCGCGCGTTGGGTGAGTTCACCAACCTCTGGTGTACGATCAACGAGCCGAACGTCTACGCTTACATGGGCTATATGTCGGGCGTGTTCCCACCGGGAAAACAGGACAGTCGGATGGCGACCGCGCAGACGCGGGCCTTTGCTGTGATCCGCACGATGCTGCAAGCACATGCGGCGGCGTACCGGCGCATCCATCGTTTGCAGGAGAACGCGCAGGTGGGGTTGGCGCACAACTTGCGCTTCTTCGATCCCGCGCGCCCGCACAATCTGCTCGACCGTTTGGTGGCCTGGATTCGGGACGTGGGATTCAACCAGACGACGCTGAAGGCGGTGTGGAACGGTTGGTGGCTGCCGCCGGCGGGCTTCGGCCCGGCGCTCACGCTGCGTCACACTCTGGACTGGTTCGGTCTCAACTACTATACGCGTGATCTGGTGAAGTTTGACCGGGCGGCGCAGGCCGATTTTTTTGCGCAGACGACGCACGATCCCAGGGCTGAGATGCTCGATGGCGATTATGGTGAATTGTATCCCCAGGGGATGTTCCGGGCGTTGAAACAGCTTGGGCGAATGGGCATTCCCATTTACGTGACTGAGAACGGTATCCCCGATGCGGATGACGACCAGCGCCCGCGCGCGTTGTTGCTGCATCTGCGCGAACTGTGGCGCGCGTTGCAGGACAATGTCCCTGTGCATGGGTATTACCACTGGACGTTGACCGATAACTTCGAGTGGGCAGAAGGCTGGACATTGCCCTTTGGCCTGATCGAGCTTGATCCGCAGACGCAGGCCCGCACGCCACGTCCGAGTGCCGACCTGTATGCGGCAATCGCGCAGGGCAATGCGATCACGCCAGAGCTACTCGACGCCTATGCGCCCGAACTGCGCAAGGTACTGTTGCCGGGATAGGGAAATGGATTTTCAGATTTACGGATTTTGGATTGGATAATTTTCCTAGAGGTTTTTGACTGGTTATGAAAACGGATGATCTTGATTACACGCTTCCTGAGGAACTGATCGCGCAGACGCCGGTGGAGCCGCGCGATAGCTCGCGGCTTCTGGTGCTCCATCGCGAGGTTGGGCGGCTGGAACACCGTATCTTTCGCGATGTCGGCGATTACCTGCGACCGGGCGATTTGCTTGTTGCCAACGAGAGCCGCGTTATCCCGGCGCGGTTGTTTGGACACAAGGAACCTGGCGGCGGCAAAGTTGAGGTGTTGCTGCTAGGACAGTTGGAAGGGACACAGTGGCATTGCCTGGTGGGTGGCGCGCGTACATACGTGGGCACGCGCCTGCGCCTCGATCAGGTCAGCGCTGACGTCGTCAGCGCCGTGCCCTCGCCGTTGACAGCGGAGATCATAAAGGTGGGTGAGCGTGGCGAGCGCGTGCTCGAGTTCTCGGAACCGGTGGAGGCCTACTTCGACGACTTGGGTGTGATGCCGCTGCCGCCCTACATCCACGAACCACTGCGCGATCCGGAGCGCTACCAGACCGTCTATTCGCATACCTTGGGCAGCGCGGCAGCCCCCACCGCCGGGTTGCATTTCACGCCGGAGTTGTTGTTGTCGCTGCGTGAAAAGGGGGTGGGCCTGGCTTTCGTCACGCTGCACGTCGGGCTGGATACCTTCCGTCCTATCACCGAGGATGCGATCGAAGAACACCGGATCCATACCGAGTGGGGGCGTCTCAGCTTGCCCGTCGCCGAGCAAATCAACCGTGCCAAAGTGATGGGGGGACGCGTTATCGCCGTGGGAACGACGAGCGTCCGCGTGCTGGAGACGGCGGCCCGGCGTGGCCTGTTGCAAACACCCGACGATGCCCCTGGCGGCACGTGCCCATGGCGTCCGCTCGCGCCGTTCGAGGGCTTCACCGACCTCTACATCACTCCGGGCTTCCGCTTTCGCGTCGTCGATGCGATGATCACCAATTTCCACCTGCCCAAGAGCACGCTCCTGGCCTTGGTGATGGCCTTCGCGGGCGAAGCCAACATCCGCCACGCCTACGCCGAGGCCGTCGCGCAGCGCTATCGCTTTTTCTCGTTTGGGGATGCGATGGTGATTTTGTAAACTCGGTAGAACTAATTTTGCTCGGTCTGGATCGCCAGATCCAGACCAGAACGGGGATCTGGCGATCCCCTCGGAGCATTTTTCGATTTCCTGAAACTC
>JAFGSL010000270.1 GCA_016934645.1 Anaerolineae bacterium
AGGTACCAAATAACTGTCCCAATTCAAACTGAAAGCGGGTATAGAAAGCACCGCCAATGGGAAAGTTATTTAGCTTTCAGTCCTTAGCGAGGTTGGTTATTTAAGGAGGATCGCCTCATGGAATCGATCGAAAACTTGCCTTTTGAAGCCGCTATGGCCGAGCTAGAGTCTGTCGTTGAGAAGCTGGAGGATGGGACGCTCGATTTGCAACAGACGGTGCTTCTCTACGAGCGTGGTCGCGCGTTAGCGGCGCGCTGCCAGAACCTCTTGGATGCGACCGAGTTGCACATTCGCCAACTTGTCCCCGCTGACGCCGGTGGGCACATCCCCGTCCCCTTTGATGCCGGAACAGCATAGCTGGAACTTGCCTCATCTGAACGCTTATCCGGCTAACAAATATCCGATTAATGACTACCTGATTAACGACTATCTGACTCTTTCAAGGAGGCCAGGCCTATGGGATTTGAATTCTTGTCTTATCTCTTGACTGCGATTCCCGGTACAGTGGTCTATCACCTGTTGGTGCTGCTCGGTCTGTTGTCGGCTTCGGGCATTGTGCTGACCGAATGGCGGCACACGCACAGCGACGAATTGAAGCCCTATCTCACGGCTTTGGGTGGCGTGATGGCGATTCACCTGTTATCCGCAGTGCTGGCCCCATTCCACGTGCATACTGACTCTGCGATTACGATTGTCAGCGCACCCTTTCTGTACGCTGGTGAGCTGCTTTCGATCCTGTTGCTGGTATGGGCATTTGGATGGCGAATCTGGGAGCGACAGAGGCGTGGTCTCCTGATAGCGTTGTTGGTGGGGTGGGTGGCATTGTTTGTGATCGCTTCGCTGCTCTGGTATATGGACGCCTTTAGCAAACCCTTGACCTATAGCACGCATTCGTGGCAGGTCCCGATGTGGTATGTGCTTTCGGCTGTGGCTGCCTTTGGAGGCGCGGCAATTTTCTTCAAAGCCAAGAGCCGTAGCGATGTCGTGCGAGCAGCGTTCATCTTGCTCCTGCTGGGCCTGGGAACCGTTTTGGGATTGTTGGGATCGCCTGTACTCGGCTTGCCGTTGATTAATGGTGAGGGTCTGGGGCGGCTGTGTATGCTGGTGGCGTATCCTCTCTTTGCCCTGTTGCTCTACCGCTCGGTGTTGTTGGATCTGGCCTCCTACCGGCAGGATTTGCACGATTTGAGTGAAGAGGCACTACGTCAGAGCCAGGAGTTGCTGTTTCTTATCGAAGCGACACGCTCGATCGGCGAGCGACTCGATCTGCGTGGTATGTTGGGGCAGGTGGTCGATAGCGTCGCTATGGCGCTGCGTGCCGACGCGGTCGCCATTTTGTTGACCGACGAAAACGACCCTAACATCCTGCACCTGGTGGCGCTCTATCGCGTCCTCGGCGCGAAAGTCGAACTCCCCCAGGAGATCGCGCTGAAGGATTATCCCAACCTGAAATTTGCCCTGCGCAAACAGCCGTTGCTCTTCGGCCCGGAAGAGGAAATCGTGCAGTTGCGCACGCTTTTCGAACTGCTCGGTGTCGCGGAAAAAGGCCCGCTACTTATCCAACCCTTAACACGCCAGGAACGGGTAACGGGTGTCCTCGTGGCATATAATGCCCCATCGAAACCACAATTCACGTCGGAACAGGAGTTGTTGGCGACCACGATTGCGGTGCAAATTGCCGGTGCAGTGGAGAACAACCGGTTGTATGGTGCGCTGGCGGCAAAGGCGGAGGAGTTGAGCCAGTTGCTCAAGGTGCGTGAAGCGGAACTGAGTCGCGAAGAAGCCATCCTGGAAAGCATGGCTGAGGGTATCCTTGTCTCCGATGCCGGGGGGCGTTTCATCCTCCTGAATCAGGCCGCTGAACGTATCCTGGAAATCCGTCGCGAGGACGTGCTTGATAAATCGGTGAAGGAGGTTTTGTCCTTGCCGGCGCTGCAAAGCGAGCTTGACCCTGAATTTCTCGTGAGTCTGGACCAACATTTTGAGACCACGTTTGCCCTGGGAGAACGGCACATTCGGGTCAGCGCCGCGCCCGTGCTCTTGAACAACACCGAGCGTCTGGGCGTCGTCGCCATTTTACAGGATATCACGCGGGAGTATCTGGCAGAGCGGTCGAAGCGCGAGTTTGTCGATAGTATCTCCCATGAACTGCGCACGCCACTCACCGCGATCAAAGGGTACACCGAGGTGATGCTCTCGGGTATGGTGGGAGAACTGCCAGTGTCATACCAGCAATTCCTTGGTGTGATCCGTGAGAACACCACTCGCATGGCTTCGATGACCGACAACATCATCTCCGTAGCGGAGATTGAGAAGGGACGTGTGGGGCTGAATTACCAGAAGGTGGAAGTTCCCGTGTTGGCAGAGGAGGTCGTCAATCGTTACCGCGAGCGTATCGAGGAGCGATTGCTCACCGTGGATTTGGATATGCCCGATGACTTGCCACTGGTAGAAGCTGATCCTAATCGCCTGCGACTGATTTTTGACAACCTGTTGAGTAACGCTATCAAATTTACTTATCCTGATGGACAGATTACCGTTGGAGGACGCGCGATTTATGGTACACTCGGCCAGCCCACTTACTTTTCAATCTGGATCTCCGACACCGGTATCGGAATCCCACTGGACGAGCAGGCGCTCATCTGGCAGCGTTTCCACCGGGTCGAGAATCCCCTGAGTCTGGAGGCCGGTGGCCTGGGCATTGGGCTGACCATCGTCAAAGCTCTCGTCGAGGCGCATAGTGGGCGGATCTGGGTTGACAGTGCGCCCGAACGGGGCAGCACATTCACCGTACTATTCCCTATTGCGCGCAGCCAGATTCCCGAGGTTGTCGTATGAGCGGGCGCTATGTGAACCTGCGACGCCAGGATGGGACGGCACTGCCGCTGCGGGCACGCCTCTGTGATACGTTCCTTTGCCGTCTGCGCGGTTTGACCTTTCGACGCTCCTGGCCCCAGGATGAGGGCCTGTTGTTTGTCGAAAGCGCGGAGAGTCGCGTGGCGACGTCGATCCATATGTTCTTCGTTTTCTTTTCCATCGGTGTGGTGTGGTTGGCGACGGATGGCACGGTGGTGGACGCGAAGCTGGCGAAGCCGTTTCGCCCTTACTATGCGCCGTGCGCACCCGCTAAGTATTACCTTGAAGGAACGCCAGATTTGTTATCTTGGGTGCAGGTTGGGGAACGCCTCACGATTGAACCGTCAGGCTAGGAACCCTGGCGACGGTTAGTAGGCTTGCTTTATGGAAAATTGTCGCGGATGGCGAAGAAACCGCGCAAGGTGCGCATCTTCCCGGCCTTCTCAGGGGCGGCTGTTCTGCACGCTGATATTTCTGGCATTGCTTGCTGCGTTGGGCATTGCTTTACCCGTGGCGGCGGATGGCATTTCCATCTACCGCGTGCAGCCCGGAGACACGTTGGCGTCTATTGCGGTGCGCTTCGGCACCGACACAGCGACCTTGCAACATCTCAATGCGCTTCAGGATCCGCGCCTTCTCTATCCCGGACAGACGTTGCAGCTACCAGCGCAACCAGGGCCCGTCATGCTCTCGTGGACGCCGTATTTCACGATGTTGGGCGACTCGCTGGATACCCTGGTGCAGTCAGCGGGATTGACGTGGGAAGAGGCCGCACTCGGCAACCATCTGCTTAATCCGGGTCTGTTGCGGGTGGGGCAGGCGCTTTATCTCCCGGAGGCTGATCCCGCACATGTCATTGCCGTAGTGTCGGCAGAAGACACCCGCTTGGCGATGGCGCTGCGCTACGATCTACCCTACGGAGTAGCGCTGCGCCTGAACCCACAGCCCCTTTATGCCGGCGCACTCTTTCTGCGACCCGGAGACGGAGCCTCGCCACGCCTGCCCTATCCCATCGTTGCCCTGAACATGACTGCGCAGCCCGTTGCGCGCGGGCGGACCGTAGCGCTGGCCCTCGAAACGGCAATACCTTCAGCATGTACGATCACCTTTCAGGATGTGACCGAATCCTGCTACACACAAGATGCCGGTTACGCGACCGACCTCTACGCCTTCATCGGGATACCGCCACTGCTGGACCCCGGCGCTTACGATGTGACGCTGCATATCCAGATGGAGGATCGCGCAGTGGATGTGACACTGCCTCTCGTTGTCTCCTCTGGTCGTTACGATTACGAGCGCCTTGACCTGCCCGCGGACCGGCAAGTGCTGCTCGATCCGGCGCTCTCAGAACACGAGCGCGTCAAGGTGGCGTCGCTGCGCGGGCTGCGTTCGGCGGAAAGATTATGGGAATTCCCCTTCCGGTATCCTGTGCAAGGCGCTGTCACGTCCTACTATGGCTCGCGCCGGTCGTATGGCTATGGCTTTGGCAGCTACCACGCGGGCACCGACTTCCGCGTTGAGATCGGCGATCCGGTCTACGCACCTGCTTCCGGCGTTGTTATCCTGGCAGAACCGTTAGTCGTGCGCGGCAGAGCGATCTTGATCGATCACGGGTGGGGCATCGTCACCGGTTACTGGCACCTCTCGCGCATCGACGTGGCGGTGGGGCAGTCCGTGACGCAGGGAGAGACCATCGGCGCCGTCGGCAACACCGGCCTTTCCACCGGCCCACATCTGCACTGGGAGCTATGGGTCAACGGGACGTCGGTCAGTGCTTTGCAGTGGGTGTATGGCCTCGCGGAGGTGGGGTTGTCAGCAGATGGGCAACCCTAGGTTGCACGGAGATTGAGTAGATTTTTACCTTCTAATGATGCTCAGAGGGGATCGCCAGATCCCCGTCTCCTGCACATGACCGGGGATCTGGCGATTCCCTTGAAGCTGTAAACTAGGGAGAAATTTGTCTCTCGCTGTACTAGGAACCATCGGGCTGCTTTCTGGGGAGGATGCCATTGCCGCGATTGGCTGATTATCACCGTGAAGGCTGGGATATCCGCTACACAGAGCGTGTGGACTCGACGAATACCGCGCTGTTGGAAGCAGGACGGCAGGACGCGGCTGAGGGGCTAGTGTATGTCACTGATGAACAGACGGCGGGACGCGGGCGTTTGGAGCGCCGTTGGATCGCGCCACCGGGAACGTGTTTGCTGCTGTCGTTGCTCTTTTGCCCACCGGAGCCGTTTACCTATCACGCACCGCGTCTCACGATGCTCTGTGGCATGGCGATGGCCGATGCTGTGGAGACGGTGTCCGGCGTCACCGCGCAGCTTAAGTGGCCCAATGACCTCATCCTCACGCATGGAAACACGTGGCGCAAGGTCGCCGGAATGCTCAGCGAAATTGGCAGTGCTGCGGATATGCGGCCTTTCTTGGTCGTCGGCATCGGCTTGAACGTGAATGTGCCACTCGAACTGCTGCCCGACCTTGCCCACAACGCGACGAGCTTGCTGGTCGAGGGTGGGCGGCCGGTCGAACGCGTGGCGCTGCTGGACGCTTTCCTCGCTCGTGTGGAAGCCTATCGTGCCGCGTTACGGGACGGCGCGGACGTGCTGGACCTATGGCGTCAACGCCTGGCGTGGATGGGGCGCACCGTTCAGCTACACACGCCCACCGGGAGCGTGACCGGCGTCGCTGAAGATGTGGATGAAACGGGCGCATTGTGGTTGCGTCTACCCGACGGCAGCCGCCAGTCTGTCTCTGTTGGCGACGTGCGTTTGCGCCTTTGATTTTTGTAAGGGTGGGCTATAATCGAACTTGTCGGGATGGTTCAGGTGTGCTAGACATTGTCTGACTATCCGACTAAAGACTATTTTACCACTGTTGAGGAGTAGATAATGCGTTATGTGGTGATTTCTGATATCCATGGCAATTTTCCCGCGCTTCAAACGGTGCTGATGGATGCGCAACCCTTTGATGCTATCCTTTGTCTTGGGGACGTTGTGGGCTATGGACCAAACCCCAACGAGTGTGTGGAGCGCATTCAAGATTTCCCTTTCACATGCATTGTCGGCAATCACGATTGGGGCGCGATTGGCCGGGCCGACTTGCTGATTTTTAACAACGACGCACGTCAGGCGCTTTATTGGACGCAACAAGAGTTATCTCAAGAGAATCGTGACTTTCTCTCGGATTTGCCGGTAACCGTGCGGATGGATGATTTTATGCTGGCGCACGGCAGTCCCCGCGAGCCGATTTGGGAGTACCTGGTAGATACGCGTTCAGCCAGGGATAATTTCACCCTGTTTGATTTTCAGATAGCGCTGGTTGGCCATACACACCTGCCATTGGCCCTTGAATGGGCCGTAGGGTCTAATCAGGCAAAGATTCTCTTGCCTGATTGGGGAACACCGCTACCGTTGACCGGGCGGCGACTGATCCTCAACCCGGGTAGCGTCGGTCAGCCGCGCGATGGTGATCCGCGTGCCAGCTATGCTATCTTTGCTACAGAACAGACGACGCCGGCTACAGTCTCCTGGGAATTCCGCCGTGTTGCCTATCCGGTAGAAATCACGCAAGAGCGCATGCGTGCTCGTGGCCTTCCACAGCGCCTGATCGACCGTCTACAGATGGGCCGGTAGGTCGGGTGTCTCGCCTGACTGTGCAACAGTATGCAACGGCCTGGAACTTTGTTGTGTAGCCCAACGTCTTGACTGTAGACTGACTTGAGGAGGAAATCCATGAAATACAAATTGATCGTTATTTGCCTGACTTTGACCCTCATCGTGACCGGTTGTGCGATGAAGTCCGCACCTAACAGCACACCGCAGTATGCGGAGGCACCTCGTGAAGAGAAGGCGAGCGAACCGGCTGCCTGGGATGCTTCCGGCAGTGTGGCCTACGATGCTGCTACTGTCGATCTCCAAGCCGGAGAACCGGTGAAGATGATTATCTACAACGCTGAACTGTCGCTGGTTGTCAAGGATTCCAGCCTGGCTCAGGAAGAGATCACGGCCATGATCGAAGGAATGGACGGCTACGTCAGCAATTCCAGCAGCTACACCTACAGCGGCGGCCTGCGGCGTATCACGCTCACCCTGCGCCTGCCCGCCGAAAAATTCAACGAAGCGATGTCCGCGCTGCGCGACATGGCGATGGAAGTCACGCAGGAGAACATCGGTTCGCAGGACGTGACCCAGGAATACGTCGATCTGGAATCCCGCCTGCGCGCGTTGGAGGCCAAGGCCGACCGCCTGGAAGAGCTGATGGATCAGGCCGAGGACACAGAAGCCGTCCTCGCAGTCTACGAGCAGTTGAGCCAGACGCAAATCGAGATCGAGCAGACGAAAGGGCGTATGCAATACCTGAAACGTTCTGCGGCGATGGCGACAATTACCGTCACCCTTACGCCTGACGAGCTCTCTCAGCCGATCGAGGTCGCCGGGTGGCGACCTGGCGGCGTCGCGAAAGAGTCCTTTCAGGCGCTGATCAAGGCTTTCCAATGGTTGATCAATGCCCTGATCCGCATCGTCATCCTCGTCGTCCCGGTGTCGCTCTTCATCGGCGGGGTGCTCTACCTGTTCATCAAGCTCCTGGGATTGATCTTCGGGCGTCGCAAGCGCGCGCCGAAGACCCCACCTGCGCCGCCTGCTGAAAGCGCATAATCGCATCAAGAAGACTCCCGATTTTTGTAAAAATCGGGAGTCTTGTTTTACCCTCGCTCGCTATGGCCGGTCTCCGACCGCGCCACTCCTGTGATTAACCGACCTGATAATTCGGCGGTTCTTTGGTGATGATGACGTGATGCGGGTGGCTTTCGATCAACCCGGCATTGGTGATGCGCGTGAACTGTACCTTTTCCTGCAAGTCTTCCAGGCTGGCCGCGCCCGCATAGCCTAATCCGGCGCGCAGGCCACCGACCAGTTGGTAGATGTAGTCGTGCAGCGGTCCTTTGTAGGGCACGCGCCCCTCGACGCCCTCTGGGACGAGTTTGCCGCTGCCGCCCTGGCCTGTACCGTAGCGGTCGCGCCCATAGCCGCGCATCGCGCCCAGGCTGCCCATCCCGCGATATTCCTTGAAGCGCCGCCCATCGTAATAGACGACTTCGCCCGGTGCCTCGTCCAGTCCGGCGAGCATACTGCCCAACATCACCACATTCGAACCCGCCGCCAGCGCCTTGACGATGTCCCCGCTGTACTTGATCCCCCCATCCGCGATAATGGATACGCCATACGATTTCGCTGCCTGCGCGCACTCGTGGATGGCGCTGAGCTGCGGCATCCCGGCCCCGGCGATGATGCGCGTCGTGCAGATCGACCCCGCGCCCACGCC
>JAFGSL010000271.1 GCA_016934645.1 Anaerolineae bacterium
ATCCGGGCCGTTATTGAAGAATTGGAACTGACCGGCTGGTACAACAGCTTGCCCGAGGGGCTGGATACGAAGCTGGAGACCGGCGGGCGCGGTCTTTCGGCGGGCGAGGCGCAATTGCTGGCGTTCACGCGCATCTTCCTGCGTGATCCTGGCCTGGTGATCCTTGACGAAGCCTCCTCGCGCCTCGATCCGGCGACGGAAGAGTTAATCGAGCGCGCTGTGAACAAGCTGTTGCGGAACCGCACTGCTCTCATCATCGCGCACCGCTTGGGCACCGTCCAGCGCGCGGACGAGATCATGATCCTGCAAGATGGCGTCGTCATCGAGCATGGCGACCGTCGCGCACTGGCCGCCGCGCCTGATTCGCACTTCCATCACTTGTTGCAGACGGGGTTGGAAGAGGTGCTCGCATAAGAGAATCATGAATCATGATTCATGATTCGAGGTGAAGAGAATGGCCGATAAAAAGCAAATTGACGACGAGAAAAGAGTCCCGACGCTGCCAACCTGGCGTGTCATCCTGGATATGATCCGCTACCGCTGGCGACTGTGGGCGCTGAATTTGGCTTTTATGCTCGTACTCACGGTTGGGTGGCAGATTCCGGGGTTTGTCATGCGCGAGTTCTTCAATGTGTTGACGGGCGATGCAATGGCCGGCTGGAATGTCTGGACGCTGGTGGCATTCATCGTGGCTTGCGAATTGGGTGTGCTACTCGGCATCTTCGGCCTGATTAGCACCAATGTGCCCTTCTTTGCCAACACGATGACGCTGTTGCGCAAGAACCTGCTTATGCACATCTTGCGCCGTCCCGGAGCCAGCGCGTTGCCCGATTCACCCGGCGAGGCCATCAGCCGCTTTCGCGGCGACGTGTTCGAGATTTCGCTGTTCGCGCTGTGGGTTAACGACATTATCGGGATGCTGGTCTTTGGTGTGATTGCCATCGGCGCGATGTTGTTAATCAACCCTTCTATCGCAGGTTTGGCGCTCATCCCTTTCATCATCGTCGGTATCATCGCTAACAGCGCCACCGAGCGCATCGAACGTTACCGCCGCGCCAGTCGCAAAGCGACGGGCATCGTCACCGGCTTTATTGCCGAACTGTTCGGCGCAGTACAGGCCGTCCAGGTGGCGACGGCGGAAGAGAGCGTGCTGGCGCACTTCGATGCCATCAACGAAGAGCGCAAGGTCGTGAGTATCAAGGACCGCCTCTTCAACACGATTCTGGGATCGTTGTTTCACAACGCCGTCAACCTGGGGACGGGCGTTATCCTCATCCTGGCGGGGCAATATATGCGTGCGGGCACGTTCACCGTTGGTGATTTCTCCCTTTTTGTGTTTCTGTTCGGTGGGATTAGCGAATTGACGACGTTCACCGGGCTGCTCGTGGCGCGCTACAAGCAGATCGGCGTCTCGGTGGAACGGATGGGCCGCCTGATGGAGGGCGCGCCGCCGGAGGCGCTCACCGCCTTCAGCCCGGTGTATCTCGATGGCAAGTTCCCCGATGTGGTCTACCCGGAAAAGACGGAGCGGGATTACTTGCGCGCGCTGAATGTATCAGGCTTGACCTATGTTTATCCTGGCTCGGAGCATGGGATTGCCGACGTGAACCTGCACCTGGAGCCGGGGACGCTCACCATCGTCACCGGGCGTGTGGGATCGGGCAAGACGACGCTGCTGCGTGTGCTGCTCGGCCTGCTGCCCAAAGACGCCGGCGACATCCACTGGAATGGCGACCCGATTGAGCAACCAGACGACTGGTTCACGCCGCCGCGCTGTGCTTACACTGCGCAGGTGCCACGCCTCTTTAGCGACAGCTTGCGCGATAACGTATTGATGGGATTGAGTCGCGATCAAGCTGCCGTGATGCAAGCTATTCGCCTGGCGGTGATGGAGTACGACCTGGGCGAGTTCGAGCAGGGATTGGACACGAAGGTTGGGCCGAAGGGCGTCAAGCTCTCCGGCGGGCAGATTCAGCGCACGGCGGCGGCGCGGATGTTCGTGCGCGAGCCGGAGTTGCTGGTCTTTGATGATCTTTCCAGCGCGCTGGACGTGGAAACCGAGCGTCTACTGTGGGCGCGTATCTTCGAGCACCGCGAGGGTGTCAATCCGCCGGCTTGCCTGGCCGTCTCGCACCGCAAAGTCGCGCTGCGCCGCGCCGATCACATTGTTGTGATGAAAGATGGGCACATCGAGGCGCAGGGGAAACTTGAGGACCTGCTGGAGACGTGTGAGGAGATGCAGCGGCTGTGGCATGGCGACTCTGCACCGGCGACGGAAGATGTGCATTGAGCGTCTCTTTGAAATCTTACTGGGTCTTGCTGGCCGATCACATCAAGCCGCAGAAGACACGCTTTGTGCTGCTGGCGATCCTGCTGCTGGGCAGTATCGGCCTGCAACTCATCAACCCGCAGATCGTGCGCCATTTTATCGATGCAGCGCAGCGCGGTGAAAGTGTCGAGAAGCTGCTGTATGCGGGGTTAGTCTTTATCGCCATCGCCCTGGTGCAGCAAGGCGTCGCCGTGAGCGCGACGTACACGGGCGAGAACGTGGCGTGGACGGCGACCAACACGCTGCGCGTGTCGCTGTTGCAACGCTGCCTCGATCTGGATATGCGCTTCCACAACGACAAGACGCCCGGCGAACTGATCGAGCGCATCGACGGCGACGTATCGCAGATCGCGACGTTTTTCTCGCGCTTTGTCATCATTATCCTCGGTAACGTGCTCCTGTTGATCGGTATCCTGATCGCTCTGGCCTTCGAAGATTGGCGGCTTAGTGTGCTGTTCGCGGTGTTCGCGGCGCTGACGCTGTGGGCGTTGAATCGCGTGCGCGACCTCGCCGTGCCGGATCAGAAGGCGCGGCGGCAGGCCTCCGCCGAATTGTTCGGCTTCATCGAGGAACAGCTCAACGGCGCGGAGGACATCCGGTCGAGTGGGGCGGTGAGTTTTGTGCTGCGCGAACTCTCGCGGTTCCAAACCGTCATCCTCAAACACGGCTATAGAGCCTCGCAAAAAGATTGGTTGATGGGGCTGACCGGCAGTTCCCTGCTGGCCCTGGTGAATATCACCGTGATGGTCGCGGGATACTATCTTTTCCGGGATGACGCCGTCACCGTTGGCACGGTCTATTTGCTCATCAGTTACGCGAAGCTCCTCGGACAGCCGATTTGGGAACTCTACCACCAGATGCGCGAATTTCAATCCATCGGGGCCAGCGTGGAGCGGTTGGCCGAGTTGCAGCGTGTCCCGCGTGAGATCGAGGATGGGCCGGGCGCTGTGATCGCCGATGGGGCGCTGTCGCTCACGTTCGATGATGTGGGATTTGCCTACGTTGCCGATGAGCCGGTGTTGGCCGATGTCTCTTTCCGCCTGAAACCGGGCAAAGTGATGGGCGTGCTGGGGCGCACAGGCAGCGGCAAGACGACGCTGGCGCGGCTGGTCTTCCGCCTATACGATCCCGGCGCGGGCGCGATTCGCCTAGGCGATGTGGACGTGTGCCAGCCCACGCTGGAAGCCTTGCGCCGCCGCGTGGCGATGGTGACGCAGGATGTGCAACTGTTCCAGGCCAGCGTCCGCGACAACCTCACCTTCTTCGATCCCACCATCCCCGATGACCGGATTCGCGCCGTCATCGCCGACCTGGAACTGGCCGAGTGGTACGCTGCGCTGCCGAACGGGTTGGATACTGAAATTGAAGCCGGCGGGCGCAGCCTCTCGGCGGGCGAAGCGCAGTTGCTCGCGTTCGCGCGCGTCTTCCTGTGCGATCCCGGCTTGGTCATCCTGGACGAAGCTTCGTCGCGGCTCGATCCGGCGACCGAACAGCGCATCGAGCGCGCCGTGGACAAGCTCTTGCAGAACCGCACCGCCATCATCATCGCGCACCGTCTGGGGACCATCCACCGCGCCGACGAAGTGCTGATCCTGGAGCAAGGCCGCATCCTGGAACACGGCGACCGTGCGCAGTTAGCCGCCGACCCGGCCTCGCATTTCCATCACCTGTTGCAGACGGGGTTGGAAGAGGTGTTGGCGTAAAAGAAGCAAGAAGCAAGAGGCAAGATTCCTGCATCCTGCATC
>JAFGSL010000272.1 GCA_016934645.1 Anaerolineae bacterium
AAGGTGCGCATCAGCACGTGTTCGCGACGCCGTAATTTGAGCATTTGCGCCTCCAGTTGTGCTTTCGCTATAGCCTGGTCGAGGAGTACCTTCGCTTTTTGTCGTGCCTCTTCGAGAATGTGCTCGCTTTCGGCTGCGGCTCTGGTCTCCGCTTGTTTCTGGAGACTGTCGGCTTTCGCACGCGCCTCATCCAGAATCGCCTGGACTTCCTGTTCGGCGATCTCCATGATGGCGCGTTCCAGCACCTGAACTTTGTCCTGCTCTGTCATATTCGAACTCCCGTTGTCCGCCTGATCACCTCACTGAGAGAAGGCCGATCTCCCTGAACCCCACCAGGTCCAGGAATTTCTATGACCAATGGGACAGTACTGTGGGCTGTAAGATGGTCTATTCGCTGGCGGGCTAGAGCCGCCGCTTCTTCCGTGACCAGGATAATGCCAATGTTCTTATCGTTCAGTGCCGCGTCGAGCGCTTGATTGACGGCTTCGCCTGTCGTAGCAATCTGTCCTGCGACTCCAACCAGCGCAAATCCTCGCACGGCATCCTGGTGACCAATGACCATGAGTTTCATCGTACTCGCACCGTTGTACCTGCGCGCATTTTGATCTTAGCGGTTCTTTCTAGCGGTTGGCGCTTCTAGCGGTTGAGGATGATAAAGGCGATAATCAACCCGTAGATGGCCACACCTTCGGCCAAACCAACGAAGATCAGCGCCTTGCCGAAAACATCCGGTTTCTCGGCGATGGCACCGATTGCGGCCGCGCCGGTGGCGCTCACGGCGTAAGCCGCACCAATCGAACCGACGCTTACGGCGGCTGCCGCGGCCAGAGATGCATAGGGGTCACCGCCGGCTTCTTGGACCAGGCCGGATGCCGCCACGGCTTCAGGTGCGAGGAACCACACCACTCCTACGCCCAAGAGCAGCAGGGCCATCAAAATATTGACCGTGCTCAGGCCGAAGACCAATTTACGGGTAACGTCAACCTGCGCTCTGTTGCGTTTGATCAATACAAAAAGTACGATGGGTATAAGGGGTAGCAGTCCCGCGAACATAACGAGTAGAGATTTCATCCTATGCCTCCTGGAAATATATAGCCAATCGCTACGAATATGAAAAGTCAGATGACGACGACCGGCACAATTTCAGCCGCCGGTGTTCTCTGAAGCGCTAAGCTTGCCCGCTTGCGGGATCAGAGACAATGGTCGATAAGGCGTTCCGCCGCCCGAGAAGAACTTGCTGAAGAGTTCGTAATATTCCAGCCGCAAGGTTTGAATGCCCACGATCATGCCTTCAAAACCAATGACGAAGAGATTGCCCAAAATCACGACAATCCAGTAACCAACACTGCCCCGTGCACCAATGACTTCCGCAATGATGAAGACGACCAGGCTCAGCGCGCCGTGGGCTACCGCAAACGCGCCCATACGTACATAGGAAAGGGTATTGCTGAATAAGGAAATCAATGTCTCGAAAAGTTCAAAGAATGCCAGGGCGACATAGGTTCCCACGTTTTCTTCGAACAGCGGACGGTGATGTTCCACCAGGCGCTCGAAAAATTCCGCAAAGGTTAAGCCAATACCGCCAATAACTGCCAGGATTGCCAGCACCCCACCGGGAATCGGGAGAGGGGCACCAAACGCGCGTGCACCTATCCCCAGCAACGACCAGTAGAAGACCAGGCCGGCCAGTCCGTTGCGATTGAACAGCAAATATCCCCAACGCCGTCCTAGCGCGGCATTCACCATGTTATAGATCATACCCGCGCTGATCAGCAAAGCGCCTACGACAATCGCAAAGAGCAGAACGTTGGTGATTTCTTCTAGCGGACGGAACCACACCGCCCTGAGCACATCCTCAAAACCGAAGATGCTGCCGTAGAGCGCTCCGAAGAACATCGCCGATGCGCCGCAGAGCGCCACAACAACGCCGAATCCAGCCGTGTTCTGCAACGCCTTGATTTTGCGGCTGGCGAGCAGCAGTCCGACCAGCAGCAACAGCAACCCGTGGCCGACGTCTCCAAACATTAGCCCGAAGACCAAGGGGAACGTCAGTGCCATGATCGGCGTGGGGTCTAATTCGTCGTAGTTAGGCTGTCCATACGTGGTTACCAGACCCTGGAAACCACTGAACAATGGTGGGTTCTTTAGCGATGCCGGGATGTGCCCGATGTCTTCCTGACGCGGCTCGAGGGTTTCGATGATGACCGCGCGGCTCACTGTAGCGATTTCTTGTTCTAGCCTGGCATGGGCTGCTGCAGGAACCCAGCCGGTCACCAGATAGGCGTGCTGCAAGTGGTTGTAGCCGGCGATGGTGTGGGCCAATGCGTGACTCGCACGCACACGCCAGAGCAGTTGTCGTAGATGGCGGATGCGCATTTCGTGGAGATGTGCAATCTCCCGCTCGTATTCGGCAATGTGCTGCCGCGTGCGTTCGATGCCAGCTTGCAACGCGGCGATGGCCTGGGCGGGCGTGCCCCGGTAATCCTCAGGCGTTATCAGTGGATTGAGGTAAGCGCTGCGCGCGGCCCGATTTAGCACAGCGGCATCCTGTTGTAGACCAAAGAGCACGACCGTGGCGAGATGACCCTCTTGGCGCAGGGTGATGAGGATGAAGGGGATGTGTTCAAGACTGCTTTCGAGACGTTCGATGTTTGCTATCGGCATCGATCCGAGCATGACAAAGCTGTAATGCAGGTCACGCAGTGTTCCCAAATCCACGTCCAGGTCAGCGATCGGGGTTAATTGACCGATATATTTCTGCAATTGTGTCAATCGCCTTTGGGCCGCCTCCAATTCGTGGACAGGTGTTTTAGCCTCGTGCTCAAGTCGCTCGATATCCCGCTCTGCCACGCGTGGCTCAATGATGTGGAGTGGAGTGGAGGGGGGGGCACCCTCATCAATATTGAGTTCCTCCATCACAAGCAAAATGCGCCGCTCTAAGGCAATCAGGTCTGTTGTCCAAGCTTGCCATACATCGCTACTCCGCGAAGGCATACCTATGGTTGTTTGCTTGGTAGGTATATGATGGAAAATGCCGGAAGCAGCCAATGCCTCCGTCGTGCGCACGACTTCGTGTTCTGGTATGATGAGTTCAATCTTATCCATGGCTTGT
>JAFGSL010000273.1 GCA_016934645.1 Anaerolineae bacterium
ACATCCCAAATTGACCGCACAGTTGTTCACCGTTCGCGATTTCTGCAAGACGCTGGAAGAGTTCGATGCCAGTATGCAGAAAATCGCCGCCATCGGCTATACCGCCGTGCAAGTTTCGGGCATCGGGCCGATCCCGCACGAGGACGTGAAAGCCGTCACCGATAAATACAACCTCACAATCGTGATTACGCACGTGGGCTTCGACTACCTGCAAAACGACATCAACGCCGCCATCGCCCAGCACAAGTTGTGGGACTGTCCGAACGTCGCCATCGGCAGTATGCCGCCGCGTTACTTCGAAATGAGCGAAGCGGGCTTCCACCAGTTCGCCACAGATGCCACCGAGATCGGCAAGAAGTTGGCAGATGCCGGGCTGACCTTCAGCTATCACAACCACAGCTTCGAATTCGTGCGCTATGGCACTCGCACCGGGCTGGACATCATCTACGAAGAGAGCGACCCGCGCTACCTGCAAGCCGAAATCGACACGTACTGGATCCAGCACGGCGGCGGCGACGTCGTCGCATGGATCAAGCGGATGAAGAACCGCATGCCCGTCGTCCACTTCAAAGATATGGTCATCCTCAGAGGGGAGTCGATGTGGGCCAGCCAGCAGATCATGGCCGAGGTCGGCGAGGGCAATCTCAACTGGAAGCGCATCATCAAGGCGTGCAAGAAGGCCAACGTCGAATGGTACGCCGTCGAGCAAGACCGCTGCCTGCGCGATCCCTTCGAAAGCCTCAAGATCAGCTACGACAACCTCCGCGCGATGGGCGTGGAATAAAGGAGAGACGACACCCTATGGACAACACCGCTATCGATAACGCCGGGTTCTCACCCGAGCGCCTGACGCGCATCGACACATTGATGCAACGCTACATTGATGACGGCAAGCTCGCCGGCGTCATCGCCACCGTCGCCCGCCACGGGCAAACTGTCTACCTGGAAAAGTTCGGCATGATGGATATAGAAGCGCACAAGCCGATGCAGTTCGACGCCATCTTCCGCATCGCCTCGATGACCAAACCGATCACCAGCGTCGCCATCATGACACTGTATGAGGAAGGCCATTTCCACCTGAATACGCCGATTGCGGAGTTCATCCCCGGTTTCCAGGACACCAAAGTCTTTGTGCGAGAAACCGACGACGGAATCGAACTCGCCGACCTCGAAAGGCCGATCACATTCCGCCACCTCTTCAGCCACACAGCGGGTCTGAGCTACGGTTGGAACGAGAACGATCCGGTGGATCGGGAGTACCAAAAAGCGCAAAAGGAATCCGGCATCGATCCAGACAAAGCCACCGTGAAAGACCTGGTCGAGAGCCTGACCACGCTGCCGCTCGCTTTCCAACCGGGGACGAAGTGGCGCTATAGCTACGCAATCGACGTCCTCGGCTACATCATCGAAATCATCTCCGGCAAACCGCTGGACGCCTTCCTCAAAGAGCGTCTCTTCGAGCCGTTGGGGATGATCGACACAGACTTTTACGTTCCCCAAGCCAAAGCCGACCGGCTGTGCGCCTTGTACGGTCATCCCGACAACGCCGCGACCCTGCAACGCATCGAATCGCCCATGCACGGTCACATTTTCCAGAAACCGTCATTCCTTTCGGGCGGCGGAGGACTGGTCTCCACCGTCCACGACTACGCACGTTTCGCGCAGATGCTCGTCAATGGCGGTGAGTTGGACGGTGCGCGCATCCTCAGCCCGACCACCGTCGCCCTCTACAGCATCAACCACATGCCGGAAGCCGCGCTCCCTTACGGATTTGCGGAAGGCGAGGACCTCTACCATTGGGGCTATGGCTACAGCCTGGGTACCCGTGTGCTGATGGACGTCTCCAAGACCGGCCTGCCCGGTTCCGTCGGTGAGTTCGGGTGGGATGGCGCGTTCAGCACTTACGTCTGGATCGATTCCAAGGAGGCGCTGTACGGCCTGATGATGCTGCAACACTCACCCAATGCTTACTACCCCATCGCGCCGCAGTTCAAGCAGTTGACGTATCAGGCGCTCGTGCAAACCGTAAACCTGCCAGGTTTCGGAAAACCTGGCAGGTTTTGTGAGGAGTAATCATGTTCACCATTGGCGCGTTTGCCATCATCTTTGACGAAGCGGGGCGCGTGCTCCTATGCCACCGCCGCGACATCGACATGTGGAATCTGCCCGGCGGCGGTATGGAAAGCGGCGAGCTGCCCACAGAGTCCGTCATCCGCGAGGTTAAAGAGGAGACCGGGCTGGACGTGATCGTTGGACAACTTGTCGGCGTCTACGGGAAGCGGGATAAAGACGATGTGGTTTTCAGCTTCACATGTGAAGTCATTGGCGGACAGTTGAGCGAGACCGACGAATCCGACGCCTGCCAGTATTTCGCGCTGGACGATATCCCGCTGAACACCAATCCCAAGCAGGTTGAGCGCGTGTACAACGCCCTAAAACCGGCAGGCCAACCGGTTTTCAAATTGCAGGAGGGGCCGGCATCGCAGGAATGGTTACCCGTGCAGCGCAAATATGCGCCACACTTGCAGAAGGTTTTCGAGATCCAAGCGCAAATTGAAACCGTTCACCCGCTCCTGGCCCACGTCTTCCCTATCGCCATCGTGGATGCGGACCGGTTCCTCATCTTCGACGTCGATCCCTCTGGCAAGCGCTACACCTTCGTCAAACAAGCGCCCACGCCGATGCCGATTCCCCAGGGCGTGCGCGCGGCCTTTCCGCTGGAGTGCTACGGCGGCAAACCGGCCTGTGTTGTCACCGAGGACGTCTTCGACACGCTCGATGGCTACGTCACCCTCTTCCACGAGT
>JAFGSL010000274.1 GCA_016934645.1 Anaerolineae bacterium
CTGCTGCATGCTGCCAGGCTTATGGTAAGTATACTGAGTACTAGCAATAGTTGTGTTATTCTCTTGAACATTTTTTGTTCTCCTTTGAATTTCTGTGATCGTGTGTTTTTTTGAGCATTGTTTTATAGATTTGACAAATCTTTCATCAAGACGGCCGGCTATTCAAATAAGAAATCGGTGTTCGGAATCTCCGGCATAGCGATCGGTTCGGCGTACAGATACGCGCCGGTGGGGAACAGAAAGTCCGCGCCTAAAATCTGCAAGCGCAGCGCGTCTAGTTCTGTCTGCTGCGCCTCGGTCAAACTCTGGCCGACTTGGGCAAAAGCCGCCGCGTAGCGGGCGATGATGTCGCCGTCCAACTCGCCGTACTGCGCCATCAAGGTAAGGACGACGGTCTCGTCGGGCACGCCGCCGGTCATGAATTGGCGCAATAACGTGGAGACCTCTTCCCGCCGGTCTACAATGGCATACAGAGATGGCTTTTGCTCCATTACCAAATCCGTGATAGTCGCTGCTTGTCCTGGCGTGAGGACTTGCAGAAAGGCTTCCCCCATCTCGGCAGTGAGCGTGGTGGGAATACTGTAGCCGGGATTGCCGACAGCAGGCGCGTCCTTCATATAGAACGACCCAAAGTACGTCCCTTGTCGTTCTGGGCAAAAGTAGACGTCGGCATCCAACGATCCCACGTACCAACTGAACATATCGCCCGCGTAGGTCATCACCGCCACCTTGACATCGTGTTCCAGTCCTTGCAAGTCCTCCGGTTCATCCACATCAGGCCAGGTGAGCATCCCCGTGCCGGCCAATGCATCCAGGTACGCGCGCTGCTCAGCGTCAAAGCCGGCAATCATCGTACCCATCACCTGTGCCCGCTCGTAGCTGATCTCGCCATCCAGCCGGTAGAGGGCCGCCGAGTACGCCTGCACCGCTTCGAGATCGAGCCCGGTAGCACCGGCGGGCAGGTCGCCCTCCAGAAGGCGGCGAAACGCATCCATCAGCACAAAGCGGTCATAAGCGTATTGGTTGATGGCATCCACCTGCCCCTCGGCCAATGTAATCAGATCGGCGCGTTGCGTGGGTGTGAGGACGTGCAGCATGTTAAGCGCGGCGCGGGTGAGGAAATCGGTATTGTGGCCCATGCCGGTGGGGTCGTTATCCCGTAGATACTGAAAGCCCCAGAAATCGGCCACCTTACCAGGGGGGAAGAAAGAGTCCGCGCCCAAATTGCCCGTCAAAAAGGCTAAGCCGTCAAAGGCGATGGTGTTGCGCTGTGCCTCATCAGAGAGCGTCTGTTCAATGGTGTGATCGGGGACGGGGTCCGTGTCGGCGGTGAGGTTTCTGCCAATCAGCGGCAAATAAATCTTGTGCGCTGGCGTCGTAACACCGCTGACGGTAATGGTAGCCGTGTCGGTGTCTTGCGCCCCGTCATCATCAGTAACGCGCAGCCCGACGGTAAATGTGCCTGAGATTCTGGCGTTGAAGATAGCTGTAACCATAGTCAGATCATCGTATTGTCCATCGCCGTTGATATCCCATTCATAGCTGACAATACTGCCATCGCTGTCGCTGGACCCCGAACCATCCAGCGTGATCTGGTCGCCCACCTCGCCGCTGTAGGGGCCGCCGGCTTCGGCGGTGGGAGGCGTGTTCTGCACGCCACTGTCAGCATCGCGCACCAGGCGGACGTAGTTGTAAATGCGAATGGCGTCGCCCTGCGGACCGTTGCCGGTGGGCCAGTCGGCGGGATCGCCCGATTTGGGGTCGCTGCGTTGCGCTCCCGCACCGTGTACATCTACCCAAGCATTGTTCATGTAACCCAGCGCGCGGCCAAAGGCTACATACGCACCCGCGGCCCCGGGGGTATCGGTCCAGTTGGCGTGGGTGGTGCTGCTCCAATAAAAGGGATAGTCGGCTTCGCCTCCTTCGTTGGTGATGGCGGTAGCGTCGAAGAGCGGGTCAATCGCGGCGGAACTCGTGGTGTCGGGCGAGCGGGTGTAGTCCACGATGCTTTGCAGTTCCTTGACGTTAGGGAGTCGCCAGTCATCGTGGCCCAAGTAGTTGGCCGCGTTTTGGGTCTCCACCCAGGCCAGGGCTTCCTCCCAGTTCAGCCCCTCGCCACTGTCGGACTGCGCCCACATCAAGCTCGTAGCATTGTCGGTGATGGTGCCGTCGCCATTATCACTGAAGCTGTTGACGCCATAGTCCGTATTTTCACGGGCGCAGATTACAAAGAAGGTCTTGTCCTGTCCCATCAATGTGAGTCCGTAGCCTTTGATGCGGCCATCGGCAAAGTTGACGCCGAAGAGCAGTTGTTCAGACGTGGTCGCCACGTATAAGGAACTGGAAGCATACTGAGCATCAATAATGCGCTCGCCGGCGGCTGTGTCGCCGTAAGCAAAGTCGAAGTAGTTGGTATCAATAAAGGGCACCAGGCCAGAGGTATCCGTGCCATTGTAGCCACTAGGGTCGAGGCCGCTGAAGTCAATCAATGAGTAAAGCTGTTTGATGTTGGGTAACTGCCAGTCGTCATAGTCGCCCAACGACAGTCCGGCGCAGTAGTTGCCTGCCGCACTGTAGGTCAACTTGTCGTCAGCGTCAATGTCACCGTCGCCATCGGTGTCGGGCGACTGTTGCCACATCAAGCCGGTGACGTTGTCCGTGACCGTCCCGTTGCCGTTATCCGTGTAGCTGGGCGCGTTGCCGGTGATCTGCGCATCCTGTCCGTAGAAGGCGGCGCCCTCTGCTGGGCACGTGATCTCCGGGCTGTCGCCGTAGCACGCGGTCTGCCCGGTATCCACAATGGGGTACGCCACCGTCGTGCTATGCGCCGTGGTGAACAGAAAATCCGTATTTGGGATGGTGGGGATGCTGATCGGTTCCGCGTACAAGTACGCGCCATCCGGGAACAGGAAGTCAGCCCCCAGGATTTGTAGGCGCAGATCATCCAGTTCTTCCTGCTGCGCCGTGGTCAAACTCTGGGCAACCTGGGCGAAGGCCATAGCGTAGCGGACGACGATGTCGCCGTCCAGTTCACCGTAATCCTCCATCAGGCTGAGGACGGCGGCTTCATCCGGCGATCCACCGCTCATAAACTGGCGCAATAGCGTCGCCACATCCTCCCGCCGCTCCACAATCGCGTAGAGAGAAGGCTTCTGCGCTTCCACCAGCCCCGTGATACCGGCGGCCTGCTCTGGGGTGAGGACTTGCAGAAACGCCTCCCCCATCTCGGCGGTGAGCGTGGTGGGGATGCTGTAACCGGGGTTGCCGACGGCCGGGGCATCCTTCATATAGAACGAGCCGAAGTATGTTCCTTGCCGCTCCGGGCAGAAGTAGACGTCCGCGGCGATGTCGCCGGCGTACCAACTGAACATATCGCCCGCGTAGGTCATCACGGCCACCTTCACATCATGCTCCAGCCCTTGTAGCTCTGCTACTTCCGCTACCTCAGGCCAGTCGAGCATCCCTTGCCCTATCATTGCGTCGAGGTAGGTGCGCTGCTCGGCAGTGAAGGCACTGATCTGCGCGCCCATCACCTGCGCGCGCTCGTAGCTAATCTCGCCATCAAGCCGGTAGAGGGCCGCGGAATAGGCTTGCACAGCGGCTTGATCCAGACCGGTTGCCCCCGTTGGGAGATCGCCATCCAGAAGACGGCGGAACGCATCCATCAGCACGAAGCGGTCGATGGCATACTGATTGATGGCGTCCACCTGGCCCTCGGCCAGCGCGATCAACTCGGTGCGTTGGGCCGGCGTGAGGACGTAGAGCATATTCAGCGCGGCGCGGGTGAGGAAATCAGTATTGTGGCCCATCCCGGTGGGGTCGTTGTCGCGTAGATACTGGAAGCCCCAGAAGTCGGCCACCTTCCCCGGCGGGAAAAAGGAATCCGCGCCCAGATTGCCGGTGAGGAACGCCAGCCCATCGAAGGCGATGGTGTTACGTTGCGCGCCATCCGAGAGCGTCTGCGTGATCGTCATCCCTGCGTCCTGTGGGGGCGGCGGGGGCGGGGATGACGGCGGCGTGGCGGCGAGGCTGGTCTGAGCATAGACACCTTGATGAATAATGAGACATAGAGCCAAAACAAAAAACACAGTGAACATTTTCCAATATTTGACGTACATTTTCATACCTCCTATAGATTAGAGATTGGAAATTAGAGGGTAATGACTTCATTTCTAATTTCTGCCTTCTGTCTTCTTCTGACTTTATCAAATAATCGTCGTGTGCCATAGTGTTGCCAATCACGCTTTTGCACCCCCAACGATGATAGCGATCACCCGTTCGTATGACAGTTGTCATGGGTACATAACGCGATGAATGACAGGAAACATAAGCAAGTAAAGCGGTTCTATACTATAATGAAGGTATGAAAGAGAACGGAACTGAAAGTAACATCACATGGTTATTATATTGGGTCGTGATTTTGTCGGCAGGGTATTTGGTCGCGCTGGCGACCATTGATCATGTGCTTTATACGCGTCCAATCTTCGCCCCAGTCTATTACCAGATCAATGGCCTGGCCCTTCTCGTTGTCTTAGGGTTGATTTTAGCCTCTCGCAACACGGCCCGCTTGCGCGCGACCCTTTTGCCGCTAGTCATCATCTTACTTTCGATTCCTCCTATCGTGATGGCGCATTTGGTAACGCACCGGATGCCGCCTATCCAGGCCAGCGGCCCGGAAGCGGTTATGCTGCGGACGATGCCACTATTGTTGATGGCTCTGGTTTTGACAGCTTGGCAATATGGCTGGCGCTATGTGTTGCTCTTTAGTGGTTGCATCGCGGTGTTTACGCTAGGAATGCAGCTTTACTTTTACCGTCCGGGCGGGGCATCTCTGCTACCGCCCTTAACCATTTTGCTAATTCAGACAATCAGCTTTTTGATCACTGGCTATTTCATCAGTATGCTACTCAAACGATTGCAACAAGAGCAAATAGCACTAGCAAAAGCCAACTCGCAATTGACCCATTACGCCAGTACATTAGAGGAACTGACCATCAGCCGGGAGCGGAACCGGATGGCGCGCGAACTGCACGACACCCTGGCGCACACCCTCAGCGCCTTGTCGGTGCAATTGGAAACAGTGAAGACTTATTGGGACGTTGACTCCAAAGCGGCACAACAGATGCTGGATAAATCACTGGGGGCCACGCGCTCCGGCTTGCAGGAAACGCGGCGCGCGCTCAAATCACTGCGAGCTAGCCCGCTGGAGGATATGGGACTGTCGCTGGCCTTGCGTCAGATGGCTACGGAAACCGCAGAACGCGCCAACTTACAGCTAAATCTCTCGATGCCTACCCATTTCCCTTCTTTGCCCCAAACGATAGAGCAGTGCCTCTACCGGATAACCCAGGAGGCTACAGCCAACGTAGCGCACCACGCCAATGCCCGCACACTGACGGTGCAACATCTCTCGAACGTCCATAGTCTCCTTCCTGTTGCCGGGCATTTTCTCGCCTCCTCGTGTAGGTTTCCACACAGGAGTATGCCCGAGTTGAAGGAGTTACGCTACTGGCCCACTTTAGCCGAAAACGCGTGGCCCAGTTTGGGCGAAAACACCTGGTCCGTCTTGGGTGAAAACACCTGGCCCAGTATCGCCCGAAAGATGACATAAGGAACAGGCTGGCTAACATCGTGTGGAGCCGACGCCCACCCTTGCGCTTTCTTGCGGTGGGTCTTGCCCGCCAAGGTGTCAGTGATTCAAGCGTGTCTTACCAGAGGGGGCGAGTGGGCGCGGCTCACACCGACCGCTGGGAAAATTACAAGCTGTAAGTTTTATGATGAGGTAAAAGATGATGAGAGACGGGTATTTCATCAAACTAATTGCTACGATATTGATCCTTGTAGGTTGTTCACAATCTACAAATCTATTACCAACCCTCACAAATTCAGGAATAACTAAAGAAGTGATCGTTGTAGACTATCCACCTATCGAGTGGCAAGTAAATGGGGAGAAACTCAACGATTTAGGATGTGACAATAAAGTACAG
>JAFGSL010000275.1 GCA_016934645.1 Anaerolineae bacterium
AAGGGCATGCTCACCGTCTCGCAGGTTGAAGGCACACAGCTTATCACCATCGCCGCCCAGGGTCACGACCCGGCGCTGGTCAAGGCGTTGGTGGAGACGGTCGCGCAGGTCTTTATCGAGCATCAAACCAGCGAGCAGGAAGCGCGCTACCAGTCCCGGCTTGCGGAGATGGAGGCACAGGCCGCAGCGCTGGAGACATCACTCGAGGAGACACAGAAAAGCATTACGGGGATGGGCGATCCGGAAGAGCTGCCGGACTTTGCCCGCCTGGAACTGGCCCAACTGGAAACGCAGCGTGCCAACCAGCAGACGCGGCTGGCGGTTTTGTTGCAAAGCGCGGAGGAACTGCGGCTGTCGATGACGCGCTACATCACACGCATTTCGGTTTTCGCACCGGCAGAACTGCCTGCCGCCCCCATCGGCTCTCAAAAGATGCGCAATATTCTGCTGGCGGCGGCCGTCGGCCTGATGGCCGGCGTGGGCCTGGCCTTCCTCATCGACTACCTCGATGACACGGTCCGCACACCGGACGATATCAAGCGCGTGCTGCCGATCAGCGTGTTGGGCATTGTGCCGTACCTGGGAAAAAATGGCGCGCAGGACAAAGTTGTGGTGGCCAAACATCCCCTGCGCCCCGCCGCAGAGGCATTTCGCAACCTGCGGACCAGCATCCAGTTCACCAACCTCGACGAGCCACCGAGCACGCTCCTGGTGACCAGCCCGCAGCCCACCGATGGCAAGTCGTTCACGGCGGCCAATCTCGCGGCGGTGATCGCGCAGGGGGGCAAGTCGGTGATCCTGGTCGATGCCGACCTGCGCCACCCCACCCTGCACCACACCTTCAACCTCCCCCTCGAGCCGGGCCTCACCGAAGCGTTGCTCGCCGTCGAAGACCGCCCCCGCGCCGTGCGCCAAACGGACGTGGAAAACCTGCGCCTGGTCTCCGTCGGTTCACGGGCGCCGGATTCAACGGAGCTTTTGGCCTCGCAGACGTTCAAACACTTTATCGCCGAGCTGCGCGAACAGGCCGACATGGTGGTCCTGGACAGCCCGCCGGTACTGGCCGTCTCCGACGCGGCGGTGCTCTCCACCATAGTGGACGGCGTCGTCTTGGTGGCGGACAGTGCAAAAACCCGCATCCCGGCTGCCGTGCAGGCCGCCGAGCGCATCGCCAGCGTGGGTGGGGTGATCCTGGGCGTGGTGCTCAACCGTGTAAAAGCGCGCAGCGGCGGGTATTACTATTATTACTATTACCACGATTACACGGATAACGGGCGGCGTGGCCCCTTCGACTGGCTGACAAGGCGCAAGCATAGGCATCATCGCAGGCAAGCGGATAGCGGTCAGCCGTCAGTGGCCAGCGATCAGCCAGAGCTGACAGCTTAGGACTTACGTAGACATGACTTTTTTCACCGCAGAGGCCGCCGAGAAACTATAAATTCTCTGCGCTCTCAGCGTTCTCGGCGGTAAATTCAGATGACTTGTGGAAATCCTGAACTGAAAGCTGACTGCTACAAACAAATATTGGAGTTGAAACATTGAAATCGTATAAATTCCTTATCGTGATTGGACTCGCCATACTGTTGCTCGTCGCTTGCCAGCAACCGGCGATGGAGGCCGTCCCGACCTTTGTGCCGCCGACGCCCGTGCCCACCGCCAGCGTGCAGGCCTCCTCGACCATGACGACTACCGTCGTCTCAGGCACTATAGTGGATGCGCTCGAAACGCGTGGGCGGATCGAGGCCCGGCGCGAAACCAACCTCGTGTTTCCCCTCGGCGGCACGTTGAAAGGGCTGTACGTTGCCCCCGGCGACCAGGTGACACAGGGACAGCTCTTGGCCGAATTGAGCGCCGTAGCGATTGAGAGCGAACTGCTCGAGCGCCGTTACGCGCTCGACATCGCCCAGCTCCGGCTGGCGCAGACCGAACTGGTCTCACAAACGCAGACCAGCGCGGTTGGGGCGGCGATCGGCATCGCCAACGCCGCCTACAATCAGGTCCTGCTGCAGAATGAGCAGGCCATCGTCAACGCCCAGTTGAGCGCGGAGCGCTGCCGGCGCACGGCGAAGGACGATCTGGATTACCGGGAGTGCGATCTCTACGTCCCCCAGGCGGAGGCGAGAGCGGAAGTCGCCGAGGCGTTGGCCGCAGCGCAATTGTACGCAGCCAGGCTGGCGTGGGGCTCAACCCGGTCCATGCAAAACCTGGACTACTCCATCGCCCAGATCGAGTATGCCCAGGCCGAGATGCTCTATTTGCAGGCGGCCCAGCACGTGACCGACACGCAGTTGAGCGCGCCGTTTTCCGGCGTGCTGCTGTCGGTCGAAAAACGGGTCGGCGAGGGGGTCAGCGCCTACGAACCGGTCGGCGTTCTGTCCGATCCAAGCGAACTGTGGGCCATCGCCACCATCTACGAACAAGATGCATATCGCGTCGCCATTGGGCAGCGCGTCGAACTGGTGCTGGATGCCTATCTGGATCGCACGTACTACGGCACGGTTCTGCAAATCGCCAGCCAGGCCGTGCTGTGGCAGGGAAAGTGGGCTTACGATGTGACCATCGTCTTTGACGAGGATCAGGACATCCCCGCCACCATGCGCATGGGCGCCGACATCAAGATTGTCGTGCGCAGCAAAGAGAACGTGCTGCTCATTCCCACGCAGGCCATCCTGCTGAGTGGCGGGCGAGAATACGTGGAACTCGTGCAAGCCAATGGCGCGGTGCAACAGGTCGAGATCCAGACTGGCCTCTCCACCGGCAGCGAAACTGAAGTCGTCTCCGGACTAGAGGCCGGTCAAGTTATCCGCATCCCGTGATTGGCAGCCTATGAACCGTGACCGGCTCTGTTTAGCAGTGCACGGCTTAATTCTGGCCGGTATCGTTTTGCTGGTGATCTGGCCACTCCATCCTGTCGCGATCTCCTGGGGCTATACCGTCGCCGGGAGCTACGTGTTACAGCGCCTAGAGCACGCCCAAGACCTTCTGCCGGAAGCTCGTTACGCGCAAGCCACCCAGGCTGGCCAGTTGTTCCAGACTGCGCTGGCGTGGGACCCTCTCAACCACAGCGCCTACGCCAACCTGGCCGCCGTTTATATGGTGTGGGACGACAGCACCTCCGCAGCCCGTGCCCTGGCACGCGTCGCCATCCTGGCACCACGCGCCCAGGATACCGCCCCATGAACCAAGAGAACGGCATGGCGACACACCCACGCCCCCATACTCGCATACGCGCATGGCGTTGGTTTCTCATTGCCGATCTGGTACTGCTCCTCGTCGGCGGCGGGACAAAGGCCGTTCGCGCGTGGCGGTGGCAGCACGTACTACAGAACGATGTGGCGGCGTTGCATGCCTTGCTCCAGGATGACCTCGGCATATCGCTTGAGTCGCCTGCCTCCATGCCTTGGACGCCCGCCGAACTGCTGACCCTCATCCACGATGACCTGCGCGGCTTTCAGGCGGAATTCGCCTTTTTCATCGACATAGCGCCACATCTCCGTTGGCTGCCGCGTTATGGCGGGGATCTAGCCGCAGCACCCGCGCTCCTGACGATAGCGCTCGACCTGAGCGAAAATGGCGCACAACTGTCGCAGGCCCTGGAACCGCTACTCCTATCGCGGGATGAGACCCAGACACAAACCCTGGAGACAGCCATGGCCCTGCTGCGCCAGGCGCAACCGCAGTTGGAGAGTACAGCGCGCGCGTTGGAGCGCGTGCAACACACGCGGGATACGCTGGAGACGGATGCGCTCTCTCCACGTCTCGCCGGATGGATCGCCCCATTGGATCATTACGTGCCGCTTCTGCAGCGGGGCGTGCAGGGCGCTTTGCTGTTGCCCAAACTGCTCGGCGATACTGAGCTGCACACCTACCTGCTGTTGGTGCAGAATGAGGATGAACTGCGTCCAACGGGCGGCTTTTTGACCGGTGTAGCACGGGTCGCGGTGCGCGAGGGGCGCATTGAACACCTGTACTTCGAAAACAGCGCCGAGGTAACCGACTTCAAGCGTCCCTATCCCGATCCACCCGCGCCCCTGCTGGAAATCATGGGCCTGGAGCTGTGGGTCTTCCACGACAGCAACTGGAGCCCCGACTTTCCCACCTCAGCACGGCAGGCGGTCGCCTTCTACCAACAGCGTTACGAGACGCCGATTGACGGCGTGCTGGCGGTCGACCAGGAAGCCTTCCGGCGCATGGTGGAAGTCCTGCAACCCCTCGACATCCCGAGCTACCCCAACCCGATCACGGCCAGCAACATCCTCGCGGCTTTACGACAGTCCAGGGATATGCCGCTGGAAGATGATCCCGTCGCAGCCTGGGAACGGCGGCACAAAGTGATTTTGGAAGACCTGCTCACAGCCGTCATCGACAAAGTGCAGCACCAGCCCGAGACCGTCGATTTCATCCGGTTGGGCATGGCCGTGATTGAAGCGTTCGAAGAACGCCATATGTTCGCTTACGCGCTGCAGGATGACGATCTGGCCACGCTGTTGGGCGAAACCCGGTGGGATGGCGCGCTGTATGCGGGCGAAGGCGATTACTTGATGGTGGTAGACGCCAACCTGGGCTACAGCAAGGTCAATCCATACATTGCGGCAAGCTTGGGATATGCCGTGGACCTGCGTGACCCGCAACAGCCGCAAGCCTTTTTGACCCTACAGTACCAGCACAATGGCCCGCGCACGAGCGAACCCTGCTATCATTTCTACAAACCGCCCATGTTGACCTACGAGTCCCTGATGCAGCAGTGCTATTGGGATTACGTGCGCGTCTATGTGCCGGAAGGCACCCAACCGCTCAGCGCGACGCCGAACCCCATCCCGGGGGACTTGCTGGTGACGGGCAATGCGCGCTCCGGTGAAGCGGAAATTCTGGCACCTGAGGCCGGTAAAACCGTCCTCGCCACATTTTTTGTGCTGCCACCAGGCCAACGCGCCGAGACACGCATGATCTACCTATTACCGCCAGACGTGATCCAACAGAAAGAGGAGACCCTGCACTATCGTCTCTACGTTCAAAAACAAGGCGGCAAACTCGCCGTACCGATCCAAGTTTCCCTGTATCTCCCTCCCGATACCACCGCCATCCACAGCAATATCCCCTACGCCAGGGCTGCAGATAACGACACCCACATCATTTATATCCTCAACCTTGAAACCGACTTGCAATTGAGTGTCGATATCGCACGGTAGACGAGACATCCCTGTACTGCACTTTTAGAAGTGGTGTTTTTTCGTTTGCGGGCATAGCCCGCAAACGAAAAAACACTCTCTACTATGCACAAAGGAGGCCATACTATGAGCATCGGAGCATTGACAGACAAGAAACAACAGCCGACTGAGAAGGAGATTCTCGCTATGATCGGCCCGAAGCTGCCACTTTGGGAAGAACTCATCCAGCATATCAGGGAGAATTATCCGGCAGAAGAGGATTTTAAGTTCCTGTACGGCAAGAAGTATGGATGGGCATTGCGGTTCCGCATCCGTAGGCAACTGCTGACATCGCTCTATCCAACTGCCGGCGGGTTTACCGCTCAGGTGAACCTCAGTCCCGAAGCCGTTGAGCAAGCGTTAGCCATGCAGCCCGGCAAAAATGTGCGAGACGCGATTGACAGAGCGCATCCCTACCCTGAAGGACGGTGGCTGTTCATTCCGGTTGAGTCGGCGGATGACGTTCAAGACATCAAACGATTGCTGGCACTGCGGGCTAAAACAAAGCGACTTATCAAAGATACGGCCAAAAAGTTGTAAATTTTGTAATTTGCGGTATGCTAACAGAATGGGTAAGTGTTAAGCGCCCGCACAAAACGATACGGTATGCCTTGCCCCACAGGAGGCCATGCAATGGACATCATGAAAAAACCGCTGGTAGCCCATATCTACACTGCCGATCCTTCCGCACACGTTTATGAAGGTCGCTTGTATATCTATGTGTCGCATGATCTGAACCATGACAACCCAATAGATGACATCGGCGATCAATACGATATGGTCGACCACTACGTCTTTTCGATGGAAGATATGAATTCGCTGCCGGTGGATCATGGAGAAATTCTGCACGTCAACGATGTCCCCTGGGCCGAAAAACAAATGTGGGCACCCGACGCTGCCTTCAAGAACGACACATACTATTTCTACTTCCCGGCAAAGGATGGCGAAGGCCTCTTTCGCATCGGCGTGGCCACCAGCCCATCGCCGGCCGGACCGTTTGCTCCTGAGCCGTCATTCATACCCGGCACCTTCAGCATTGATCCCTGTGTTTTTATCGATGACGATGAACAGGCCTACCTGTACTATGGCGGGTTGTGGGGCGGGCAACTTCAAAACTGGCGCACAGGAACCTTTAATCCTGATAGCACGGAACCCGACGACGACGAACCCGCGCTAGGTCCCCGCGTGGGGAAACTGTCGGAGGATATGCTGAGCTTCGCTGGCCCCGTCGACGAAATCTCCGTCGTCGATCAAGACGGCCAACCGCTACTCGCCGGCGACCGTGACCGGCGCTACTTCGAAGGCCCCTGGGTACATAGATACAACGGCGTCTACTATCTCTCTTATTCAACCGGTGACACCCACTTCATCGTCTACGCCACCAGCGACAGACCAACCGGGCCTTTTGTGTATCGTGGGCGTATCCTAAATCCAGTGGTAGGATGGACAACACACCACTCCATTGTCGAGTTTGAAGGGCGTTGGTACCTCTTCTATCACGACGCCTCGCTTTCAGGGGGCACCGACAACAAGCGCTGCATCAAAGTTGCAGAACTATTCTACAATGCAGATGGTAGCATTGCGTTGATCGATCCCTGATGCGTTTAGGGATCAATGGGAAAAATCGTAGCTTTAGCCAGTACAAATACAATGACGCTGCGGCAGATGATGGCATCTGCCGCAGCGTTTGCTAATATGGGAGTGACGTTAACTTAAGCTTTGCGTCCGAACAGCCGGCTGATCATCCCAGCAACGACACCGAGCACGACGCCAAAGACGACGGCGGCACGCATATCGAAGATGACCTTCGTATCCTCACCGGTGACCTGGTTAGCGGCAACAAACAACGCGACGCTATCCGTCATCTTGACGTTGTCGGCCATGACCACCGCCACGCCGCCGTCGGTCACAGTCATATTTTCACCCATCGCCAGGGCGATTCCGCCATCCTTGACGTCGATAAACTTACCTTCGGCGCGCGCGATACCGCCCTGATTGACGGTGACTGTTTCGGCCTTGACGTTCTGCGCACCGCCCTGCTCAATCGTCACCGTCTCCGCGACGACTTCACCGAGCATTTCAGGAGCAGAGGGTTCCTCCGGCGTCTCACATTCCGTCACAACTTCACCAACCTGTTCATCAACTTGTGCCAAATCGTTTTCCAGTTCCTCGTTCATTGTTCCTCCTCAACATATAAAGCCAGACATAACATACAATCTTAATACGCACTTCGGCGTAAAAAGTTGCCTAATTTGAATAAATTTAGTATAGCACAAGACAATGCTTTGCCTAGAAAAAAGCTATCTTCCGTATGGCGTTACGTCACACCAGAACAAGTCATTCGTCACTATTTTTCACCTTGAAAATCGTTATCATAAAGGTGAATGAGGTTGAGGTTGGTACCCAACGAGGTTGGTACCCAACTTAGATGGTTTGAAAAATCCATCGCACCTCTCCTCCTTTCCTTGGCTGGTGGCCCCCCGGACTCCCCCTCGCCGGGGGGCCAAGCCGTTAACAGCC
>JAFGSL010000276.1 GCA_016934645.1 Anaerolineae bacterium
AGACTCAGTAGATCACAATTTTGGCTCGTAGTAACGACTTCAGTCGTTAAAAGAACCACTAAAGTGGTTACTACGAACGTAGATTTTAGATCTACTGAGACTCAGTAGATCTAATTTTGCTCGGTCTGGATCGTCAGATCCAGACCAGAACGGGGATTTGGCAATCCCCTCGGAGCATGTGGAGCTAAACCGTTTCTTCCAACAGGGAACGACGCCGCAGTTGCCCGCAGGCCGCGGTAATTGGCGCGCCGCGCCGTTGGCGCATGGTGTGCGGGATGCCGGCGCGGTCAAGGACGGCGGTAAAGGCATCCACGGCCTCCGGCGTCGCGGGCTGCGCGTCGAATTCCGGCGTGGGATTGAGCTGGATCAGATTAACGTGCACCGGAATCCCGGCAAAGCGTGCGACCAGCGCTTCGGCTTGCTCGCGCGTGGCGTTGACGCCGTCAATCAGCACCCATTCGAGCATTACACGACGCTGCGTGGTGGCGGTGTATGCCCGGAGCGCGTTGTATAGAGCGTCCAGGGGATAACGCCGGTTGATGGGTAGGAGTGTGTCGCGGACGGCGTCGGTGGCAGCGTGGAGCGAGACGGCCAGGTTGATGCGCAAGTCCTCGCCTGCCAGCCGTTCGATGCCCGGCACGATGCCGACGGTGCTGAGGGTGATGCGCCGCTCAACGAAACCCATACCGCGCGGGTCGCACACGCGACGGAGAGCATCTAGCGTGTTGTCGTAATTCAGCAGCGGCTCGCCCATGCCCATCAGCACAAAGTTGGTCAGATTTTGTCCGTTCGTCGCCAACGTTCGCTGCGCGTGTAGCACCTGGGTGACGATTTCGCTGGTAGTGAGCTGGCGCACGAACCCCATTTGTCCGGTGGCGCAGAAGCGGCAGTCACAGGCGCAGCCCACCTGCGTGGAAATGCACGCGCTGTGCCGGTGCCGGTAGCGCATAATGACGACTTCGACACGCTCATCATCGGCCAGTTGCAGAAGGTCCTTGCGTGTCGAACCGTCGGCGGCGACCTGCGAGTCTACCACTGGTGGAAGTTCCAACGTCGTCTCGGCGCTGAGGTACGCGGGCAATGCCTGGGGCAAGCCATCCGGCAATCCTGTGAAGTCGGTGGGAATGTGGCGATAGAGCCACCGCCACACCGTCCGCGCGTGGGTCGAGGCAATGTTCCACCCAGCGAACAGCGTTTCGAGTGTACTATAGCCAAGATCGTACAGGTTCATAGGCATTGATGGCACATGGTAGTCGCGATCTCAGTCGCTTTTGGTGCAAACGACTGGTGAAAACTAAATTCGGTAGTCAGGCCGAGGGCTAAAGCCACAGGGCCAAACCCACAAAGCTGCCTAAAGAGCTATCAAGCCAGCCCGAAGGGCTTTGTGTACTTAACGTGAGAGCTTCAGCCCGGCGTCTCGACAGCTATTTTCCAAAGAAGGTCGTCACCGATCCGGCAGTGGCGTTACAGGCGATGGTGCCATTCTGGAGTGTAAAATCGCCCAATGAGGTGTAGGACTCGGTGGGCGAGGTGCGGTAGGCACTGAAAACGCTGCTCGCGCTGACGTCCACTTTGATGTTAAGTGTTATGTCCTCGCTGGTTACGTTGATGACGACAAAGGCGTCGGGATTGCCGCTACCGTTGCCTGCAAAGGCGATCAGGTTGATGCCGGAGTTGTTGCTGACCACACGCGCCACGCTCATGCCCGGCTGCCCGGCGCGGCTCACTTGCTTGAAGAAGTAGTAGCCCGGCATGACCTCGTAATGACCGTCGTCGTAGACGCGGAAGGCGCAGCCGGGATTCGGATCGCCGCCCACCCATTTACCAGGGCGCTGGATGCAGGCCCAGGGGATGATGGCATTCACTTTGGCGCAGTAGATGTTGTTGTAAATTTCGTTGACAAATACGGCGTCCATTTTGGCCCAACTGGTACTGGTGACCCAGGCGTGCAGATCGGGACGTTTGGCGCGGAGGATGTCGGTTCCCAGGCTACGCCAATCGCCGTACCAGCGGCTGGGATTGGGATTGCCCCGGAAGCCATGGGATGTGATCAGCCCCAGGCTCGCTATCGCCGCGTCATCGTCGGCCAGCGTGTCGGCGTAGCCCCACTCACTGAAACGGTACCAGTTCGACGTCTCGCCAGGGGTGGGTGTGACGTCTTCCATGCCATTGGCTTTGAGGATGGGCGGGATGAGCTTCATAAATTCGGTGACCAGTTCGGGTGGCCAGTACATATTGTAATCGTGGTTCAGTCCGCCTTCGGTCCCATCCTCGGGCCAACGCATCCAGTCCTCACCCTCGTTGTGGATGGAGACGTAGTGAACGGGGAAACCTTCTTTTTCGCGCAGAAACTTGGCCCACGAGACGAGGTACTTGGCGACCTCGATTTTCAGTGTGGGATCGATGTCACGCCCGCGGACGATGCGCTGCAATGTCATCCATCCTGGCGGCCCGTAAAGTGTCACGAGGATGTCCAGATCGCCACCCCGGGCACGCGTTGTCTTCAGCCCTTCGCGGACGAAGTAATGCATCCAGCGGGTCGTCGTCTCGTGATTGTAGGCTTCAAGTTCGATGTGCGGGTCATTGAAGTTGTAGTCTGCACCCGGTTCGTCCTGGTGGAACGAGTCCAGGAACATCTTGACGACGCCGGGCTTCAGGCCGTCTTCTCCAAAGATAAGGGCGATAATTTCCTGCCGTTCTACCTCTGTCAGCAGGCTGAAGCCACCGTATTCCTGCGGATCGGTGGTGTAATCACGCGTTTGTGCCGCTTCGACATAGTTTACGCCAAAGCCATCCCAATCGCGGATCTTTTTCGAGAAATCGACTTGTGTTCGGAACACGAGAATCCTCCGGTGAAATAACGAAAATCAGGTGCAACGCACATCTAGCGCGTTGCACCTGAGAGAATGGGCATTTACTCGCTTGGAATGCACAACACGTCGCCGATACGGATGTAATTCAGATTGTGAATATTATTGCACTCGGCGATGCGCCACATATTCACGTTGTACTTGAGTGAAATCCGGTAAAGATTGTCGCCTGTCACAATGGTATAGTATTGCGCGCACGTGCATGTCGGTACCGGTGGCGGGGTCGATGGGTCCTGGCGCACGCACGTGGGACCCGGTGGAAGGAATGCGGGTACATCAGGGATGGCAAGCACTTGACCAGGGTGAATCCAGTTGGGGTTGGGAACCATGTTGGCATTGATAATCGCCGCTGGACTAACCTGGTAAGCGCGTGCGATGCAGTAAATCGTCTCTCCCGGTTGGATAACATGGTTGACGATGATGTCATACGCGTTGGGTTGGGCATAGACTGGCACACTGGAGATCAACAACAATCCGAGAACGAGCAATAACACGGGAAATACTCTGCGCATAGAACGCCTCCTCTTAAGCGAAAAATCACTCGTAAAGCTTTGGTTGGCGCTCGAGGGGACCGGCCTCTAACGTCAGTTTTTCGATTTTGCAGGCGCCATGATCCAAGGGGGAGTGCGCCAGGATATACTCGTCTTCAACCTCCTTTGTCTTTATGAAAGTTGAGAACCTCCACGAGGGACGTCATTCTGGATACTTGCTTCAGCCAACCCCCAACCCACCTCAAGGTGAGCAATTATATTTTCTCACGGAAGGCTTAGTGCGTCAATATCATAATGTGTTTCAGTTAAGTTAAATTAATGTAATCCTTGTCCTTTCGGTCAAATAAACAGCAGAGGTAGATACTCGGGCGTATCGTCGTAAGGTGCCACCTCGCCGGTTGCGACCTGATAGAGACGCTCGTGACTCAATCGTGCAGCTTCGGCAAGCGGCGTGTAGGGACGGTTGCAGGTATCCAGGAAGCCGATATTGTAGTTCTCGCCGTCGAAGCGACCCAGTGCGGATTGGTCGTAGAGCGTGAAGTAGTGGACGCCCACGCACCAGGGCTGTGCTGCCGCATCTTCCAGGTAGAAGCGGAATGCCTTGCCCCGGTCCGCTTGTGACGGCACGTGTCCGATGCCGCTGGCGGGCAACCCTACGTCCAGCGCGCCAAAGTGCCACTCGCCGACCATGATAGGCATGTCGAGTATCGCGTTGATCTGCGCCATCTCTTCGGCAAGAACGCGCGTTTTGTAGCAGTTCATGCTGAAGACGTCGAAGCTGCGCATCCCCTTGACGGTCCACGCGGGCGGGACGGTGTAGTAACGGATGCCCAGGTTCAGATGGTTCGGGTCCACCTTACGGCATGCCTCACTCAGACCGCCGAAGTAACGCTCCACCATAATCGCACTGAAGTCCGCCAGGTCGGCTTGCGCGCGCTCGGTGAGGGGGATATCCCACTTGCCCTCAGCCAACTGCGCAAACGTCGTGCCGATTTCCCAGGCATTTGACAGCCGTTCTTCATCGCCGTAGCGCCCGCGCAGGAAGATACTGAGCGCGTGGCGGGTACAGCACTCGGTCGTGTTGAACAGCATTCCGGCGGCGGGCGTTTCCTGGGCAAAACCCCAATTTGGCTCGTTCATCAGGAAGTAGCCGATGAAGGCTGGATCGTCGCGGGTTTCGCGCAGTTGTTCGGCGAATGCCACTTTGGCTTGATCAAAGTCAGGGTGACAGACATCGGGGAAGTCACGGTAGATCATGGGAACGGAAAGCGAACGACTATCCAAAGGGCGTACGTAGGGAACCTGCGCATCGCGCGCGATGCGCCAATCCGACCAATTGGCGATGGTGTTGAAGCCAAACTTCCTCAGGAGTCCTAGTGTGGTGGTGGACCAGTTTTCGTAGGCTGCCTCTGACCCGAAGGCACGGGTAAAGTTGGCTTTGAGATAATCGAAGGCGTGCACTTCACCGCGCATATGGTGGGCCTGGGCATAGGGACCGTCGGCATCGGGCAGCCAGGTCAGTGCGGATTCCAGACCCTGGTAAGCTGTATCGATGCCAAATCCCACGCAATCCAGCCCGGAGGACCAGAAGGCGTAACCATCGGGATCCACGAGCCACCAACGCTTGTGATCGTAGTGGGTGCGGAAGAAGCCCGTGGCGGAGAAACGCTTTCTCAACCAACCACCCCATCGTGAGTAGCCTTCAGGCAGGGCTTGCGCGGACGCAGTCTCGCGTTGGTCTTGCAGGCAGGCGATCAACTCTTCCTCGCTACGCGTCTTGTCTGGCCACTCGTGGAGGGTGCTTTGCCCTAATTCGTCCAGCAGTTTGCCTTTGGGTAGGATTGGCGCGTCCAGTTTAGGCGGCTCCTCGGTGACGGCGACGATCGGCGTGAGGCAGAAATGCACGGGATGCGGCCCTTTGCGCAGCACGGTGAGTTGCATCCGATCCACCTTGCGCAAGTCGACGCGTTGTCCACCGCAGAGCGGTTTGAGCCACGCGCCTTCGCGTTCGTAGCGCCAGCGATTCTGGTTGACGGCCTCCAGGGGGACGCGTAGCCGCGCTGCACATTCAGTGATCAGGCCGTAACTCAATGCAAACGTCGGGCCGTCATCACCCTCTTGCAGTTGGAGGACGAAAACGGCCAAGTGCTCGCCTTCGAGCAAGGTGTCGGCGGTGAGGTAGCGCGCGTTGGCCAAAGCCCCCCTGGGGAAGGTGTAAGCCAACCCGTCGCCGATCTCCCGGGCAGTGTACCACGTTGCCTCCGCCAGAGGAGTGGGGGCGTCTTCGCCGGATAGGACGCCCAGCAGAGATTGCGGTGTCAATGTCAAAGGTAGCTCCATTTGTTTTCCTCCCTGTGATATAAATCCAAAGTTAAGGCTGCTGTATCGTGAGTTTTTTTCTGATAGCCAAAGGCTGAAGGCTTATGCTTGTAGCACGCGCGCCAGCGTCTCGGCCAGGTGTTCCAAGCTGGGCGGTTTCTGCATCCAATCGCAGACATTATCCGCGATGCGGGTGTCGGTATCAGGATCGAGGGGATGGCCACTCATAACAATGATGCTGAGGTCGGGAGCCTGCTGGTAGAGCGTATGGGCCAGAGCTTTACCCCCCATCACCGGCATCACGAGATCGGTAAGCACCAGCGCGATGTCTGCGCGGCGTTCAGCGAAAAGGTCTAGAGCCTCTTTGCCGTTCGTAGCCTCGAGAGTATGGTAGTTCAACATATTGAGGCTGCTGCACAGCGCCGCGCGGGTGGCAATATTATCCTCCACGACCAGGATCGTTTCTCCGTGGCCCAAGGGCAAGGTTTCCTTGAATGCTGTGTCATCAGGATGGTGCGAGACGTCCAGCGAGGGTAGATAGAGGTTAAACACGGTACCGGCGCCGACTTGCGTGTGGACGTCAATGCGGCCCTGGTGCTGCATCATGATGCCGTAAACTTGTGCAAGTCCAAGACCCGCGCCTTCACCAGGCGCTTTGGTAGTAAAGAAAGGTTCGAAAATGTACGGTAACACATCATCGGGGATGCCGTTGCCCGTGTCGGCGACTGTAATCCGCACCCACTCACCGGGATTGAGATCGATAAGTGGTGCAGATTTGCGGTTGATCACGCGCAGGCGTGCTAGATCGACGGAGAGTGTACCGCCGCCGGGCATAGCATCACGCGCGTTTATGGCCAGGTTCATCAACACTTGTTGGATGCGTGTGGGGTCTGCATTGATCGTGTAGGTATCCGTTTGGTAGTTCAATTCGACGCGAATATCTTCCGGCAATATTCGTTGCCAGAGTCGAACTGTTTCTTTTAACACAGGGAGCACATCCAGGGGGCGTAAATCCAGCACGGAACTGCGGCTGAAATCCAAAATCTGGTTGATAAGCTCGGAGGCACGCTGGCCTTGTTCTGCAATGATCGTCAACCTCTCTCTGATTTTGTTTGGGAGATCAGGCTGACGCAGAGACATCTGGCTGTAGAGCATAATGACGGCGATGATGTTGTTGAAGTCGTGGGCGATACCGGCAGCCAGCTGTCCGATGCCAGCGAGACGTTCCTGGCGTTGGATGTTTTGTTGGTTTTCGTGCTCCTGGGTTACATCCCGCAAGACGATGACCCAACCTTCCATCAGCGGGTTGGTTTCCACGGCGCGCGCCGCGATCTGGAAATGCCGCCGCTTGGTGCTGACTTCGTGCCACAGTCCATGAGGTGGTGTGGTGAGGAATTCCTCGATAGGCCTGCCTCCTAGATGGGTTAAAGGATGTGTATAGTCATAATCTATGTCATCGGTGAGTGTCGTGAGGTATTGATCGGCAACGGGATTGTGCGTGGCAACGTGTCGCTGGGAATCGAGCAAAAGTACTCCCTCTGGCACAGTGTTCATGATTTGGTGGATTTGTTCGGCGGATTCCCGGATTTGTTTTAAGAGCTTTTCGCGTTCTTCGGCGGCGTGTACTTGCGCTGTGATGTCGCGTTTGACGGAAGCATAGTTGATGATTTCGCCATCCCTGTCGCGAATAGGGAAGATAGAAGTGGCTTCGTGATAGAGTTGTCCATCCTTGCGCCGGTTGATGATGTTGCCTCGCCAGATATGTCCCACAGTAATCGTCCGCCACAAGTCGCGATAGAAGTCTTCGTCGTGTAAGCCGCTCTTGATAAGCCGGGGATTTTGCCCTAATGCCTCCTTCGCCGTGTAACCAGTCGCCGTTTCGAAGTGTGGGTTGACGTAGACAATGCTGCCTGTCGAATCGGTGATGATCACTGTTTCACCGACTTGCTCGATGACGGTAGCCAGCCGCATCCGTTCGGCCTCGGCAAGTTTATTCTCAGTGATATCGATGAGGTTGCCCATCACAGCAGGACGACCGGCGTGTTCGATGCGCCGCCCGAGGATTTCAACGTTGATCACTGCACCGTCCTTGCGAACGCCCCGTACAGCGTAATGGGCGGTTTCTTGCTCGCCCTCGATTCGTTGTCGCAGGCTCTCTGCCACGAAGGCGCGATCGTCGGGATGAATTAACATCAATGAGGACGACAGGTTTAGAAGCTCTTCTGCTGTGTAACCAAAGATATGGGTCATAGCCGGGTTAACGTACTGGAAACATTGGTCCTGGATGGTGTAGACTCCCAGGATTGCACTCTCACTCAACGTGCGGAAACGAATCTCGCTCTCTTGCAATTCTTGTTCGCGCGTTTGGAGTGTCGTGTGTGCCTCGCGAAGATCCTGGATTTGTTCTTCAAGGCCGTTAAACGTCTGTTGAAGACGACGCGTCATAACGTTGAATGTGGCGGCTAGCGTGCCGATTTCATCGCGCGTTTCGACTTCTGCTTGCACGCTCAAGTCCCCCGCGATGATGTTATGTGCCACTTGTGTTAGGTGATGAACCGGCCGTATAAGCCAACTTGCCAGTGCGGTCCCCACACCCGCCGCAATAAGCGCCGTCAACCCCGCTACCAACGCTGTCATTTTGCGATGGGTGTTGATGGGCGCCAACGCTATCCGGCGTTCTTGTTGCGCGCTGATGTGCCATCCCAACGCTGCAATCGCCGGTTGCGCAGTAAGAGTGGTAACATCGGCCTGACTGACCAGGTGTGGTGTGCCTTTGAAGCTGAAGATGGTGTATGGCGTTTGAGTCGTTGAGGAAGTTTCCAGCCATGCAACATCGTGAATGACTGTAATTTGCTCATTTTCAGGAAGTAAACACTGCCCGTTGGGCATGCACAGAACGATCCACAGGCCGGAGGCCTCGTTTTCTGGTAGCGTCAAAATTGGGTTGAGTGTGGTTGTGCGGTAAATCGTCGTCAGCACGCCGATGACCGTCGTTTGATCCTGCGCATAGATTGGCACGGCAATGCGCAGGCCTAAGACATCGGCGCTGTCGTCGAACTCGGGTTCGGCGAGGTGGATTGCCCCTTTTCCTTGCTGGTAGGTGGCCTGCCACCAGGCTTCATCGGCCTGGTAATAATCCGTGGTTCTGTTGGTCGCGGCCAGCAACGCGCCATAGCGATCGGTGACGAAGATTTCGACGTGATCGGGAAAGCGCGCCTGGAAGAGTCGAAATTCGGTCGCGAGGGTGTTGTTGAGCGTTTCTTGGATAAGCGGATCATCACTGGACGCTGCAAGCCATTGGTCATCCAGACGTTCTAGTTCCGCCTGGATTTCTGCGGCATTGCCGGTGTAACTTGCGTTGGCGGAGATGATTGCGGAGCGTAGGCCTGTATCAAGGCTCAGCGCCTCGACAACATTGACTTGCTGACTCAACAAATCGCCGACCGCGTACGCTCTGGAGGATGCCAGATTATGCAGTTGCTCCCCAATAATCTCATCGAGCATCTGCGTTGTAACGTGACTGCTGACGAATGCTACAACGCTGATGGTCAACGTGCTGAAGAGGAGGAATGTGCCAATCAGTTTGACACGCAACGAAATTCCATTCAGCCAGGCTTTCCATGTGGCTGCTGAAGAAGATGTATATGTGGGGTCAGGTCGGCCCATATCCGTTCTCCAAACACGCCTCACACGTAATCCCGAGTTTTCGCAACAATATGAACAGCTCGAATGTTGTCGGCGATTGGACTACCGTGTATTATACAGGATATAATGAAAGCGTGGTTTTGCAACCCCTCACTTTTTTTATTCTTAGCAGGCGGACAATACATCGCGGAGCGTAGCCTCTTCGAGGATGTACGGTTGGGGTCTCCGTGCTTTGTCCGGCCAGCGAATGAGGCGGATTTTTCCGTCGGCGATCTCAATCCCGGTGATATCGCCATCGCTATAGCAGCAACAGCCGGTGTTGAAGTAGCACGGCTTCTCCATAGGGAGCTGGGCCTCCTGCGGGGGCATCGATGGATCTTGTGCGCGCACCCATTCGCGCTGGGCCTGCAGCCGGCTCAGTTCTTCTTGAAAGGCATGATTCTCGGAGGTGCGTTCCAGTTCCTCGATGGCTTCAGTAATTTGTGCCTCGTGGGATTGTGATTTGAAGACGGGGGTGTGGGTATGTCCGGCGATCAGGATGAGCTTTTGCTGTTGGGCGCTCCAGGCGTACATCGCCTGGTTGATCTTTTTGCGTAGGTCCCAACTCGTCGCCGGGGTGTTCAGCGAGATGCGCGTGAGACGTTGGAAAGCCCGCCAGATGTAGCGGACAAGGATACGCGTTATCCAGGCCCATTTCTCATTGATGGAGTCCCCTTGATGGCCGTGGAGCATAAACAGCGTGCCGAGTTGTTCCGTCCCCTCCATGACGGTGAAATGCATGCTTTCGTAGACGTGTAAAGGTGGGTTGCCGTAGATCGTATCCAGGTGACGACGCACGCTGTCTGCGTATTGCCATTCGTCGTCGTGATTGCCCCAGATGCGCACGTAGCGTCCACGCTGGTGGAACCGGGCTTCTAGTTCGAGACTGTGCCGGTAGGCGCTGACCACGGCGGAGGGCGTTTCTTCCCACAATTCCTCTACGTCACCGAGGACGACAAGCGTATATCCCATGTGCAGATAGTAAGCCAGCGCAGCATTGTAAGCCCGTTCGGCGCGTTGAAAATCGTCCGCGCCATTGCGCGCGCCGCGATGTTGATCTGAAAAGATGATGTAGCGGTCGGTGGCGAGATCCAGCGCGCGCGTATCTCCGGCGGCCAGCGTGCGCGCCAGGGCCGCATCCAGTGCCTTGTGAATCTGTGCGATGTAATTTTGCGCCTCTGCCTCATGGTTTGATTGTGTCATCATGCTCCATTCTGGTGTTATGCAGCGGAGGATTTTTCCCCCTTCTTGTCTACCAGCACCACACTCATTTTCTCGCGCGTGGGAGTGCCGGGGACGAATTGATTGTCCAGGTAAATCGCATCGAAGTTGCAACTCAGTTCACACTGCCCGCAATAGGCGCACCGTTCGGGGTGATGGATCAAGCGATAGGCATTGCGCCCTTCGCGTTCGAGTTCCAGTGCGAAGGCTGGACAATCGCGTACGCACAATCCACACCCACGACAGTTTTCGGCGCGGATAACGACCCGTCCACGGTAGCCCTCGGGGAGCTCGGCGGGGCTGAAGGGATACTTCACCGTGCGTGGTCCTTGTTTGAGGGCCTGCCAGAGTTGCGGCAGCAAATAGGCGAGAGAACGCAAAGACGAAACCATCCTACCCTCCAATCCACGTAGCGACCAGGATTTGCAACAATGCAAGGGGAGCTAACACGCGCCAGCCTAACGTTGCGAGTTGGTCGATGCGCAGACGGGCATACAGTGCGCTTGCGGTGGAGAGCAGCAGCAGGATTCCCAGCGCTTTGGCGCTGAAGCTTAGGAACGCCGGTATGGTCCCGATCAAGCTACTTTGTCCCAGGAAAAGATTGACCAACAGAAAGATCCCCACGACGGTCTGCATATCCATAGTGAGATGCCATAGCGCCAGTTTGCGCCCGCTGAACTCGGTGAGTGACCCGGCAACAATCTCGGATTTGGCTTTCGGGATGTCCAGCGGGTCGCGCTTGAGCTTGCCGATCAGGCCGATGAGCGCCAGTGCAAATCCAAGCGGCTGCATCAACGCGATCCAGATGGTCTGGCCTTGATAGTCCACGATGTGGGCAATTGACCACGAGCCGCTAAGGATGGCCGGCCCGGACAGCGCCATCAAGAATGGGACTTCGTAGGAGAAATACTGCAACAGCGCGCGGCTGCCGCCGAGCACACTGTACACCCCCGTCGAAATCCACCCGGCAAGGAAATAAGCCAACGCCGGAAGGCTCAGCAAGAACATCACTACGATCAAGTCGCCTTCGAAAGAGGCGGCGGAAACATAGGCGACAGGGATGTATACACCCGCTGTCAAGATTGCCGCCAGCGAGATCATTGGCAGTGCAGCAGCCGTCAGATGGCTTACACCAGTTGGCAAAATGTCCTCTTTGCCGAGCAGCTTGACCAGGTCAGCCACCGGCTGGTACCAGGGTGGGCCAACGCGTCCCTGGAATCGGGCAATCATGCGTCGGTCAACCCAATCGAAGAACAGGGCGCACACCAACAAAAACAAGAATCCGGGAAAGACCAATAATTTAAATAACATTTTGGATTTCCGATCGGTACGACACTCTAATTTCTCATTTCTACTTTCTGATTTTTTACCTATCTGCGCACGCGATGCACAAATCCACCCCGGAAAGCACTACTGAGACATCGGCCATCGAAATGTTCTGGAGTTGCTCAGGCAGCGTGATAAGATTGGTGAGGGTGGGAGTGCGAACTTTGACCCGCGCAGGTTTGTCGCTGCCATCGCTGCGGATGTAGTAAATGACTTCGCCGCGCGGTGCTTCGGCCCGGCTGACCACTTCGCCTGGCGGAACGCGGCGTTTGGCACGGACCGACGTCGGCCCGTCGGGCAGGTCAGTGAGGAGTTGTCGGCAGAGATGGACGCTCTCCACCGTTTCCAGTATGCGCACCATCGTGCGCGCCCATGCATCGCCCTCATAGCGCACAGGGACCCTGAACCTGAGTTGGTCGTAAGGGGGATAAGGGGCATCGCGTCGTATGTCCATATCCAAGCCTGATGCCCGTGCTACCGGACCGACCACGCAGTAGCGCCGGATCTGTTCGAGGGAGAGAACGCCGATGTTGCGCGTGCGCGCTTGAAAACTGCGCTCGTTTTCGATCACACCGAGTAATGCCTCGATTTGTGGTTCCAGGATGTCGAGTTGCTTGAGGATCATGTCGTGGTGCTCCGGCGTCAAATCGATGCGCACCCCACCAATGATGTTTACCGCGTGAGAGACGCGCCCGCCAGAGAGGTTTTCCATAATGTCCAGGACGATCTCACGGTCACGCCAGGCGTACATAAAGATCGTGTCGAAGCCGATGTTGCGTGCTTGCACACCAAGCCATAACATGTGACTGTGAATCCTTTCCAGCTCGCACAGCAGCGCGCGCAGATACAACCCGCGCGGGGGGACTTCCAATTCGAGCAGCGCCTCAACACCCTGGCAGAATGTGGTGGTGTGGATGTGCGAACAGATACCACAGACGCGCTCAAAGAGGTGGACATTCTGCACGTAGGTGCGCTCCTGGCTCAGCCGTTCGATGCCGCGGTGTACGTACCCGATGCGCATTGTGCTTTCGATCACATGCTCGCCTTCCAGTGTTAGTGAAAATGCTAACGGCTCTTTCAAGAGCGGGTGTTGTGGTCCAATAGGAACAGTGATTTTCGACATGGTGTCTCCTTAATCTCTGGCGACCGGTCTTCACTGATTATCCCGGCGCAGTGGATAGCGGACGGGTCCGTCATCGCCTTCCCAGTCGTCCGGCAGAAACAATGGACCCGGATCGTCCAGGCCTTCAAACGTGATGCCCAGCATCTCGTGAACCTCCCGCTCGTAGAACGCTGCACCGGGAATCAGACCGGTCAGTGTGGGGACGGACAGGTTGTCATAGGGTAGCAGCGTGCTCAAGGTGATACCGTAACCGCTCCAGAAATGGTAGAGCAGACGCACGCCATTTCCCGTGTCGTCACCCGTTATTGTGGACAGGTGATAGACGTCGAACTTCTCCATCAGCAATTCAACGACCGGGCGAACCATTTCTGACGCAAGGATGAGGAAGGTGTCATCGATTGGTTTCCCTTGTACTGAGAACTCCTCGTCAGGAAAGGCGAGTTGCAGCGTGGCAAAGATTTCTTCGAATAGGTAGATTTGGGTCAGTAACCGGCTCATTTGATTTTCTCCAACAAGCGTATAAGGCCATCAATGATGGCTTCCGGGCGGCAGGGGCAACCGAAAATGTACATATCCACGGGTAAAACCTGATCGACGCCTCCCAGGATGTTGTACCCGCCCTGGAAGACGCCGCCCGAACAACTGCAACTGCCCATCGCGACTACCCACTTGGGCGCGGGCATCTGCTCATAAATGCGCAGCAGGCGATCGCGGGATTGACGCGTCACCGGGCCGGAGCAGAGCAGGATATCGGCATGACGCGGCGACGCTTCCTTCAGAATGCCGAGTCGTTCCACGTCGTAGCGCGGCGTCAACAGGTCCAACAGCTCGATGTCGCAACCGTTGCACCCACCGCTGTTGTAATGCAGGACCCAGGGCGATTTGCGGCGCGCCCATTGCACAATCCGATTTGTGAGTGATGCTAGGAGCGGCGGTGAGGAGGTTTGTGGATTCATTCTTCCTCCTCTCCTGTCAACACCAAGACACTGATGCCCACGCCAACCAGATAGACCAATGCCAGACGATGCGAAGGGACGTAGCGCGGCAGCGTTGAAAGGACCAATGTGGCAACGTGCAGGATGCCAAAAAGCAGCGCCAGCCGGAAAAAGGCATGATAGGTCAGAACACTCGGCACTGGCAGTGGATCCTCGCCGCCGGTATACGGCAAGTGTTTGTTAACCGAGTGTTCTCCCTTCGCTGCCAACGTGCCGCCAATGTGATAAAGGCCGTAGGCCAATGCCATAAAGATAAGCAGCGCCGTGGGAGGGCTTGACCAGAAATTCTCCATAGTTATTTTACCTCGAAATGCCAACCCTTGCGAAGGGTGAAAACGAGAGCACATTTTCCGCCCACTGCCACCATGGTCCGGGATAGAGGCCGATCACGACCACCAGGACGGCGAGAACCACCAGCGGGGCGATCATCCAGCCGGAGATCCGCACGGACGGTGGGATATCCTGGCTTGATAAGGGTGAGAAAAGCATCGCCAGGATCGGCAAGTAATAACCGAGTGAAAGCAGCGTGTTCAATAAGAAAACCACGATGCCGGCGTACACCCACATATCACCTGCATGCCAAGCTTGGGTTAAGATAAACCATTTGGCCGTAAAGCCTGCTAACGGTGGAATCCCGATCAACCCCATAATGGCGATGCTGAAAGTAATGGCGACCAGTGGCAGGCGGCGGAACGTGCCGCGCAATTGCTCGATCAGGGTGGTGTGGTCGTAGAAATGACAGATGCCCTTGCTGAGAAAGGCCAATCCTTTCATCACGGCATGGGCCAACAATAGGAAAAAGCCGGCTTGTATCGCTTCGGGTAACGCATACCGTAGTCCCACGCCAATGCTGAACATCACATAGCCCATCTGCGCGATAGTGGAGTAGGCGAGTAGGCGTTTGGTGTGCACCTGCACCAGCGCCATCCCATTGCCCAGAATCATGTTCGCGACAGCGCATACCATCAGCCCCAACCCTAAATCCTGCGGCGGAAATCCCAATCCCAGACTCACCTTGAGCAGCACATAGAAAGCGCTCTGGATGACGATTCCTGAGAGCAACGCACTGATGCTACTCGGCGCGCGTCCGTGCGCGTCGGGCAGCCAGGTGTGCGCAGGTACGATTGCGCTCTTGATGCCCAGACCAACCCAGATGCATGCCAGGCCAGCGCGCGCCCATACGCCGGGCGTGGTAATCGGCTGTGGTAGCGTCAATGTCCCGGTTTCGCGGTAGATCAAAGCCGTGCCCATCAACAAGGTGATGGTGCCGACGCTGCCCATAATCAGATACTTGAATCCGGCTTCGATGGCGGTGTCGGTCTGCCGCCGGAAAGCGACCAGGACGTAGGCAGCTACGCTCATCAACTCACAAAACAGGTACAGGTTGAACAGGTCCGTTGTCATGACCATCCCCAGAAGGCCGGTGGTCATCATCAGCAGCAGGGGATAGTACGTTTTGTACCGCCGGTCCAGCGACAGATATCGCCCGGAATATACGGCCACACACAGCCCCAGCCCCAGGGCGATGCTCCCAATGAATACCGCGCCCGTGTCGGCCTGCACTACCACGCTTCCTGGCGTTGTGTCGCCCCACGCCGGGATGGCGTCGCCGGGCGCGGACTGGAGCGTGAGCAGCATGCCAAGCGCCAGCGCAAAGACGACCGCAGTCAACGCCGCCAACCACTGATTGCGCGTATCGGATTGCACTCGTCGTGGGATCAGGCGCGCGATCAAGTAAAGGGCAAACGCCCCGCCAGCCAGGATGGCGAGGGGGAGGACGACGTTTATCGCGTCGGAAATCACCAGTGGCCTCCGAGCAGTAACGGAAGTTCATGCGCCACCCAGTCAAAGAGCGGGGCTGGGAATACACCCTCGATCACGGCGAGTACCGATAGAAGCACTGCCGGCGCGATCATTGCCAGCGGCAGTTTGGCAGGAGCGTGATCAGAGACTGGCGCCTGTGAGGAAGGTGTGATCTTAACCGGGTCGCTTCCCAGGAAGATGCGACTGCCGAACCACAGCGCGTAGGCCACCGTGAGCAGCGAACCGAACAGCGTCACCACCGATAGCGTGGTATAAGGTGTCTGGAATCCGCCGGAAAAAATCATCCACTCGCTGTCGAAGATGCCTAACGGGGGCACGCCGATGATCGACATCACACCAACTGCGCCACAGGCCGTGACGAGCGGCATCCGGTGCGCCAGTCCGCCCAATTCGTCGACGCGGCGCTTGCCCGTCACGTGGATGACAAGCCCCACCACCATGAAGAGTAGCGCCTTGACGATGGCGTGGTAGATGACGTGCAGTGTGGCTCCGGCCAGCCCGTTGTAGGTCAGGGTTCCCATCCCGTAGAGGATGTAGCCCATCTGGCTGACACTGGAATAGGCGATGATGCGTTTGATGTCGCGTTCGGCCAGGGCCATCAGTGCGCCGTATATTTCGGAGAGGATGCCCATAACCATCATCGGGACGGCAAAGGGCTGCACTTGCGCCAGGCTGAAAATGCTCATCGGGAAGCGGAGGATGCCGTACGTGCCCATGCTCAACATCGCCGCCGCCAGCATAATCGTCACCGGCATTGGCGCGACGGTGTGTGCATCAGGCAGCCAGATGTGCAGCGGGAAGATCGCCATTTTGACACAGAAGCCGACGATGAAAAGTGCGATCACTGCCGTCGCCGTATTGGGCGTGAGGGCCACACCGTTCCGCAAGACGGAGAAACGGTCGGTGCCTGTCGCATCGTAGAGAATGACCAACGCTACTAGCACCAACAGCGATCCCAGATGGGTGAAGATGAAGTATTTGAGCGCTACGTTCCGCAGGGGTGTGCCGCCCGCGATGCTGTGTCCCCACACGAGAATCAACGCGCACGAGGCGAGTAGCATCAGTTCCCAGAAGGTGTAGAAGAGGACCATGTCGTCAGCCAACGTTGTACCGGCCATGCCTACTGCGAACAGCAGTAATAGTGCGTAGAAGTAAGAGGCATGTGCAGCATGCCCGCGAGCATCGTCGGTTTCGCTACCCCAAGCGTAGATGACCGCCAGCAGTGTGACAACGCCCTCGGTGATGGCGAAAGGCAGCGTCAGCCAGTCGATGTGCAGGTCAAACTCGATTCCTGCTGCCGGGATCCACGTCAGTGCGATGGCAGGGATCTCTCCGCGCTGGAGCGCTGGAATCAGCGAGAACATCGTCGCCAGCGAGAGTGCCGCCGCACCGCCTGCCAACCAGCGGGCTGCGGGTCGCAAACGCCGTGGGAAGATGAAGAGTGCTAACGCCGTCAGCATCGGAGCCACGATTATGAGGAGCAATTCGATGGTTCTGAGGGTCATATTTTCACCACCCTTGCCATACCAGTATGGCTGTGATCACCAGCAGTGCGACGAAGACCCACTGCAAGTTGGCGCGTAGCCGGCCCGTGTGTCGCTCCTGCATCCACCGGCTGAACACGAACACACCTTTGGCCGTGCTGCGCAATATGCCTTCCAGCCCTTGTTGTTCAATTGTCTGGTGCAGCAATTCCGCTATACCGACGAATACGCGCGGCGTCCACGTCACTACCCGTTCCAGAAAACCTACCTCGAACCACGCGCGCAGTGCTTCTGCCAGCTTGAGCAATCCACGATCCAGAGTTGCTACCTGGGATGGAATCTCCGGCTCCCAAACCTGATAGGTTTTCTGAAACCTGTCAGGTTTGGAGAACATCGCCGCAGCTAGATAGCGTCCGCTCATCAGGATGACGATGAGAGCAAGCAATATCAGCGCCGTCCAGGATACAGCCATTGACTGCGCGAGCTGCCACACGAGATAGCCGTTGAACCCCATCAGCAACGAACTGCCCACACCGACTAATAACCCGCCCAGGCGGCGAACCCGAAGCGATTCAGTCTGCATGGCGTTGCTGCCCCATAGAAATAACAGGCGCAACGGTGTCATGACCAACATGAGCGTCACGATAGATTTTTGCAACCCTCCGGCGGCGAGGCACAACGCCAGCCCGCCTTGTGCTGCGTTGAGATAGACCACTGCTGGGCGCAGGTCACGCTTCAACAGCGCGATTACTGTGACCAATACCATCCCGCTGAGGCTGAGCCACAATGCCCACGTTTGTAGCGCCGGTTGCAGTGCCAACAGCGGTGTGATGCGGTAGAGCAAGTACAATCCCAGATTTGGCATCACCGTCGCATAGGTCCAGCCGTGCGAGGTGGAGTCGAATTGGTCTCCGATCTGCTGCCAGCTTTCGAAAGGCCACGCCCCGATTTTCACCCACACGGCTAAGACAAACCCGATGATGACCCAGGTAAGGTGCGGCGCGTCCAGGGATGCGCCGGATTCCAGGGCCGGGCCGATGTTGAGCGTCCCAGCGGCGTTCGTCAAAATGAGCATACTGATCAGAAACCCGGTATCCCCCACGCGCAGCACCAGGTAGACGAACTTGCCCAGGCGTGGACCGGTATCTCTGGCAAGCGTCAACAGGGGCACCAGGGCGATGCACACGCCCGCGATTTCGAGCGCCACGTAGCGTCCCAGGAAGTGCCCGGAGAGGAATGCCGTGTTCGCCGCTGCCAGCGTCAGCAGCAGTAGGCCGGACGCCGAGGTGCCAGGAGAGGGTAGACGGTAGACGGGGCGCGAAGATTCGCGCGATGGTAGACGGGATAGCAGGAGCGCCAGGAATGCTGCGCTGGTCGTTGCCAGAGCCGCGTATAATCCTGTGGTGCCCAGGGAGAACGTCATTGCACCAGCGCCGGGCAGCCAAGTAAGCCGGAAGGGTACCTCCTGGTCGCCGTTGAGAGCGAGCGCCGCCGCGCATACTGTCGCCAAGCCGGTCGCAGTCAAGGCAACATGTCGCCCGGCGATGGGGGACTCGTCGACACGTCGTCCCGGCGCGAACAGGAGCGCACCGAGGAGCGTGCTGCCGATCAGTAGCGGAAGGAGGATTAGCCCGGTAAGCCATATACCTGACATGTGCTTAACCTCGCAACCGGTTGAGATCGTCGATGTCGCCGGAGGGATAGTGCCGGAAAACGTTCACGATCAGTGCCAGGGCAACCGCAATCACGACAGCTTCTACAATCAAGGCCGAAATCACCATCGACTGCGCGAAGTGCAAATCCTGATGCATCCGTCCGGCCTGGATCAGTCCGAGCGCTACACCCTGCAGCATGATTTTAAGTCCTATCACTTGCTTGATGGTGCTGCGTTGCGACAACAATCCACCCAATCCAATGAAAAAGAGCAGCACGCTCGTTGCCGTGTTAATGATGTCGATCCAGGGCGAGGTCATTGTTACCCTCCGTCTTTCTCGACCCTTACGGAGGTTCCCGAACCTTCGTACAGGGAGATTGTAGGGGGCGATTCAGCGTGTTTTGGCAGCACCGCCGCGACGCCCAGAGCGCCGACGAAAATTAACATCACTTGCACCAGCAAGTCGAGGTTGCGATGTTCCCAGAACCATACACGGAAGATATTGCTGTCGATCGCAGTGGGTGGGCTTTCAGGCTGCGCACCAGGGATCGCGTTAAAATACCAGCCAATCAGCAGGCCGGCAATCAACAGGCTGGCAATGACGCCGATTTGCAGGATGCGTTCACGGCTCATCGAGTTTCTCCATTGAGGCGGTGAGGCTGATAGCGACGATGAACAAAACGCTGATCAAGCCCGCGCCCACGCTCAATTCGAACCCGCCTGCATAGGGCGCATCGAGCATGAAGTACAACATCGCCAGGGCTGCACTACCCGCGCCAAGCGCCACGGCTGCGCGAACCAGATTCTTCGCCGCCAGGGCGACGATGGTGCTGGCAATGAGGATGAGAACCAATAGGGTGTAACCGATTAGGGCCATTGACACATTCATAGGTGCTATGATGACAGAGGGTCATCGAGGAGAGACAAGCATAGTCCCGGGCCAGACCGGCGGAGGGGGCGCTTAACTGGGTTAAGCGCAAGGGGTTGGCGGCCGTTGGCCCACCTCGAGCGCCTCTGAAATAAGATCTGACCGGTTAATCCCTTGCAAACGCACAAGAGAGGGCGATCAGAAGCTTGCCTAGTTCCAGTTTAGCCGGGTTGAGTAGCGGTCGTCGAATTTGTACTCTTGATGGTATTCTCAATCGAGATGATGTATCTTTTGCACCTCCGCGACGATGGATTCAACCTTGCCGCGCACACGTGCGCGCGAAAAATCATCGACCCCTGGGTCTGCGCGATCCCGTAGCCATTGACCTCCGTAGCGGGCTCGGTAGTCCGGAGGCAATTCATCAGAGAAAGTCTGACCAGACATGACGCCGAACGCCAGCGTCCACGAACGTGGCACGACATCGATATTGTAGCCGCCGCCACCAAGCGCCAGCCAGCGAGGGGCTAGCGCGTCAAATGTCTCGAAGAGCGCCGTCTGTCCGGCAGTGGTCAGCGCCAGGTGCGCCAGGGGGTCCTGGAAATGGGTGTCCACGCCCAACTGTGATACCACGACGTCGGCCGCAAAACGCTCCAACAGCGGCGGCACAACCTGGCTGAACGCCCACAAGTATGTCTCATCGTCGGTGTAGGGTGGTAGTGGCACGTTGACGGCATAGCCTTCGCCATCAGCGAAGCCGGTGTCGGTCACGAAGCCGGTGCCGGGGAACAGTGTGTGCCCATCCTGGTGCAGTGAAATCGTCAACACCTGGTCAGTGTCATAAAACAAAGCCTCCACCCCATCGCCGTGATGTACGTCCACATCCACATAAGCGACGCGCAATCCCTGATCCACCATCCACTGAATGGCGACCGCGGGATCGTTAAACACGCAAAAACCGGAGGCGTAGCTCGCCATTGCATGGTGCAGCCCGCCGCTATAACTGAAGGCGGCGTCGCATTCGTCATTGACCAGCATACGCGCGCCGGTAAGTGAACTGCCGGCCTTCAGGCTCTCTGTATCATACATCTCCGGGAAGATAGGGTTGTCGCCGGAGCCGAAGCCATAGCGCATCGGCTGGATATACTCGCGGGTCTCGGTCCACGTACCGCCTTCGCTTAAGATGCGTACCACTTCGATGTAGTTCCGCGAGTGGACAAGGGCCAGTTCATCCTCTGTCGCGGGCTCTGGCGCGATCACCTGCACGTTGGGTGCGTCGAATCCTCCGTATTCTTCCAATAACTCGAACGTGCGCCGCAATCGCTCGGGCTTAAGGGGGTGATTTTTCCCGTGTCCGTGTTCCCAGAGGGCTGGTGTTGAAAGAAAAACGGCGCGTCTCGCGTCAAGTTTAGCAGTAGAATTCAAGGCATTCTCCTTATTTCTGGCGATTGTATAAAGGAGTATAGACTGAGGTGCGATGAATGTCAACATGACTTTTAGCCTGTTATAAACTCACGAATACACCTTTTAGGGAGTGACAAATGCTAAGTTTACGGCTATGATATTGGATGTAGTTAAGATCCATAGAGCACAGAAATTTGATAGAATTTCCTCCTTGTCCTCTATGGGTCTGTAAAAGAATAAGTTCCCGCGCAAACGCCCCGGGGACGGGGCTTCAAGCGTGAAATACGGGAAGTTATATTTTTGTGAACCCTATGCGTCGGTGGTTATTGCGAAGGAGTTTCCATGTAGCAAGCTACGCCAACGACAATGAAAATGCTCGCGCCGGATCACAATCCGGCGCAGCGGGAACGGCGGATTGTGATCCGCCTTAAGTGTTGAGGTAAGCGATTTTCAAAGGAGAGAACGATGCGCGAAACCAGCTTGAAAAACAAACTTTGGGCATGTACCGAAATCCTGATTGTCTATGCCGTTATGCGGCTGTTGGGATGGACCATCCGTTCCACCGGGGTGGTCGATGCTGAAACCCGGCTTCTCGGCTGGTCATACATCAGCGGGCAGATCCAGATGGGCATCCCATTGGTCGTCATTTGGCTGACCCGGCGACGGTGGGGCGATTACGGCGTGACCCTGGCCGGTTGGCAGAATAACCTCGATATCGGAATCAAGGCGTACCTCGTGCGGATCATCCCACTTGTGTTGGGGATAGGTGGCGCGGCGATGCTCAAACTCGATTACCGCACACTGCCCGGTGGGGCAGTGGTGGCCCTGACCGAAATTGCAGGTATTGCGGTGATGTTGTGGGTGCTGCGCCGTCAATCGGAAGAGAAAGCCTTGAGCTCTGCGCATAGCAATTTGATCGTGATGGGTGCACTATTGCTTTTACCTATTCTGGTCGCGCTGGCGGTGCAACGTCTGACGCTGATCGTCGTTTCCACAGTGGTCTGGCAATTTGTCTTTTCAGGCTTTGGCGAAGAGATTTTCCTTCGCGGATACGTGCAGGGACGATTGAATCAGGCATTTGGCCGCCCATGGACGTTTTTTGGTATAGCGTGCGGACCAGGGTTGATCATCGCTTCGCTGTTGTTCGGGTTGCTCCATGCATTCAACACTTACGATCCATCTGCCGGTGAAACCACGCTTGCGTGGGGGTGGGCGCTCTTCACCGTATTCGGCGGTCTCTTTTTCGGTCTGATCCGCGAAAAGACGGGGAGTTTGCTTGGCTGTGGCATTGCTCACGGTTTGCCCGATGCCGTCGGCGAGGCGCTGGCGAAGGTCATGGGGTGGTCATTGTGATATAGATTCTTTGATCAGGTCCGTCATCTCTAAGCGGTGATGCCAGGCGTTGGAACCAATGGGGCGCTGATAGCGTCATAAGTGTAGTGACGACTTCAATCGTCTGCCGTAATGAAACGATTGAAGTCGTTGCTACGCATAACGGGAGGTGCATAATGAAGATGAAGACCTGGTTACTTGTATATTTTGTTGTGGCGTTGATGCTTACGGCCTGTGGCGCAGGTGGAACTGCTGGTAGTGCCATATCCCTTGAAGGGGAATGGACGCTGCTGACGTTGAACGGCGCATCTATGCTACCGGGGTCAACGATCAACATCACGTTTACAGATGGGAAAGTCACTGGTTTCAGCGGGTGCAATAGCTATGGCGGACCGTATACGATGACCGGCAGTAAGCTTCATTTCGGCATGGTTGCCGTAACAATGATGGCTTGCCTGGACGAAGATGTGATGGCACAGGAACAGAGCTATACCAGCACGTTGTCAGATGTAACAAAATTCCGTGTGGATGGTGATCGCCTGGAACTGCTGGACAAATCTGGCACAGCCATCCTTGTATACACGCGCCAGGAACCATTTACGGGCGATCCGGCAGCACTGGTTGGCACGGAGTGGCAGCTTCTTACGTTGAATGGCAGTCCGCTGGATAAAACATTGCCGTTCACCCTCATTTTTGCAGAGAACCGCTTCAGTGGTTTAGCCGGATGCCGTCATTTTGAGGGCGATTATCAGGCTGGTGATGGCGAGATTCAGTTCCCGTCTATCGCGATGGTGGAGATGGATTGCCCTGGCGCCGATGATGCCTATTGGTCGATGGAAGGGCGCTTTACCGATGCCTTGACGTGGGCGCATCACTGGCGAATCGTAGATGACCAACTCGAGATCCGCACGGAGCGGGGAGCGGTGTTGGTCTTCGCGCCGTACACGCCGATGCTGATGACGACGCTTGACGGGACATCATGGTCGTTAACAGCTTTCGTTGAGGACGGCACGACGACTGCATTGCTTGCCGATACGGTGATCACGCTCGTTTTCGAGGATGAGCAAGTATCAGGATCGGCGGGATGCAACAGTTACTTTGGGCCGTACGCGCTGGAACGCGGTGAACTGCATATTGGCGCGATTGCCATCACCGAGAGGTACTGTATGACGCCGGAAGGTGTGATGGAGCAGGAAGCGCGCTTCACCGACATCCTGACCAACGTTACGCCTTTTGAATGGGACGTCGATCAACTGACGCTGAAAACAGCGGATGGGCGCGAGTTGGTGTTTACGACGTCAAATAAACCCTAAAGGTCTTCTCACGGCTTTGTGATGTCAAATGCGCGCGGTTTTCGACGATTTTGATCAACAGAAAGCATTTGTAGACCTTTAGGGTTTGGCCCAGCGCCAAGTGGAAACTTAAGTTATGTGCTGAGACTTTTGTAGTCTTTGGATGTGACCGCCCCTCAGAACCTTCTGAGGGGCGGTTTTGCGTGAATAAACCCCGGTATACATCCTTTGAGGGATGACGACCTCCCCGGTTTACGGCTATGCTATGCGTGTAAGGACAAACCAAACGTTCAGTAAGCTATGGAGGTGACGATGGAAGAGTCGAACTGGAAACGCCCATTTTTCACGATCTGGAGTGGACAGGCCGTCTCGCTGTTAGGCAGCAGCCTGGCGGGGTTCGCCCTGGTGTGGTGGCTGGCCTCAACCAGCAAATCGGCGACGGTGTTGGCCGGGGCCACGCTGATGATGATTCTGCCGCAAGTCGTCCTCGGCCCGCTGATAGGCGCGCTGGTGGATCGCTGGAACCGGCGCGTGGTGATGATGGCGGTCGATGGGGGCATCGCGTTGTTGTCGCTGGGACTGGCGGGGGTGTTCTGGGCCGGGCAGGCGCGCTTTGGGCACGTCTACGCCGTGATGCTTCTGCGTGCGGTTGGACAGGTCATTCACCTGCTGGCGATGCAAGCTGCCACCCCGCTGATGGTGCCCGACCGGCACTTGGCTCGCGTCGCCGGGATGAACCAGACCTTGCAAGGGGCGATGAACATCGTCGCGCCACCGTTGGGCGCGCTGTTGTTGAGCGTTGTTCCCGTCGAGGCTGTGCTGTTGCTGGATATGGCGACGGCGTTGATCGCGGTGCTGCCGCTTTGTTGGATCCACATTCCCGCCCCGCGTGTGCAAACGTACCCGGCGGCTGTTGAGGGCGAGCCGCCGTGCAAAACCTCGGTGTGGGGCGAGATGCGCGAGGGGCTGCGTTTTGTATGGGGTTGGCCTGGCCTGTTAATCATTCTGACCTTAGCCGCTATGCTCAACTTCTTCGGCGTGCCAACGCTGTCGTTTATGCCGTTGCTCGTCACCAACCACTTTCAGATGGGCGCACTAGAGCTGGGGTGGCTGCAAACCGCCGTCGGTGTGGGCGTACTGGGTGGTGGATTGTTGCTGAGCACCTGGGGCGGCGGTCGCAGCCGGGTCGTGACGATGCTCGGCGCGTTGACGGTGCAGGGCGTCGGTGTCGTTTTGATGGGCGCAGCGCCCGCGAACGCCTTTGCTGTCGCCTTGATCGGCAATCTGCTGTGTGGACTTTCCAGGCCGGTGATCGACGGATTGATGTTCGCCATTCTGCAATCCCTCGTTCCCCCGGAGATGCTCGGGCGGGTCTTCTCGTTGATGATGAGTGCGTGCGCGGCGATGGCGCCGTTGGGTCTGCTGATCGCCGGACCGGTCGTGGATGGGGTAGGGGTGCAATTCTGGTTCGTGCTGACCGGCGTCGTCACCCTTGTTGCAAGCGCCGTGGGCTTTCTGATCCCGGCGGTGCGGTGTTTGGAAAATCGAAGAGTGTCTCAGTTGATGGAGGTGCAGAATGTCTAGCATTATTCGCCGTCGTCCGTTGTTGGTCTATTTTGTTTTGGCTTTTGTCTTGACCTGGGGCGGGACGTTGCTGCATCAATTGGCCGGACCGCAGAGAGACAGCGTATTGCCTTCCCTGTTTGCCGTCCCTGGCATCCTCATGTGGTATTACGGCCCGGCTCTGGCTGCCGTCATTGTCGTCTGGAGCAGCGAGGGGAAAGATGGCCTGCGCCGTCTGTTGCGGAAGTTTCTCGTCTGGCGGGTGGGCTGGCGCTGGTATGCCTTCATCGTGCTCTATCCGTTGGTGCTGCATCTGGTCGTCAGCGGGATCGGCTGGCTGACCAGCGGCCCCGCGCTGCGCTTCTTTGAAACCGAGGGCATCCCCGGCGGCAATCGCTGGATGGTTGCGTTGATCCTGATCCTTTATCACACGCTCGTGCGAGGTATCGGTGAGGAGACTGGCTGGCGCGGTTTCGCGCTGCCGCGAATGCAATCCCGGTGGGGGGTGCTCAGAGGTGGCTTGCTGCTTGGCGTTCTGTGGGGGGCGTGGCACTTTAATCCCGCTAACTTCTCACTGTTGTTGTCACCTCTCGGCGTCGTCATTTTCTTAAACATCGTGGCAGCATCGGTGATCTACGCTTGGGTCTACAATCACACGCAGGGCAGTCTGCTGATCGCGGCGCTGTTCCACATGACGAACAACATCGCCGAATGGGTTGTTCCCGTTGGTCTGATGACGGGGACAGTCGCCAATCTGGCGATCCAGACGATTGTTTTGTGGATGATCGTCGCTGGTCTGGTGCTGAAATTCGGTCCGGAACTCAGGCCACAGCCGGAACCAACGTTTTGACAGCTTGCAATTGCTTGCCGATGGTTGTCTCGGCGGTCTTTAGATCGTAGTCTGCCTGCAAGTTGAGCCAGTATTGTGGCGACTGCTCCAACGCACGCCCAAAGAGCAGGGCGAGTTCTGCGGTCACCGGGCGCGTGCCCCGGATAACGTGGGATACGCGCATCGACGAAACCCCGATCGCCCGTGCGAATTGTGCCTGAGAAATCTCTAACTCGGCCAGTGTTTCTACCAGGAATTCACCTGGATGGATAGGGGGAAGTCCGCTCTTCATTATAGTAATCCTTGTTTCAGTGGTAATCAACGATTTCGACCTCGAAAGCATCGCCGTTTTCGAAACGAAAGCACACACGCCACTGATCGTTGATGCGGATGCTCCATTGTCCTAGGCGGTTGTGTCTCAGTGCTTCCAGGTGGTTTGATGGCGGCAGGCGCAAATCCTCGATTCGAGTCGTGGCATTCAACTGGATCAGTCGCATAACCGCGCGTTTCTGAACGTTGGTAGGCAAACGATGCGACTTCCCGGTAATGTAGAACTGTTCCGTTTCCTTATCGGCGAACGACTGAATCATATCCGTATTGTAAACAGAATGTTTATATTGTCAAGTCTCTGAGGCGAAGTGGAGGCAAGGTTCAGAAACCTTGTTTGATAGATTGATACTTTTACGTTTGACGATGGGGTAAGTGTGTCAAGGTGATCTGAACCATCCCGAAGTGGAGTCAGAAATAAACCACACATTACGCCTTTTGGGGCATACCATATCCCTCGGTTTACGGATAGAATGTGAGCAAACATTGCAAAGGAGGTGTTAAGGAATGGGAATTAAATAACTGTCCGGGTGGGCAGGACACGGTAGTTCCATTGCGGCAGGACAGTGTCAAACACAATCCGCA
>JAFGSL010000277.1 GCA_016934645.1 Anaerolineae bacterium
GTAAAAGAATAAGTTCCCGCGCAGAGCGCCCCGGGGACGGGGCTTCGAGCGTGAAATACGGGAAGTTATATTTTTACGAATCCTAAGTGATTGGGGATTGGGAATTAGGTTGTGGTATGCACTCCCAATCCCTATTTCCCAATACAGCACACCAGGAGATACTATGGGGATTGGAACTCGCAAGCACTGGCGCATTGCACCACCGGCGCCCCCGACATTTTTGGAACAGGCATCAGCGATTCCGCCCCTGGTAGCCCAAATCCTTTACAACCGCGGTGTCGCTGCGCCAGATGATATCGATGCATTCCTCCAGGGCGCGTTCCAGCCTGATAACCCCTTCGACATGAGAGACGTCCCTGTGGCCGTGCGCTTGCTGCGCCAGGCCATCACGCGGCGTGACCCCATCGTCATCTACGGCGATTACGATGTGGACGGGGTGACGGCAGCGGCGATTTTGATCCAGACGTTGCAAGCTCTGGGTGCGCAGGTGAAAGGCTACATCCCCAATCGCCTTGATGAAGGCTACGGTTTGAACATTGACGCTATCACCGAGCTGGCGCGCGAAGGCGCGCGTGTGCTCATCACCGTGGACTGCGGTATCCGCTCCCTCGACGAAATTGCAGTCGCTCGCCATCTGGGGATGACGACGATTGTGACGGATCACCATCACGTGGGTGCTGCGTTGCCGCAAGCGGATGCGGTTATCAATCCGCGCCGTTCTGATTGCGCCTATACGTTCAAGGATTTGGCCGGGGTGGGCGTGGCGTACAAGCTCGCCCAGGCGCTGCTGCGCACAAATAAACAGGTGCCATTGCCCACAACACAATTTGCTCTGGATGAAGCGGATCTGCTAGACCTGGTCGCTCTGGGCACAGTGGCCGATATGGCTCCGCTGTTGGGTGAAAACCATATGCTGGTCATCAAGGGATTGGCAGCACTGAACGAAGCGCGCCGGCCCGGATTGAGTGCGTTGTTGGAACTTTCGGGCGTTGCGCCGGGAACCGTGACCTCCAAATCCGTCGGTTTTGTCCTTGCGCCACGTCTCAACGCTGCCGGGCGCATCAGCGAAGCGATGACGTCCCTGGATTTGCTATTGTCCGTGGATATGCAGGCCGCACTCCCTCTGGCCCAGGAACTGGACAACTTGAACGAAGAACGGCGCAGCATGACGTCGGAAGTACAGGATCGCGCGCGGGAGATGGTGATGGCGCGAGGCGAAACGCCGCCGTTGTTGTTCGCTGCGTCATCCGATTTTCCGCACGGGGTCGTGGGCCTGGCAGCCAGCCGGTTACTCGACGAGTTTTACCGCCCCGCTGTCGTCGTTTCGATTGAAGACGAGTGGAGCAAGGGGTCGGCGCGTTCGATCCCCGAATTTCACATCACCGAGGCGCTGGATACGATGAGCGATGTTCTGGAGCGGTACGGCGGGCACTCGGCGGCGGCTGGCTTCACCGTGCCGACAGAGCTTCTGCCCGAGGTGGAGGCACGCTTGTTGGCGATGGCCTGCGAGCAGTTGGCTGGGCTGTCCCTTGCTCCCACGCTTCAGGTCGATGCAGAGACGCCGTTGGAGGCACTCTCTTGGGATCTCTACCACGCTATGGAACGGCTGGAGCCTTTCGGCTACGGCAATGCCGTGCCGGTTCTCGTCAGTCGCAACGTGCGGGTGATCGAGGGGCGCACGGTCGGCGCGGATGGTCGCCATCTCAAGCTGCGTCTGGCCGATGAGCACGGCGTGGTGTGGGACGCCATTGCATTTCGCCAGGGAGACTGGATTCGCCGTCTGCCGTACCGGATCGATCTTGCCTACATGTTGGAAGCCAACGTGTGGCATGAACGCGTCAATTTGCAACTTAACGTACAGGATATCCATTTTCCAGGGGAATAGCGAATTACGAATTGCGAATCACGAATGGCGAATGATCTCATTTCTCATTTCTAATTTCTGATTCCCCAAAGGAGTGACTTATGCGTGTTCTTGTGACCGGCGCAGCCGGCTTCATCGGCAGCAACCTGGCGGAAGCGCTGCTGCGACGTGGCGATACTGTCGCCGGGCTGGACAACTTCAACGATTACTACAGCCCGGCGCGTAAACGGGCCAATGCGGCGGCGCTGGCGGCGTACCCCAACTTCACGCTGTACGAGACAGACCTGCGCGACGAGGACGCCGTGAAGCGCATCTTTGCCGGGGAACACTTCGACACGGTCGCGCACCTGGGCGCGATGGCGGGCGTGCGCTATTCCATCGAGCGCGCGCCGCTCTACACCGACGTGAACATCCGTGGCACGGTGAACGTCCTCGAAGGCGCGCGTCTGGCCGGAACGCCGCACATCGTCTTCGCCTCCACGTCGTCGGTTTACGGCAAGACGGAGCAGTTGCCCTTCGTCGAGAGCGATCCGCTTGGCAAGCCGCTCGCGCCCTATCCCGCCAGCAAAATCGCTGGAGAGCTGATGGGCTACACCTATCACAACCTCTTCGGCCTCTCGTTCACGGCCGTACGCTTCTTTAGCGTCTACGGGCCGCGCGGGCGCCCCGACATGATGCCCTACATCATCACCGACAGCATCGTCCTCGACAAGACCTTCAAATTGTATGAAGCCGGCGAGATGTGGCGCGACTGGACCTACGTGGGCGACATTGTGCAAGGCGTGATCGCCGCGCTGGAGACGCCGCTGGGCTACGAGCGCGTGAACCTGGGACGTGGCGAACCGGTGCGCATGGCCGATTTCGTCGCGCTCGTTGAGCGGCTTGTGGGCAAGCCCGCGCGCATGGACACCCCACCCGCTCCCGCCAGCGAGCCGCCAATCACCTACGCCGACATCACCAAAGCGCGCACGCTCCTGGGCTATGATCCGCACGTCTCCGTCGAAGAGGGGATGACGCGGTTTTGGGAGTGGTACAAAGCCGAGGTTGGGCTGGCTGACAATGAATGGGGCAATGAATAAACGAATTCAGGTCCTGGGTAAACTAAGGCCTAGTGTTGCACGGCGCAAATGGCTCCCCGGTTTATGTTTGCCAGGGATCGTCAGATCCCGGCGTTGCGTGCAAGAATCGCGGGTCTGACGATCCGCTCCAAGCATAGTTAACATGCGGTAATGAGATGACGAGTCCATGCATATTTTGCAAAATCGCGAAAGGGGAGGCCAAGTCCTGGAGAGTCTACGAGGACGAGAGCGTTTATGCGTTTTTGGACATTAACCCCGTCAGCGAGTATCACACGTTGGTGATCCCAAAAACCCATTACGAGAACATTTTTGACGTCCCGGAACACGAACTCCTCAAGGTCATGGCTGTGGTGAAAAAGCTGGTGGATTTGTATAGAGAGCAATTGGGAATCAACAATGTTCAGATCATCAGTTGTTCTGGCGCAGAAGCGCAACAGGATGTCTTTCATCTTCATTTCCACATCGTGCCCAGGCGCAAGGGCGACGGTCAAGACGTGGTGTGGACGACGCATCCCGAGTGGCGCGAGAAGTTTGATGCGATGCTGGAACGGATAAAGTAGGGGCGAGGCATCCTTAGGAATGGGAATTAAATAACTGTCCGGGTGGGCAGGACACGGTAGTTCCATTGCGGCAGGACAGTGTCAAACACAATCCGCA
>JAFGSL010000278.1 GCA_016934645.1 Anaerolineae bacterium
GGATACTCGAAGGCGATGTAGTTCTGCGGCATAACCGCCGCCGCGTGAACGAGTGCTGCCAGCCCGATCAGGCCATCGAAGGTACCGTGTGGCGCCATCAGGATGCCGTGCAAGTCGGCGTATTCGGCGATCCACTTCAATTCGGCGATGCCGCCCACGTCCGCCGGATCCGGCCCAACGATGTTGACGGCCTGCTTCTCGATCAGTTCCTTGAAGTTGTGGCGTAGATAGATTTGCTCACCGGTGTGGATGGGCGTGGATGTGCTCATCGTGATGTCGCGGTAGACGTCGGCCAGCACGTAGGGGTTGTAATCGCCATTGATCGTATCCTCGAGCCACATAATGTTGAGCGGTTCCAGTGCCCGCGCCAGGCGGATGACGTCGGTGGGCATCCAGCCGGGACCGCAGTCCAGTGCCAGTCCCACTTCGTCACCGAGAACGTCCTTCATCGCCTCGACGCATGCGATGACGTGCTTGAGGCCGCGCTCGGTCAACAAACCGCGATTGGAGTGGGGTGCACCAGGTTGCGCGTCCCCATAAAAGAAGTTGGGGACACGACTCGGCATGGGGCTGTGGAAGCCAACACCTTGCTTGATAATGCTGAAATTTTCCGGCGACGCTTTCATTTTCGCCATATTCTCGGCGTAATCCTCTGGTGTATAACCGTTCATCTTGAAACGGACGCTGCCGTTGTAGACGCGGACGTGGTCGCGCACCTTGCCGCCGAGTAGCTTGTAGACCGGGATGCCGGCTGCCTTGCCTGCGATATCCCACAAGGCCATCTCGATGGCGCTGACGGCGCTGCCCCACGGCTTGAAGCTGCCCATCCGCCGGATGCGAAGCATAACGCTCTCGACGTTGGTCGGGTCCGCGCCGATAAGCCATTGCTTGTAGAAGAGGACGTGCGGCTTTAGGTAGGGCTTCGAGGCCTCTGCCTCGCCGTAACCGTTGATGTCCTCGTCCGTGGTGATGCGTACCACGGGATTTTGGCCGATAATGGCGCATTTTAGATCGGTGATTTTCATAACATACCTCCATTGGAATTGTGTGATTTGCTATTTAGCGAGTAGAAAAGCTCTACGCAGCTTTTTAGGGGAGTAAACAGAGGTAAGGACATTTTTTGTAAAGCGAGCTTCAGCCATCACCAGATGATGTTGACAGTATAGTTGTGGATTTGTGGATCGGCAGTGATAATTGGTAAGTTCTCGAGATGTCCGTTGTCTGTGACCCACCACAGAAATGTATGGGTGTCCAGCAGAAGTCTCATGCCTCGAATGACTCCTGTACAAACTCAGGCAAAGGTGCGTCAAAATCCTCAGCGATCGTAATTTGACCTTTTGCTGTGCCTGGCATACGTTTGATGTTGCTTTTGTCCAGCAAGACAAAACGCGCTACTGGTTTTTCGCCTTCGACGATGATAATATCTTCTCCGTGTCGAGCGCGTTTTAGCAGCTGGGCCAGATTAATTGAGGCATCTGTCACACTCAACGTCAGTGTCATTTTGCCACCTCCTGACTTGTAAGTTTAGTATATCACATCTTTGCTTTGTTGTGTCAGTAATAGTCTCTATACCATCGCGCGCGCAAGGATATACCGACATTCCTCGTTGTCCAATTCAGTCACAGGATCGCGTGTTTGGAAGATGAGAGTAGGAATAGCGCCCTGCTTGAGCGTAGCATCAACCATCGCCTGGCGGTTCTCGCCGCGTCCATAGTTATAGCCGATGCCGCGTGTCAATCCCTTGAAGAGAACTTCGTTCACCGGTGCGGTGCACTCCAGCACCCATGAGACATCTTCGCCGTCAATGGCTTTGACGTGGGCAAAGTTGTACAGGTGGAACTGGACGACCGACAGAAATTGTGTGGAGATTTCGTTGCGTGCCTCGCCGGAGACGCAGAAACCAGGGGCCAACTCCGTCAACTCGCGGATAAGCTTGAGCGAACCCTGGGCATAGGTCAGATTTTCCAGGATCGCGTTGTCGCTGTTGTGGATCAACTGTGAGACATCTACGAAGATGCTATCCAACCCCAAATCTCGTATCAGGTCGGCGACCTGGAGGGTGAGTTGGCGCCGCCATGGCGACCAGGCCAGGTGTACGTTGACGAGGATATTCCAGTCCTTGTGCGATGGCATCAGGGAGTAGCTCTGCGGTGGCCCGGCAGCAGCCCAGCCTTCAATCGGCATCCAGCTCCAGCCACCCCAACGCTGCGTCATCGGATCGCGGGTGCAAAAATCGCGCGCCTCGAAGAAGAGCGGATGGTCGGGGCTCATTTGGCAGGCATTCGCGTGCGGTGCGACGTGAAAGCCCATCGCCCTCGCCTTCTCGATGAATGCTTGTCCCTGTGGACCGGCGACGTAGGTGGGGTAATCCTGATCGTAGATTTCGGCACGCCAGTTGGGAAGGTGAAGGAAGATATGATGCGGATCCATCCGCGCGGCGAGCGCGTCCAGCAGATCAAGATTGGTGGGACACCAGGAAACTGCCAACCGGATGTCATCCAGCCAATCGGGACGCAACTTGGCAGCCTGACCGAGGCGATAGGTGTCCCAGTACCAATCGCGGTAGCGCTGTATCGGCACCGTCCAATCACCCCGGTAGGCCGAGAGTCGCCAGGCCAGGTTACCGACACAGCGATTCATCTCCAGTGGGCCATGGGCCAGTGTGAAGAACGACACGGTTTGCGGACTCTTGTCGTGGCCGATGTGAACCTTTTTGTAGATGAAGTCCTTGTCCCATGCCTGCACCGTGAAGCCGGATTCCGCTCCGGCGAAGACCAGGAAGCCTGCCTCCCAACTGTGGGGCCATGCAGCGTCCTTGCTCTGCATCTGCGGGTGGGCCAGTGGTGCTTTCGCTCCCTGCTGGAACGGGCCGACGACTTCCAACTCCTCGCGGATGCCGGGCACGTGCATCCCCAGCCCGGCGACGCCGCCCTGCATTGTCCACGCCGACGGCTCTAGCACGACGTCGCCGGTCACCTCGTCCACGCTGACGCGGATCGAAACGTCACATTCCCAGTCGTCCAGCGCGATTTCGGCGATGTGATCGGTGAGGCGCGTGTAATACACCCGGCTGGCGATGGGATGCACGCCCAGCGGCGAAAGTTTGCCGCTCTGGTGCAACAGTTCGAAGCCGGGAACATCTTCGGCCAGTTCCCGGTCGAGGAATTCCTCGCCGGTAACGGCGTCTTTGAGTGAGACGATGCGGATACCTTCAAATTCCACAACAGTTGTCTTGGACGTGATAACGATGCCTTTTTCGGTTAGTTGAATCATAGTGTGCCTCCTCAGATAGATAAACTGCGACGTATTATAGGCCGATTGCCAATCCGTCATACGCGATGTGGTAGCCATGACGATTGGCAAATCGTTGGAATGCTTCGTGTTCCTGAATCCCCTCGTGGGAGAGGTGGGTTGCGTAGATACGCCCGGTTTCTTTCAAGAGGCGGTATTGGTTGATGAGGTTCACATGATGGATGAAGTCTTCCGCGGCTAAATGGTCGGAGGATGGGTAGCCGATCCCATAGGTGTGATCCAGGATAAAGAGATCGTAGCGTATTCCTTTGACGATAAGGTCCTGCCAAACAGCATTAAAGAGGGGGGCTGTATCCGTGCCGTAGAAGATCGCGTGATCTTCATAGGCGATGGAATAGAGTAACGCTGTGTGCTCTGTCGCATGATTCGCCGGATAGCCGGTGATGTCATAGGGTCCAATCGCGTAGCGCTCGTAGGGTGCGATCTCCTTGATCTCAAGATCCAATGCCTGTTGAGTCGATTTGGAGAAGAGGTTGCCATAGTCACAACGTTGTTGGATGAGACTATCCAAGGCTTCCAGGGTTTTGCGTGAACCGGCTAACGTCAACGGCGACGCCAACCGGGTTCCATATTTTGCGTGCCGGGAGATGATAAGCTCAGGATCGAAGTGATCTTCGTGCGGATGGGTTTGGAGACAGAAGCGCACGCGGGTCAGTGGAATATCGTACGTAAAGGCGGCGCTCACGATATCCGGCCCAAGGTCGATGAGCATTTCATCATTGATGAGCAGCGATGCGCAACGGCGCAGGTTTTTCCCGCCGGCTTGTCGAGCTGCGCGACAAACCTCGCAGACGCAAAACGGCAGCGGCATAGATGGAGAGGCAGATGTACCCAAGAACTGTACTTTCATTTTACATATAGGAAGAACTTAAGCCGGCGATTGAATCAAGCATAGTGCAAGCCATAGTTTAGCAAGTTTGTGCCAATCGTATCATCGTCTCGTAGTTTGTCATCACCCGCGCGGAGATTTCGCGCCCGTAAGGGCACGCTGAAGGCATCAGTACGAAACCGCGCCCTTCGCCTGTTGTGCCTTCGTCGAGGGCTTGCTGGACACGCACCTCGAAGGTGTCCGGCGGCAGCAACTCGATTTCGGAGGCCTCAATGTTGCCGAAGAGCACTGTCTGCGCACCGATGGCGCACCGCACATCGATAAGCTGCATATCGCCCTGCGGTGGTGGCTCGATGGGATCAAGACCCGCCGGTTCCATCGCGGCGATGCGCGGCAGGATGCGCTTGATCTTCCCGTGGGAGTGGATGCGCGCAAAGCCATCGTACTTCTGGATCGTGTCCACCATCGGTTTGGTGTAACGGACGACGTATTCCTCGTATAGGCGCGGTGGCAGCAAGGGTTCGGAGGCGTACTCCGAGCCGACAACGCGCCATAAGTGCCCCGGAAACTCGCGAGCCACCTGTTCGACCAGCGGGTAAATGTGCCGGGTGTGCTTTTCGAGCAGTTGGTGGAACAAAGCCGGTTCGGTGAGCGCCAGGATGGTGTAATCCGCCAGCGCGAACAGCCCGGCGACCTCGCAGATGGGATCGGCGACGTCCACCATCACGATGCCCGCGTTGCCCAACGCTTTGTCTTCGGCGATGAGGGTCGTCAGGTCACAGTCATAGGCGAAGACCTCATCGGGCAGTTGGAGATAGGCGCGCGCATCGTCGGCGTCCTTGAGCAGATGTTCGAGCGTCCACACCGTCGCCACGTCGGGGTCAAGGCGCGTCAGTGATGTCATTGTCCGCCCGGCGACGGTCAACGTGGTGCGGGTGAAACGGGAGGCAGGCACCCTTGCGAAGGCTTCTGAGCCTTCGCAAGGGTAACTCGAGTCTGAGAAATATGTTTCCGTGGTAAAAAACTCAGCACGGCAGTTCTCCGGTGTCGCTGCGCGCGTTGGATGCATCATGCGGATGAGATCGGTTTCCTCCTCCGCCAATTGGATCAATTCGCGCCAGCCAGGACCGCTGTAGACATTGAAGGGGTCGGAATCGTCCGGGTCCAGTTTCCAGCCGCCGATCTCGTAGAAACTGACGGCGGGGCGATCCACGGATTCGCCCCGCAACGTTGCCACCAACCGCTCGCGCCGAGTCATCGCGCCCATCAGAGGATCATCTGGCCCACCAGGAAACTGCCGAGGTTCATCAACAAGCTAATCGCGCCCGCGTGGAGCAGCGGGAGCGACTTGCGGCTCAAGACCCAGAGCAGCAGCCCTTCCGCGAGGACGACGAAGACTTCGGTGAGCAGTATCGCCGTTCCGGGCGTGAGGCCCTGTACAGCGACGGCGTAATTCCCGTAACCGTTGACGATCAGGACGAACAGCAGGCACAGTCCCGTCACCGGCAGGGAGAGCAGCGTCATGATCAGCGCCAGGCGGCGCATCGACTTGTCTTTGGGGAGGTAAATCCACACCAGCGCGGCGGCGTAGAGCACGAACGCAATCGTCACGAAAAGGCTCATCGTGCGCAGATAGTCACGCTGGAACTGTCCCAGAGAGGGGAAGACCAGCCAAACCAGGGGATAGGTCAGTAGATTGATCAATCCGACCATAACCATGCGTTTCACGAAAACGTCGCGTTCGGCCTTTTTCCCCCACCACAACAGCGCTCCCGCGATGAGCAATTCGACCGCCAGCGTCAGCGCCAATCTCCAAAAGAAGCCATCATAGCGACCGGTGGGATCTACGAACTCTGCGTCCTTAACCAGGATTAAATCCGTCGTTTCTACCTGAACAACCCAAGCACGGTCATCGCCCCATTCCTGCAATGGTCCAGCTATAAAAGAGCCTGTGCGAACCCCATCTGAAAACTGAGCCAGTAGCTTGAAAGTCGGGTAGGCTATGTCCAATGAAAAAGGCTGCAAGGTCGCCAGACACCGGTTGTCGGCGCATTCCAGGGTGCTCCGGCCCGTCAGCGTCGGTGCAGTTGCCAGACATGCGGAGGCTGTACATTGACCGTATTGCAATAGAAGGGTGGGCATATCACAGCCGGCTGTAGTGCATCCGAGCAGTTGAACAGCTTCGATTTTTGCCTGTGGTGTGATCGCATAGTCGAAGGTGAACCACAGTTTCGAGGGTGACGGGCCGACATTCGCCGCGACGTTTCCGGGGAGCAGCAGCAGCCACCCGATCAACAACAGACGCCATCCTGTAGACTTCACGAAGGTTTTTCTCATAGGGACACTTCCGGTGTATGTGTTTGTGCTAACGTGTACAAATTGTAGCACGGGCAGGTGAACTTGCAAACCTGGAGGGAAACACCAGTACCGCAAGGCACAAGTTCGTCGTTATGATGCTTAGAGGGGATCGCCAGATCCCCGACTCCTGCACACAATCGGGGATCTGACGATCCCCTCGAAGCTGTAAACTGTAAATCTGGGAAGAACTTCTGTCGTGTTGTAGAGAAGCGGGGCGCCAAGCGTGACTCCCCTCTGTGTCAGTCTCGTGGTAGATCAACTACTCGATTTCATCACGAGGGGTAAATAGATTCTGTAGCCCACGGTCAACGTCACCGGAATGTCGATGTGCGGGTGGACGGGGCTATCAGTGGAGACGTCTAGCGTGGTGGTGTAGATTCCGGTCGCCAGGCCAGTCGCATCGAAGAAGGTGGTCGAGGTGCCAGACCCACCCGGCGGCGTGGTCATAGGCAACCCGATTGTGGTTTGCCAATCCAGCCTTAGCCACCCGGCTTCTGAATCCATCAGCAGTTGCCAGACTAGGTCAACGTCGCTGTGATTGTTCACGCTGATGACCCGGGTGGTGGTCATCCCTGGACTCAACGTCACATTGAGTGCGGATGGTGTCACGCTGATTTCCGGAGTGAAGGTCGCTGTGACGATCTTGTTCTCGTCCATCACGAGCGTTGCGGGGTTGGCGTTGCCCGCCAGCGCGCCAGACCAGCCGGCGAAGTCCCAGCCCGCTGCTGGAGTCGCCGTGAGTGTAATCACGTCGCCGTAGTGATAAGCGTCCTGCTCGGGCTCAACCGTCACCGTGCCTTCACCCATAACATTGACCTCCAACGTGTACGTGATGGGCGCCAGGGTGATGACCAGCGCTGCGTCGTCCACGTAGAGTGCCGTGATGCCGCCGTCGCCGTCATTGTACACACCGAAGTGCAGGGTGATCGTCTGCCCGTGGTAAGCTGAAAGATCGTAGACGCGCGGTTGCCAGTCTGCTGCATTGGTGAGTTCCCAGAAGAGTGTCTCGAGGACGGTCGTGCCGTCCATAATCAGGAGATACTGCGCATCTCCGGCGGCGGGTGTAGCATTTGAAGTGTACCGGGTGAACGGGAGCGCTCGTCCTGCCAGGCCGCTTTCAGTGGTGACAGGCCACACCTGGCAGGAAAGCGTGGCGTTGACAGTGTTGGAAGGCAGCGTAATGGTCTGCCGTGCCGAGGAGTAGGCGGGGACGTTGTCGCCCGCGTCTATGCCGGCGCGGAGCGCCTGCGCGCCACTGTAAACCGGATTCGACGTGTAGCCCGCCGGATGCGCCGTTTCGGGCAAGTCCCAGCCGGTTCCCGTTTCGAAGCCGCCATCGGCAAGAATATCCCAGGCTGTGGTCGTGTAGCGCTGGACGCCATCCTTTCCGCCGGTATAGATGCTCCCATCCAAGCCACCGGCAACGTCCCCAAGCGGGGTCACGACCGGCGGCACGTCGATGGCGGTCCAGCGGTCGCCACCGTCGCGGGAGCGGTAGATCTGCGTCTCGGTCAGCGCGAAGAGCGTATGGTCGGTGGCGTAATCAGGTGAAAAGGCGATGTGCTTCGGCGGCAGAGCGGTATCGGTTGGGGGCAGGCCAACGATGAGCCGCATCCAGGTCACGCCGCCGTCGGCAGAGCGGTAGACGCCGCTGCTCGTGGTGTAATCCGGCTCGGTGCGCTGGGCCGTGGCGAACAAGGTTTGATCCGCCGCATAGTTGGGCGAGACCGCCAGCGAAGTGATGGTTGTACCGGTGAGCAGTTTGGTCGCGGCGAGCTGCCAAATCTCCGCGCCGGGTGGTAATCGCCAGAAGCCGTTGCCACCCGCAAAGAGCGTACTATCGGCCGGATA
>JAFGSL010000279.1 GCA_016934645.1 Anaerolineae bacterium
CCTCTTTTAAAAAAGTGTCAGGTGGCTAGATACCCAAAAGAGCTTCTATCTCGTTTTGCAATGGGATGAGAAAACCTTGACTTATCGACTGTTCCAGTATGCGTTAGCTTTTCCTGACCCAGTTGCGCTTTCATGGTCAGCGCAAGGACGCCGTTTGGTCGGCGAGGACGCATCCGGTGTTATCATTGAATGGTATGGTCATTCTGGGGGACAGCTCAAGTATTACCCGCTCGTGGAACAAGCAGTCTGGGTTTCGGAGGTTTTTACGCTTGAACCACTTCCCAGAAGTGATGAGGGATATGGGGTACTGCGTAGGGTTCGTGAGTACTACCCGGAATTATGGCAACGTGCGTGTACGTTGTCGTGAATTGGTGGCGTGGCCTAGAGCGCGTGTAAGACGCCCTTACCATATTGTAAGGAAGGTGTGATGATGGGGTACTGGCAAGAGATCGAACATACCGCGGACCTCGCGCTGCACCTGTGGGCCGATGACCTGCCTGACCTGTTCGCAACGGCGGCACGGGGAATGTTCTCACTGTTCGTGGAGATCGACGCTGCTGCGCCGGTCAAGACGATGACGCTAACCCTGACGGCGATCGATGTGGAGACGCTGTTAATCGACTGGCTCAACGAGCTACTTTATCTGCTGGAGGTTCAAGGGACAGCATACACGACCTTCGAGTTTACAGCGTTGACATCCACTGCGTTGACAGTCACTTTGCACGGCAGCCCGGTTGCTGCCTATATTGCCTATGTTAAAGCTGCGACGTTCCACGATTTGGCCGTCGTCGCCGCGCCGGAAGGATACGAGACGGAAATTGTTTTCGATACGTAAGGGGTATCTTTGTAGAAATTTGGGGGATAGAGATTTGGAGCAGGCTTGCGCCTGCCCTAAATCCACTCTTCTCCCCTTTTTGAGATGATAATGGGGTGTAAAATGGCGCAGAAAAACGATTTTGAACAGATTAACGATTACGTTTGGGAATTACCGGCGGATTACGACGGTCGCATGCGCGTGCCTGCGCGCATCTACGGTAACGAGGAGGTTTTCGAAGCGGCGTTCCGCGATAAGTCTGTAGAGCAATTGATGAACGTGGCGATGCTGCCGGGGATTGTCAAATACGCGATGGCGATGCCGGATATGCATCAAGGCTACGGTTTCCCCATCGGTGGTGTGGCTGCTTTCCGTTACGATGAGGGGATCATTTCTCCCGGTGGTGTCGGATACGACATCAACTGCGGGGTGCGGATGCTGGCCTCGCAGATCGACTATGCGATGCTTGAGCCGTATCTCAAAGATCTCATCGCAACCATCGATCGCAACTGTCCGAGTGGCGTAGGGGGTAAAGGTGCGGTGCAACTGTCCGACCAAGAGCTAGACGATGTTCTGGAGCGTGGCGCAGAGTGGGCACTCTCCAAAGGTTACGCGCAGCGCGACGACCTTGAGCGCACCGAGAGCCGAGGGTACATCGCGGGTGCACAGGCCGGAACGGTGCCGCAGCGCGCCAAAGAGCGCGGTCGCCCGCAGATGGGATCGCTCGGTGCGGGCAATCACTTCTTGGAAATCGATGTGGTAGATGAAATCTACGATGCCGAGGTGGCTGACGTGATGGGGCTGTCGCGCGATCGCGTTGTCGTGCAGATTCACTGCGGTTCGCGTGGTCTGGGTCACGAGGTGTGCGGGCAGTATATCCGCACGTTACAGGATGCACCGCGGCGCTACGGCATCGATATTCCCGACCGGGAATTGGTCGCTGCGCCGGTGGACTCACGCGAAGGCCGCGAGTATCTGGCTGCGATGGGGGCGGCGGCGAACTACGCCTTCACCAACCGGCAGGTCCTGGCGCATTTCGTGCGGCGCTCGTTCGAGCAGACGCTGGCAGGCAAGGTGAAGAACTGGAGCCTGCATCAGGTCTACGATGTGACGCACAACATCGCCAAGATCGAGGAACATAGCGTTGGGTCGCAGCGGATGCGCGTTATCGTGCATCGCAAGGGGGCGACGCGCGCATTCCCCCCGCGCCACCCCGAGTTGCCCGCTGTCTACCGCGAAATCGGACAGCCCGTGCTCGTTCCCGGCTCGATGGGCACAGCGTCCTACGTTCTCGTGGGAACAGCCTCGGCGATGGATAACACCTTTGGCTCCACCTGTCACGGCGCAGGGCGGACGATGAGCCGCAACGCCGCGCGCAAGCGCGCGCGCGGTGAGAAGGTCCGTGCGGACCTATCGCAACAAGACATCGTAGTGCGTACGGGGAGTCTTAAAGGGCTGGCGGAGGAAGCGCCGTATGCTTACAAAGATGTGAGTATTGTTGTGGATTCGGTGGTCGGCGCAGGGCTAGCACGGAAAGTCGCACGCGTGCGCCCGGTGGCAGTCATCAAAGGATAATGAATGGCTTGGGTGGATAAATTGTCAGCAGATTGAGCAGATGAAGCAGATTTCAGGCTGGCAGTGAAAAATCTGCTCAATCTGCTGACCTGGCCCGACTTGTATAAAGTCGGGCTTTATTTGTGCTTCAGTTCGTCTTTTAGCGCGATACCAAGGCGGTGGATGCCTTCGACGATGAGATCTGGCTGCGCGTTGGAGAAATTCAGGCGCATGGCATTGTATCCGCCGTCTTCGTGAGGGTAGAAATTGACTCCCGGCACGTAAGCCACTTTGTTTTCCAACGCGTGCGGCAACAGAGCTAGTGTATCGATGCTCTCCGGCGCGCGTGCCCACAGGAAAAGTCCACCTTGTGGTTGTGTCCAGCTTGATTCCTCGGGCCAGAATTCGCTGAGAGAATCGAGCATCACGTCACGGCGCTCCTTGTAGACCTGACGGATTTTGCGTACGTGGGCTTTCAAAATGCCGCGTTGCGCCACGTCATTCGCAATCATCTGATCGAAAGTGCTGCTGTGCAGGTCGGCACCCTGTTTGGCCTGCACCAGCCGGAGCGCAATCTCTGCCGGGGCGACGCTCCACCCGATGCGCAGGCCCGGTGTCAGTGTTTTCGAGAACGTCCCCAGGTAGATGGTGCGCTCCGGGGCCAGCGCGGCGATGGGGATGATATCCTCGCCTGTATAGCGTAGCGCGCCGTAGGGATCATCTTCGACGATGAGAAGATCGTGTTTGCGGGCGATTTCCACGAGCAAGCGACGCCGCTCCTCGGGGAGGGTGGTGCCGGCCGGGTTGTGAAAATTGGGCAGGACGTAGATGAAGCGTATCGGGGTTTGTTTGACGATATCTTCTAGCAATTCCACTTGCATGCCGTTGTCGTCGAGTGGAACGGTGGTGAATTCAGCCTCGTAGGCGCGCCATGCCTGGATGGCTCCCAGGTAAGTGGGGCGACCTGTGACTACGTAGCTTCCGGGATCGATGAAGATTTTGCCGATTAGGTCGAGGGATTGCTGTGAACCGGTGGTGATGAGGATGTTGTCTGGGCTGTGTTGGATGCCGTATTTGCCCATAGAATCGGCGAGAAATTCGCGTAAAGGCCGGTAGCCTTCGGTCGTGCTGTATTGCAGTGACAGTTTGGGAGCTTCACGCAACAGGAAATTGCATGCTTCCTCGATCTCTCGCACCGGGAATAATTCCGGAGCCGGTAGCCCACCGCCAAAAGAAATCATGTCGGGTTGCTGGGTGAGTTTGAGCAGTTCCCGTATGGTCGAACTCTTCATCTTCCGCGCGCGTTTTGATAGAAAGCGTTCCCAGTCAACGTGTGTGGTTGCCGAATTTGCATAAACGGTCATAATTACCTCCCAAAGTAAGGTAAAAAGCCTGTCAACACTTTGACAGGCTTTTATTGATGCGAGTATGTCCCAGGCTAAAAAAGCCTGGATACACAAACAGGCATAGCATAATGCATAAACTGAATTGCCCCATGGATTTCGTCTCCTGTGCTCTTATTGTATGCCAGGCGGATACCATCGTCAAACGTTATCTGGGCATGAATGAGGTGACTTTCCTCGTAATAGTTGTAACTTGCCCTGCTTGTTCACTATGTTAAAATGTTACTGTTGATGGTATTAACTCGAATGTGAGGTTAGAGGGATGAAAGCAGAACGTGCCAACCGTGTTTTTATCGCCTATCTGGTGTTGACCGATATGGCTATGGCGGCTTTGGCCTTTGGGTTGGCCTATGTCTTCCGTATAGTGCTACCGTTTCCTGAGCCGGCAAAGGGGATGCGTTCCTTTGGTGAGTATGTCCCTATGCTGTTCATCCATGTCTTCTCTGTGCTGGCGGTTTTCCTTTCCTTCCGGCTTTATACCCTGCGTCGCAGTTCCCGGGTCGATGAGTTCTACGGGATTGTAGGGGCGACGTTTGTGGGTACGTTGATGGGGGTGGCCCTGGCGTCTTTAGGATTGCGAGGTTTTGTTGTAGGGCAGGATTACTCCCGTGTGATGGTCGCGTATGCCTGGTTCCTCTCGACGCTGTTAATGGCCGTCGGCCGGTTGTTCAATAGTTGGTTACGTCAATACCTGGTCCGACATGGGTGGGGGAGACGGCGGGTGCTGATCGTTGGAACAGGGGATATCGCTCGTATGATTCTGCAGAAGATTATGTGGACGCCTGAATTGGGCTATGATATGGTCGGTGTGGTGAGTTTCCACGAAACGGATCAAACGACATTGCTGGAAGTTCCCGTCGTGGGCGCGGCCGATAAACTGGGGCAGATCATCTATACGCAACAGGCCGACGAGGTGATCATCGCGCTGCCGGAAGAAACGTCGCATCATGATATTTTGTGGCTGATCTCCGAGTGCGAGCGGGGCAGGGTAACGATTCGCGTGTATCCTGACCTGTTCCAGATTATGGCTGGTCCGGTTAGTATCGGCGAGATGGGAGGGATCCCGATCTTGACTGTCCGTGACATCGCCCTGACCGGCTGGCGGCGCAGTGCCAAGCGCCTGATGGACGTTGTGGGATCGGCGGCAGCTCTCGTTTTCCTCTCGCCCTTTATGATTTTGACAGCGATCGCCATCAGACTGGAATCGCCTGGCCCGGTTTTCTTCGTGCAGGAGCGGATGGGATTGGATGCGAAACCTTTCCCGATCTTGAAGTTTCGTTCGATGCGCGCTGACGCCGAAAAACACGGCACCTGGACGGCCAAAAACGATCCGCGCCGCACGAAGATTGGTGCACTGTTGCGTAAGACGAACATTGATGAGTTTCCGCAGTTCATCAATATCCTCCTCGGAGATATGAGTCTGGTCGGCCCACGCCCGGAGCAACCTTACTACGTAGAACAGTTCCGCCGCAGCATCCCGCGCTATATGGACCGGCACCGGGAGAAGGCCGGGCTGACCGGGTGGGCGCAGGTCAACGGCTATCGGCAGGACACGTCAATCGTCGAGCGCACGAAATATGATCTCTGGTACATCGAGAACTGGTCACTGCTTCTGGATATTAAGATCATCATCCGTTCTGCTCTGCAATTCTTTCATTCGCCCAACGCTTATTAGTGCTCTGGTGGTGACTGATTTATGACCTTGGTAATGGCCTATGACAGATAAACTCTCTTCCGGCACTGTGCCTTCAGCTTTGTATACCGAGCACTACTTCTTGGGGGTGTGCGAAGGATACCAGGAGTTCCTTTCCGGTGAGGGAATGTATCTCTCGCAGCGCCTGACCGAGGCTTTGGCTGTGGCGGGAATCGCGCCAGGCATGACTGTATTGGATGTGGGCTGTGGACGCGGTGAAATGCTGCGACACACCACGCGTTTGGGCGCGTGTGCTTTCGGCATTGACTACGCTGAGGTGGCCGTGCGTCTTTCTCGGCAAATTGCGGCTGAAGTGGCCGATGAGGGTGGGGAGGCTGGCGTCTATCAGGCCTCAGCACTGTATTTGCCGTTTGAGGCAGAGACCTTCGACCGCGTGTTGATGTTCGATATCGTGGAGCATCTCTATCCTGAGGAACTGGCACAGGCACTGGTAGAGGCACGGCGCGTGCTCAAACCAGGCGGACGGATCATCGTTCATACTGCGCCAAACGTCTTGTATGACCGGTATGCCTATCCCGTTGTGCGTCTGGTGCGCGTGTTGATGGGACAGGGGGCGCGATACCCTAAAAACCCACGTGAGATTATCCCCGAAAATGTCCACGTTCACGTCAACGAACAGTCGCTCTTCAGCTTGGGGCGGAATCTGCACCGGAGTGGGTTCCAGCAGGTGAAATCTTGGCTGAGTACGCCGCCCCAGTTCAGACAGGAAAACGTCATCTTCCGGCTGGCGCGCTGGCTATTGTTCACTGTGCCGCCGTTCAGTTGGTTTTTCGAGCGCGAGGTCTTCGCTGTGGGGGAGAGATGAAAGACCATCGCTACGTGGATGAGCTGAGCCTGGAAGAGTTGGAAGAAGTGCTACAGGTGCGGCGACGCGACGAACGGATGAAGCGTATACAGAGCAAGTCGCCTTTGAATGCGAGCAGGCCGAATGCAGTTAAGTCGCTCGACCCACTCCGTGATCAGGCTGCGCCCCCGGTACAGCCTCTCGATGTGGCACCGTCTGCAACACGCGATGCGGATTCTGCGCCGCGTTACAGCGCCTTTGTTGAACCCGGCAAACCCAAGCGCGAGCGTCGTCCGATCAAATGGCGCTGGATTGGGGATCGTTTATTGTTATTGGTGGAGGTTCTTGCGCTATTTGGCTTTGTGCTGATCGTGGCGCGTATGGTCACGACGGTGCAAGGGCTAAATGAGGAAAGCCGTGTTGTCCAGGCACCCCCGACGCCGACGCCTGCCCCTTTCATCGGAGTGGTGGTGCTGCCTGGCGGGCATACCCCGCCGGATGCGCAGCGCAATTCAGAGCCCGCACCAATTCCCGCGCACTTGCAGGGTTTGGTAGCGCAAATCACGCCGCTGCCTGTTCCCACGCCCGGCCCAGAACATCCACAGCGTATTGTCATCCCTATCATTGACGTAGACGCGCCGGTTGTCAAAGGTGACGATTGGGAATCACTCAAGATGGGGGCTGGATATCACATCGGTAGCGCCAATCCTGGGGAACGCGGCAACTGCGTCATTTCAGCGCACAATGATATCTATGGCGAAATCTTCCGCGATTTATCGAAGGTGAACATTGGTGATGAAATTCTCGTGCATACGCAGACACAGGTCTATCGTTACGTCGTCGAGCAAACGCGCATCATCGAGCCGACGGATGTAAGTGTAATGGCCCCGACAAGTAGTCCGGTGCTGACGTTAATCTCTTGCTATCCCTATGGCATCGATAGCCACCGCATCGTAGTTATAGCGGCGCTAAAGCCGTAGTCCTAACCCGGATAGATCAGAACCAAAAGGTTCCTCGTTGTCCGTTGTGCAAGCGCCCGGGTGTTAGGCTTAATCCCCGAATTGGCGTAGGATGACCTCTGAGTCGAACTCCGAAAGCTGTCCCGTCACGGTAAACAGGATGCGCTCGCAGATGTTTGATACACGGTCGGCGGCGCGTTCTAGGTTGTGGGCAGCCCACAGTAGGTAGTTGGCTTGCTCGGTGTTCGCCGGATCTGCCAGGATATACGTCAACAACTCGTTGTAGACCTGTTCGTAAAGATGATCCACCTCATCATCATCGGCGGGGATCGCCCGTGCCGCTTCTACATCCTGCTGCACGAAAGCGTCCAGCGAACGCCGCAGCATGTCCAGCGCCTTTTCCGCCATCAAGGGGATGTCGATCAGCGGCTTGAGCAGCGGCCGTTCACCGATGAGTAGATTGATCTTAGCAATCCCTTTCGCATAGTCCCCGATGCGCTCCAGTTCGGTAGAGATTTCTAGGATGGCAGCGAGGGTGCGTAGGTCACGCGCCACCGGCTGGTGCAGCGCGATCAGAGCCAGCGTTTGGCCTTCGATGGCGTAGCGCTTGGCGTTGATCTCGACATCGTGTTCGATGAGGCGTTTGGCGCCTTTCAGGTCGCGGCGTTTGAGGAGATCGATGGCGGTCATCATAGCTTCTTCGACCATGCTGCCCAAGATCAGGACTTGATCCTGGAGTAACTGCAACTCGCGTTCAAAGGTTCGTCTAGGACTTGACATATTCACCTCAGATTGTTTTCGCCACAAACTAAAACGCTTGTCTGTGGGATTTCTCACCATTGCCCAACTCGTTGGGTAGTTCTTGGCTACATGATCGCACACGGTGCTGATTAAGTCAAATGCGGTGTTGGATTTCCCATTTCCGTGATAGAAAGCGGTCGATTGCCCACTTCATGATCTGCGGTATACTGTGCTTTTGATGCTTGCGCCTTCTGGCGGGCGAGGAGAGGAGACGATGAAAGCGACGATAGTGGAAGAAGCCCACAATCATGTGGTGTGGGAGACCAGGACCTCAACACTTTGGATCGTGTTGGGACTGTTTCTTGGTGGATTGTGCGTTGCTGCGTTCCTCCTTCTTGTGCCGTTTATCCCACGCTGGGATTTGGCTGGGGTGATGATGGCATTAACTGTGTTAGTCGTTGTCTTCCTTGCCCTGACAACACCTCTCGCCGAGCGTGGAGAATTGGAGCGCACCCTGGATGGCGGAAGCCTCGTGCGTATGCGGCAGTGGTTGTTCTTCGGCAAGCGGCTTGCGTGGCAGGCGGAATTGGAATCCATCGTCGGCTTTCGGCCCGAGGCGCGTCTCTTCGAGGACACGGGTGAACAGCTATACACGCGGTCGCGGTTGTGGGTATTCCTCGCGGATGCTGATCCCCTGCCATTGACGGATTGGCTGGACGCGCCGTTTGTTCACACTCTCGGTAAATCGCTTGCTAAAGCCGGGCGCTGCACGTTCGAACCGGAATGAGTAGCAAGGATAAGCTTTACCATCTGGAAGGTGTTGTCCTTAACCGCCGCGACTACGGCGAGGCGGATCGCGTTGTGAAGCTGCTCACTGCCGAAGGTAGCGTGGATTTGCTGGCGAAGGGCATCCGCAAGCCACGCTCCCGCAAGGCTGGGCACTTGGAGCTTTTCGCCAAGACGCAGGTGTTGGTGTCACGGGTCACGGGATCGTGGGACATTATCAGCCAGGCGGAGGCCGTACATGTGCGCGCGCATCTTCAAGAGGATTTTCGCCTGGGCACGTATGCGCGCTATGTCGCCGAGCTGGCGATACGTTTTTTCGAGGGCGAGGCTGAGCCACACCTATACGCTCTTGTCGATGACGTTTTCGCGCGCTTGGATAGCAGTATAGATCCAACGTTGTTGATCCGTTGGTATGAACAGCAATTGTTGGTGTTGGCGGGCTTTCGTCCAGAGTGGGGAACGTGTGTAGGCGAGCGGGGGGGCGATCTTTGTCACGCGCCACTGCGCCCCCGCGCCGACGACCAGCGACCCTACGGTCTCGATCTGGAACGCGGCGGCGCGGTGTGTCACGAATGTTTCGCGGCGGATACGCGCGAGCATACCGTGCGCCCGTTGTCGCCGAGCGCGCTTTCGTGGCTTCAGGCGTTGCAGCGGCGTGACTTTGACGATGTGACGCAGTTTGCCTTGCCGGAGCGCACCGCCAAAGAGCTAGCGCAGGCGATGGAGCAGTATATCGCCTACCACTTGGAGCGCCGGCCTGCTACATTACGCGTGTTTCACAATGGGAAGTAATTAGAGACTGGGGATCAGGGATTGGGCCATCGCTGAATTCCTGATCCTAAACGTGAACCTTTGTCATGAAAAGGATGGTTGATGAACAGAATCGTTGACTGGCTGTTAGAAGGTGAGCCGTGGGTGGAATATCGCACACGGGTGGATTTGTTGGGCCAACCGGAAGGTGATCCCCAGGTTGTGGCTGCCCGTCAGGCAACGATCGCGCATCCGCAGATTCAGGGACTATTGGGCGAACTCGCTGAATGGCCTGGCCCGCCGTTGAAACGCCACAACGATGCCACGCACTTGCTGCACAAGCTGGCGTTTATCGCTGATGTGGGCCTGCGCGTGGGCGATCCCGGCGTCGATGGCATCGTCGGGCGCGTGCTGGCGCACCGATCCGCGCAGGGACCTTTTCAGGTGTTGACCAATATTCCCACACGCTTTGGCGGCAGCGGTAAAGATGAGTATAATTGGATGTTGTGCGACGCACCGTTGCTGGTCTATGCACTTTTAAAATTGGGACTGCGTGATGATGCGCGGGTGCAGGCGGCGGTGGAGTATCTGGCAAGCTTGGTGCGCGATAGCGGCTGGCCCTGCGCTGCCGCGCCGGAGATGGGCAAGTTTCGCGGTCCGGGCCGAGTTGGCGACCCGTGTCCCTACGCCAATCTGCTTATGCTCAAGATGCTGGCGGAACTTCCCGCGTGGCGAGATTCCACAGCGGCCCATACTGGCGTAGAGGCAGCGCTCACGTTGTGGACGCAGCGCAAGGAGCGGCGGCCCTATCTTTTTGCGATGGGCACGCACTTCGCCAACCTTAAAGCGCCGTTGATCTGGTATGACGTCCTGCATGTCCTCGACGTACTCACGCGCTTCCCGTGGTTGCGCGACGATCCGCGTTTGCAGGAAATGGCAGCTCTGGTCGTCACAAAGGCTGATGCAAACAATCGATTCAAGCCCGAGTCGATCTGGATGGCGTGGAAGGGCTGGGACTTCGGCCAGAAACGCGCGCCTTCGCGCTGGCTGACCCTGCTCGTTGTGCGTATGTTGGAGCGACTATCGTGAACACAGAACCGTTTTTCGCGCCGGATCGATATGACACCGATGAATTCACCGTTCGCAGCTACGTGCTCGGCGATGGACCACTGTTGGCGGAGGCGGTCAATGCCTCGTATGACCACCTGAAGCGCTTCATGGCGTGGGCCAAACCCCATACCGAGGATGTCGAAGCCGAGAATATTGCCCGGCGTTTTCGTGGCGAGTATTTGCTTTCCACGAATTTTGTCCTGGGGATTTTCTCCCCGGATAACAAGCGGCTGTTAGGCGGTTCCGGCTTTCATTTGCGCGAGGGCGAGTTGAGCAACCGCGCCGCCGAAATCGGCATGTGGATTCGCGTCGACGCGACTCACAAGGGCCTTGGACCGCGAGTTCTGTGCGCAATTCTCACTTGGGGATTCACGGAATGGCCTTGGGAGCGCCTGACCTGGCGCTGCAATGAGGAGAACGTCGCCAGCCGCCGCACCGCTGAAAAAGCCGGAATGCAACTCGAAGGCCGCCTGCGGGCCAATGTCAGGCTGCCTGACGGGACCCGTGAAACCACACTCTGCTTTGCTGCCCTGAAAGATGAATGGGGGAAAGGGTAAGTGGGCTGATTGAAAATTGAGAGATTGGAAATTTGTTGATTTGGGTGGGCGTCGCGTGATTGAGTAATGGAGTTACTCGCCGATTCTTTCATTCTGAATTCGTAATTCTTTATTTGCAATTCGCAAAGGAGGTCACCGATGGACGTTTTCGAGGCCATTCGCACGCGGCGCAGTGTACGCGCGTTCACAGGGGAGGCGATCCCGCGTGAGGATTTGGAGAAGATCGTGGATGCTGGGCGGCTTGCCGCAACCGGCAGCAACAAGCAACTATGGGATTTCATTGTTGTCACCGACCGTACGATGATTGAGCAGTTGAAGACCGCCTCGCAGTGGATCGAGAAAGCCGCGGCAATCATCGCCGTAGTGCTAGACCCTGAAACGCGCTGGTGGGTGGAAGACGGGGCTGCCGCTGTGCAGAACATGCTCCTCGCTGCTACCGCGCTTGGCTACGGTTCGTGCTGGCTTGAGGGTTACACGCTCCGCAACGAGGATGCCTTCAAGGCGCTGCTCGGTGTCCCGGCGGAGAAGCGTCTGATGACGCTCGTGCCGGTCGGTGTGCCCGTGGAGTGGCCGACGAAGGAGAAGAAATCGCTCGAGGAAGTTATTCACTGGGAGAAATATTGAGTATGACGCAGCAAAGAGTGCTTTTCATCGGCAATAGCTATACGTATTGCAACGATCTGCCCGCGATGGTTGCCCAGTTAGCGACGGCCGGCGAGAAGTCCGTAGACGTTCACCAGGTCACAGCTGGCGGAGTGACACTCGAATGGCACACGCAGAACGAAATCACGCTGGATGCGTTGCGTGACGGTGTGTGGGACTTCGTCGTGTTGCAAGAGCATAGCATCCGCCCTATCCAGGATACACCAAAGATGTTCCAGGCGGTTGGGGTCCTGCAAAGCCTGATTGCGCCGACCGGCGCGCAGACGGTGCTCTACATGACGTGGGCCAGACAACACTTCCCGGAGATGCAGGCCGGGCTGGCGCGTGTCTACACCGTGCTCGCGCAGAAGATCGGCGCTCGCGTCGCGCCCGTGGGTCTGGCCTGGGAAGCCGCGCTGCTTGCCGATCCATCGCTGGCACTTTACCAGGAGGATAAGAGCCACCCGACATCCCTCGGCTCTTATCTGGCGGCGTGCGTCTTTTATGCGACTTTCTTCTGCGAAAGCCCTGTGGGCCTACCTGCGAAACTCACGGCGGCGGGTGGCGAGGTGCTGGTCGACATCCCGGAAGCGCAGGCGCAATTTCTGCAAAGTGTGACTTGGGATGTTGTCCGGCGACTTGGTTAGCGCCGCAGAATGCAGCAGAGGGTGTTGGAGAAATCACAATGAGGTCAGGAAGGGCAAAGAAACTGCGTGATGCGTGCTCCTTATTAGCTATTAGCCTGGTCGCTGTGTCCATAGCTGGGCTAGCCTTGACTGGGTTATTGAGTGCGCTCAAGCAGATGACGTGGGCAGTTGGTCTTTTTATCACGCTTAAGTTGCTCGCTGCCGTATTGTTCGGTGGAATTTTGGGGTTGGCAATAGGACTCCTTATTGGGTACAAGAAAGTTGTCCTCTTGGGTCTTCTTGCACTCCTACTGATTGCGTCAATTATGTTCGTACACATCCGTGTCTCTGACCTGCTATCTGTGCACACGCCGGCGATGAGTGGGTTTGTTGCACCTGTCGCAGAATCCTTGCGTGATATCGGATTCCTGGTGGGTCTTATCCTAGGTTCTTATCACTTTTTACACGCGCGAGGAAAGGGTGGCTGATGGCACACACACGAATTTCCGTTAAAATCTGTTCAATTCGTTGAGAATTTGAGGTGAATCACGCATGCTGACATTTCAGGAAGTCCTTCTACGTTTACAACGCTATTGGTCCGACCAGGGCGCGCTGCTTTGGTTGCCCTACAGCGAAAAGGTCGGCGCGGGCACATATAACCCGGCGACCTTCCTCCGTGTCCTGGGGCCGGAGCCCTGGAACGTGGTCTACATCGAGCCATCGTATCGCCCCGACGATGGGCGCTACGCCGAAAACCCCAACCGAATGCAGATGCACACCCAGTTGCAGGTCATCCTCAAGCCTGATCCCGGCGATCCACAGGAACGTTATCTTAAGAGCCTGGAAGCCATCGGCATTAGCCGTGAGGAGCACGACATCCGCTTCGTTGAGGATAACTGGGAAAGCCCGGCGATTGGTGCCTGGGGGCTCGGTTGGGAGGTCTGGCTGGATGGCCAGGAGATCACGCAGTTCACCTATTTCCAGCAGGCCGGTGGCATCAACTTAGAGATTCCCTCCGTGGAGTTGACCTACGGTCTGGAGCGCATCGTGATGTACCTGCAAAATGTACGCTCGGTGTGGGATGTGGCGTGGGACGAACACCATACGTACGGCGAGATTTTGGCCGATCAGGAAGTTGATCATTGCCGCTATGAGTTCGAATATGCCGATATCGACCGTGTGCGGGCGATGTATGACCTGTTCGAGCAGGAGGCACTGCTTAATCTCAAGCATGGGCTGGTTGTGCCTTCGCTTGATTACATTCTCCGTTGTTCACACGCCTTCAATTTACTGGACTCGCGCGGGACGGTCGGCGTCACCGAGCGCGCAGTCTTCTTCAAGCGGATGCGTGACCTGTCGCGGCAAGTCGCCGAAGCGTATCTGGCGCAGCGCGATCGGGCCGGTTTTCCCTGGGAAGAGCGTCCCGGCCTGACTTCAGCCGCGACTTCACCGGGGGCGTTGATGCACCTGCCGTTGGAGGAGAAAGAGCCGTCTCCGGTGGAAACCGCTCTCGGCCAGGGCCGCGCCCCGTTCCTCTTTGAGCTTGGTGTCGAGGAATTACCCGCCACGCACTTGAGCACCGCGCTGGCGCAATGGCGCGAGCTGATTCCCGCTGCTCTCGACGCGGCGAAGCTAGCTCACGGTGACGTTTACATCTGGGGAACGCCGCGTCGTCTCGTCGTCTACGTGCCGGAGATGGCCCTCGGGCAGGCTGACGAGACGTTGGAGGTCAAAGGGCCACCCGCCCGCGCCGCCTTCGACGCAGACGGAAACCCGACGCGCGCAGCGCAGGGTTTTGCCCGTTCCAAAGGTGTGGACATGGCGGATTTGCAAGTGCGGGAGACAGACGGCGGTGAATATGTCTTCGTCACCCAACACGTGCCCGGTCGTTCCGCTGCTGAAGTGCTGGCAGAACTGTTGCCCGACTGGGTCACGCAACTGCGCTTCCCTCGCGCTATGCGCTGGAACGAAACAGGCGTTGCTTTCAGTCGGCCCATTCGCTGGCTGCTGGTGATCCTTGGCGAGTACGAAATCCCGTGCACCTATGCGGAATTGCAAAGCGGGCGCATCACTCGTGGCCCACGCCCGGCAGGATCGCCCGAAGTAGCACTCGGCGCGGCGACGGATTACAAACCCACGCTGGCTTCCTACGGTGTTATTGTCGATCAAGATGCGCGTGCGGCTGAAATACTCCGTCAGGCGCAAGCCGTCGCCGCCGAAGTCGGCGGGCAGATTCCCGACGATCCGGCGTTGTTGGAGGAAGTGACCAACCTGGTCGAAGTCCCGACGGCGCTGCTTGGTTCCTTCGAAAAGCGTTACCTTACGCTGCCGCAGGATGTGCTCATCGCCGTGATGAAAAAACACCAGCGTTACTTCCCCATACTGGATGCGCGTGGGCACATCATGGCCCACTTTGTCACCATCCGCAATGGTGGCCGCGACCATCTGGACCTTGTGCGCCAGGGCAACGAGGATGTCATCCGTGCCCGTTACGCCGATGCGGAGTTCTTCTACAACCAGGATTGCCGCCGTCCATTGGCGGATTATCGCGATGGTCTGGCGACGCTGACGTTCCAGGCTGACCTTGGCTCGATGTTGCAGAAGTCCGAGCGGGTGGAAAAACTCGTGGGGTGGGTGGGCGAACAGATGCGCTTGTCCGCCGAGGATATGGGGACGCTCAAACGGGCGGCCCATCTGGCGAAGGCTGATCTCGCCACGCGCATGGTCGTGGAGATGACGAGTTTGCAGGGCATCATGGGCCGCGAGTACGCCAAACGCTCTGGCGAACCGGCGGCGGTGGCTCAGGCCATCTTTGAGCATTATCTCCCGCGTTCGGCGGGGGATAAGCTGCCGGAGAGTGTGCCGGGCATCGCGCTGGCACTGGCGGACCGGTTGGATAGCCTGGCGGGATTGTTCGCCGTGGGGCTTGCTCCCACCGGCTCAGCAGATCCCTATGGGCTGCGGCGGGCTGCGGCGGGCATCGTGCAGATCTTGCTGGAACGAGAGCTTCCCTTCTCCACACGCGCGGGTATAGCTAAGGCGGCACTCACGCTGCCCGTTGAGGCTCCGCAATCAACGATCAATGCTGCCGTAGATTTCATTATCGGACGACTTCAAGTGATGTTGCGTGAGATGGGCCTGGCCTTCGATGTGGTCGAGGCGGCGCTGGCGGCGCGGGGCGAGAATCCCACACTGGCTCGCGAAGCCGCGCAGCAGCTCACGGCGTGGGTTGCCAGGGACGATTGGGCTTTCGTGCTCGATAATTATGCGCGTTGTGTGCGTATTACCCGCGATCAGCCACGTTTCAAGCTGGACGCAACGGTGTTGCAGGAACCTGCCGAGAAAATGCTCTATGCAGCACTATGTACTGCCGAAGCTGCTATTGGCCCTGAGAGCGATGTGGATAGCTTCCTTACGGCTTTTGTGCCGCTTGTCTCCTTTATTCAGACATTCTTCAATGAGGTTTTGGTGATGGATAAGGATAATGCCCTCCGGGAAGCACGGTTAGCGCTTTTACAGCGTATTGCCGGGTTGGCAGACGGCATCGTTGATTTGAGCAAGCTGGAAGGATTCTAGTGATCAGCAGTTGGCCGTCAGCTCTCATTGGCTGAGGCGCGAGTTGATGACTCGCTTAAGAATACCAGGGGCACAAAGCCCCTGGTATTCTTGTTGTAATCTGAAACCTCTTTGTTTGAATTACCCAGGGTTTTTTATCATTCTCGTGGTTTAGGAGACACTCGTGTGTTGTTTTGCCGCTAAAGCGACTTTTTAGGGGGATTTTTTTTGTGGCGGGGCTCTCTGCCGCCATAAAAAAATCCCCCTTTTATCTCTGGTCTTTTGCTGCAGTTCGCACATCTTTTGGCTTCTGCTATAATGGGTGAACGTTGCATTGCAGGGGGGCTGTGTGGTCACGTTTGCGTTGGCGGTGAGTCAAGTTTCGGCAGATGCGGCGGCGAATCTGGAGACGATTGTAAAGATGGCGCACGAAGCTGCGGATGCCGGGGCGGACACGGTGCTCTTCCCCGAAGCGGCGTTGACTGGATTGATCAACAACGATGACCCCGCGCATGATATTCCGCTTGGTCAGCCAATTCCAGGCCCAGTGACGGAGGTTTTGGCTGCTGTAGCCCGAACGCGCAATCTGTGGCTTGGCGTGGGATTGCTCGAGCGGGATGGTGCGTCATTGCGCGACGGTATACAGTTATATGACACGGCGGTGCTGCTGTCGCCCGCAGGCGAGATCGTGCTCAAATATCGCCGTATCAGCTCCGGCTGGCACGGACGGCACGTTGATTTGGCGGTGTACGCACATGGGACCAACGTCCCGGCAGTGTCAACGCCGTGGGGGAGGGTGGTGTTCCTGCTTTGTGGTGATCTCTTCGACGACGCTCTTGTGCAGCAGGTGCGAATGCTAGAACCGGACTGGTTGCTCTTCCCCTTCGCGCGCAGTTTTGCAGATGGGGCCTGTGACCAGACACGCTGGGATCGTCAAGAACTAGGCGAGTATGCTGAACGTGTCCGCATGACAGGTGTGACAACGTTGCTCGTAAATTCTCTTTGCGGCGACGATCTGCAGGATGACGGAACTTTCGGTGGCGCGTGGGTCATTTCCGGTGCGGGCGAGGTTCTCGCGCAGCAGCCGTTGGGGCAGGATGATCTGCTGCTGGTGACATTGTAATTGTCCACTCAACCCATTGAGTTTGGAGGGATTGGTTTGATCAAATACCTGTTCTGGGATGCGGGAGGGACGTTGTTTGACACGTACCCAGCGGTTGTGGAAGCGTGCCGCGTCGCCTTGAATGGCTTTGGCAAGGAAGCGCCCTCGGAGTGGGTTTTATCGTTGTGCAAACGGACGACCTCTTACGGCCTCCATACACTGGCGAATACATTTTCTCTGGATGAGGAGGCCTTTCAGGAGCATTTCAGGCAATCGTATGAGGACATTGGCGAGCAGTACCAGCCGCCGTTCCCTGGTGTGGAAGAGGTTTGCCGCTATATCTGCGAAATCGGCGGGCAGAATTTTATCGTAACGCATCGTTCTCGGGCTTCGCTTGAGGCGCTATTGGAGGCCCATAAGATGACGCACTACTTTGCTGCCTCTATCGCTAAAGAAGACCCGTATCCGCGCAAACCTGATCCTGCCGCCCTGGAAGCGCTGATTGCACACTATACGCTCAATCGTAGCCAATGTCTCCTCATCGGGGATCGTGATCTGGATGTCATGGCTGGTCAACGTGCCGGTATCCGCACGTGTTTCTTCGGTGGCGAGCCGCATAATACGCAGCCAGATCTGGTCATTACGGATTATGTGGCTTTGCATCGTTGGTTGCAGGTTGAAAATGCCGAACCAGGTTAGGGCTATCGCATTTGGTCAAACGGATGCTCCAGCCCCCGTCCTAGGGGGCGGCTTCGCAACGAGAGCGCCGGTTTTGCAGCTTGATTTGCCAGGACCGCCCCAGGGACAGGGCTTCGAGCGTTAAATGCGATAGCCCTACGAACCGGGTACTGTGTAAACCTGCTCATGCTCTTTTCCTGTATAATAGACTAATGACTATCAAGCTGATCATGGCTAAGTTACTTTTAGGAGGCAAAATCGCTTTATGACGACGTATCCAACTTTTCCGGATTTCAAGCCCCTCACTCTTGAGGACCGCGATGTATTGCATCAACGGTTGTGGCAGTACCAACCGGACACTTCAGAACTAACGTTTATCAATTTGTATATCTGGCGCGAATATTACGATTTCCAATGGTCTGTTGTTGGAGATTGTTTATTGATCATCGCTAACTGCGCGGAGGAACCGTTCGCACTTCAACCGATTGGGCCAGTTTCGCGCGAAGCAGCGACGCGCGACCTGTTGTACTGGTTGCGTGATATACGGGGGATAGCTGCACCGTCAATCCGCCGCGCAGATCAGCGTTTGGCAGATGAGTTGCAGGGCTGCAACGAATTTGTGATCGAACCAGTGCGCGCGCACTTCGACTATGTGTATCGCAGTGAGGATCTGGGCTCGCTGGCGGGGCGCAAATACAGCAAAAAGCGCAATCACATCAATCAGTTCTTGCGATCTTACGCGTACACTTACGTGCCCATAACGCAGTCTCTCACCGACGACTGCCTGGCGCTGGCGGAAGTGTGGTGCGAACAGCGATTGTGCGAAGACGATATCAGTTTACTCCATGAATTTCGTGGGATCCGCGATGCTTTGGACAATTTCGCCGCCTTGGAACTTGAGGGCGGGGCCATTCTTGTCGATGGGAAGGTGCAGGCTTTCTCCCTGGGCGAAATATTGAACGAAACGACGGCAGTTGTCCATATCGAAAAAGCAAACCCGGAGTTCAAGGGTATTTATCCGATGATCACGCAGCAGTTCTCGGAGTTGCGCTGGCAGGGGAAGGTCGAGTACATCAACCGTGAGCAAGACCTGGGCGATCCAGGCCTGCGGCGGGCGAAAGAATCCTACTACCCGGATCATCTCGTGGAGAAATTCAGTGTGCGTCTTGTGTAGCAGCGGCTTCAATCGCCCGCCTCTTCCGAAACGGCTAAAGTCGTTACTGCGCTGGGTGCGTGGGCACGGAGTGCATTAAGAACGTGGACGCGCGCTTGCTGGAAGTTTTACAACTAGCCCGTGAGGGACGACGGGAGACCGCTTTTTTGCGCCTGCGTTCGTATTTGCAGGCGCAACCTGAGGATGCGGATGCCTGGCTGGTCCTGGGCAGGTTGGCGCCGGATCACAAAATCGCGCTTTCGGCATTGCGGCGTGCGGTGCAGTTGTCGCCGGAGAACGAGGCGGCGCGTGATGCTTTGACTGTGCTGGAAGCGCAGGGCGATACTTCGTCTGCACCCCCGACGCTACCGGAATCCACCGTAGTTGAGGATGCGCTCTCGAAGTTGCCTGGCAATTTGGTTGTCCCTCATACTACATCACTTAGGACTGAGCCGGAAGTCGTTGCCGAGTTTTCGGAAGCGTCCGAACCCGATAAGGATGTCAAGGTTGATCTAGTCCTGCAACCGGCAGACGAAGGGTCGCCCGAGGCTGGAAGTGTGGAAGAACCCGCCGAAAGTGAGCCTGCTCAGGATACGGAGTTCCAGGCATTGCGGGATGCGCGTGCAGTCGTATGGCCGTTTGCTGCGCGTAGACAGAAAAAACGGACGTTAGGTGCGCTGTTGGATGAGAACCAGCTCACGCGCCAGGATTTACTGTGGGCTGCACAAGAAGCGCGCAATGAAGATGTTCGTAAAGCATCCCAGGTCATTCTGGAGACCACCCATCGTTTGACTGATGTGGCGATGAGTCCGGAGGATGCGCGGTTGATTGCCTGGCCTTTCCGTCGGCTAAACCGCCCGCTGGGTAAGCTGGTGGATACGGGTACGGTGAAGGTGAAGGACCTGCGCCGTGCGGCCTGGTATGCAAAAGACGCGCGATTACGCGAGGCCGCACGCGTGATGTTGCCAGTCGCGTTGAAGCGTCGCGAAGCAGAGAATCGCAAGCGGGCTGCGCAAAAGCAGCAGCAGGATGAGGCTGCACTCCAACAGGCGGCGCCACAGTCGCCGCCGGAGCGTGAATCCAATAAGGCCTGCGCATCTGATGTGCAGGCAAGCGCTCCCGGTAGGACTGAGCGCACCGGAACGGCATCAGATGACGCCATGGCGCGCCCGATGCCAGTGATCCAAGGCTCTGATTATCTTGCCAACGAAGTACAGCGCCGGTATCGCAGGAATCTTCTTATCGCTGCCGTTATGCTCTTGCTTGTACTGGTCGGGATATTGCTCGTGCTGGCACTTATCGTAATGGCCATAGTCAGCCACAAAACGCCGGCGCTGTGGCTCTGGCCGCTTGTGGCGGTGTTGCTCCTACCGCTCTTCGCGCTAAGCGATCGTTTCGTTGAACTGTGGCAAGAAGAACAGAACTTCCGCCGTGGGCAACTTGGTGAGAGTGAAGTGGCACGGCTGTTGCGTTTAGGACTCGGCGGCGATTGGACGCTGTTTCGCAACGTGAAATTGCCGGGCAGTAACGTCGATATCGATATGGTTTTGTTGGGCCCTCCGGGTTTGTTCGCGCTGGAGGTAAAGGCGTACACGGGCAATTACCGGTACGCCAAACAACGCTTTTACCGGCGTGCGATGACCTGGCGAAGGATGCAGCACAATCCTGGAAAACAGGCGCGCGCGGCTGCTGGCCTGTTGCACAATTACATCACTGAAACGTTGAACGAAGATATCTGGGTTGAGCCTCGTCTGGTGTGGGTAGGACCAGGCGATCTAATGCTGGAGGAGCCGGAAGTCTTCGTCTGGTTCATCGCGAAGCTGGATCAGGAGACTGAGCGGCTGCGCACGCTTTCCCGGAAACTATCTTCTGAGAAACGCGCTGCTCTTTCTGGTCTGCTGCGCGGCTTGTGTAGTACGTTGCGGTAAGAATGAGTGAATCGGCGAATGGGTAATAGTCCAATTCGCCGATTCTTTTATTCGCTCATTTGTTGATTTTGTTGACCGCCGCCTTTATAAATCCTCGGAAGAGAGGGTGGGGGCGTTGTAGTCGCGATTTGAACTCCGGGTGGAATTGGCTGCCGAGCATCCACGGGTGATCGCGTAATTCGGCAATTTCGACCAACCGGTTGTCTGGCGATAAACCGCTGAAAACCATCCCTGCATTGCCTAAAACCTCGCGATAGGCGTTGTTAAACTCGAAGCGATGCCTGTGCCGCTCGTAGACCTCGTCGACGCCATACACGGCATGCGCCTTCGTCCCCGTTTGCAATTCGCATGGATACCGTCCCAGTCGCATCGTGCCACCCATATCGAGCAGATCTTCCTGGTCAGGCATTAGGGCGATGACCGGGTGCTGCGTTTTATGCTTGAACTCCGTGCTGTTGGCGTCATCGGTTTGGAGTACGTGACGGGCGAACTCGATGCACATCACCTGCATCCCCAGGCATAGTCCCAGGTACGGAATCTGGTTCTCGCGGGCGGTTTTTGCGGCTAGAATCTTGCCTTCGATGCCCCGTGAGCCAAATCCACCCGGCACGACGATCCCATCGGCCTGCAAAAGCCGGTCCACGTTTTCACCGCGCTCCAATGTCTCACTGTGGATCCAGTCAATTTCAACGGCATACCCGTGATACAGTCCGGCGTGGATCAGGGCCTCGCGGACGCTCATATAGGCGTCGTGGAGTTCCACGTACTTGCCGACTAGGGCGATGCGCACCGTCGGTTTCTTGGATTTAAGGCGTGCAATGGCATCCTGCCAATCGTCTAAATCTGTCGGCTGTGCCTTATCTTGCAGATGTAGCATATCGATAACAAGGTCGCCCACCCCGACTTCCTCCAGCATCACCGGCACTTCATAGATGCTGCTAGCTGTCATCAAGGGAACCACTGCTTCGCGTTCGACATCGCAGAAGAGTGCGACTTTGGCACGGATATCTCCATCAATGGGAGAATCTGCGCGCAGTGCGATGATGTCCGGCTGGATGCCCATGCCACGCAGTTCGCGGACGCTGTGCTGGGTCGGTTTGGTCTTCAGCTCGCCGCTGGCACTCAGATAGGGGAGCAGTGTCACGTGGATGTAGAGGACGTTGTCGCGTCCCACGTCCTTGCGCATCTGGCGGATGGCTTCCAGATAGGGCTGCCCTTCGATATCACCCACCGTACCGCCGATTTCCACCAGCGCCACGTCGGCCTTCAGATCTTGCGCCGCGCGGATGATGCGCCGCTTGATCTCATTGGTGACGTGGGGGACGACCTGGATGGTGCCACCCAGGAAGTCGCCGCGTCGCTCCCGCGCGATGACCTCGCTGTAGACTTGCCCGGTGGTGACGTTGTTGAGCTTTCCTAGATTGTCGTCGATGAAGCGTTCGTAGTGTCCCAGGTCGAGATCGGTTTCCGCACCATCTTCGGTGACGAAAACCTCGCCGTGCTGGTAGGGCGCAATTGTGCCGGGATCAACGTTTAGATAAGGGTCCAGTTTTTGGATGGAGACACTCAGCCCACGGGCTTTGAGGATATGGCCCAATGACGCAGCCATGATGCCCTTCCCGAGAGAACTGACCACACCACCCGTCACAAAGATGTATTTTGTTGCCATGATCACCTCCTCACGGGATTACTATTCTACAGGCTTTTGCGGAAATGCCAACTGGTAAAAGTCATCCGGTAGTCGTTAGTCGGATAGTCCAACAGTCAAAAGGCCTCGGCGCGCTTGAGGCGACTCCGGCAGACCAAGACTCGTGTTAGTCATTTTGGCTTTTGCGCGAGGTGGACTATACTATCCGGGCTAAAGACTGTTCGACTAAAGACTGTTCGACTAAAGACTACCGGACTACTAGAGAGGTGGAAAGATGGGGATTTTGGGTATTGATATCGGCGGCTCCGGCATCAAAGGTACAGTGGTTGACATTGCCACAGGGGCGTTTCTAGCCGATCGTCATCGGATTTCGACGCCTGAGGGAGCGAAACCGGATGAGGTGGCGACGGTGGTCGAGAAGTTGGCGAAGCACTTTGCCTGGAAGGGGCCGATCGGTTGCTGCTTTCCGGCTTCGATTCAGCATGGCGTCGCGCGCACGGCAGCGAATGTAGACAAGAGCTGGATCGGAACCAATGCTGAGCGCTTGTTCTCTGAAGCGACCGGCTGTCCTGTACGTGTCCTCAATGACGCGGATGCTGCTGGGTTGGCTGAGATGCGTTTTGGCGCCGGTAAAGGCGTCGGTGGACTTGTACTGATTGTGACCATCGGTACAGGATTGGGTACGGCGCTCTTTACGGATGGAGTCCTTGTCCCCAACACGGAGTTGGGCCACATCGAAATGAATGGCGAGGATGCTGAGCTGCAAGCTGCCGATTCCGCCCGCAAGCGGGAAGACCTCTCGTGGAAAGCTTGGGCCGAGCGCTTCGACCAATATTTGAATACGATGAAGGCGCTGCTCTGGCCTGATTTGATCATCCTTGGTGGTGGCGCCAGCAAGAAGCTGGACAAATTCTCGCACTATCTTACCGTGGATACCCCTGTTGTGCCTGCGGCAACGCTGAATGATGCCGGCATCATCGGTGCGGCGCTGGCGGCGGAGTCGCTTAAAGCTAGAGGATAACGCGATGTGCGATACGATGGTGGCCCTGGGCAGTGCTACAGCAGACGGACGGGTGTTCTTCGCCAAGAATAGCGACCGTGCGCCCAACGAGGCGCAGGCGCTCGTCATCGTTCCGCGCAGTACACACAAGGCAGGGAAGATGTTGCGCTGCACTTACGGCGAAGTCCCTCAGGTCCGCGAAACCTACGCCATACTGTTAAGCCAACCTTTCTGGATGTGGGGTTGTGAGATGGGGATCAATGAGCATGGTGTCACCATTGGGAACGAAGCGGTCTTCACCAAGGAACCTTACGATAAAAAGGGTGGACTGCTTGGTATGGATCTAATCCGCCTGGCGCTGGAGCGCACGACAACGGCGCGCGCGGCTCTGGATCTCATCACCGACTTACTGGCGATTTATGGACAAGGGAGAAGTGGCAGTTCTACGCACGCTTTGTATTATCATAACAGTTTCATCATCGCCGATCCGGATGAGGCCTGGGTGCTTGAAACGGCAGGGCATTATTGGGCTGCCGTGAAGGTGCGTGATATGGCTACCATCTCCAATGGGCTGACGGTTGGCGCGCAGTGGGACCTGGCATCGCCAGGACTTGTGGAGCACGCAGTCGAGAAGGGATGGTGCAGCTCAAAGGCGGATTTCCACTTCGCGCGTTGCTATGGTGACCGTTTGATGAGCCGAATCACGTGTTGTGCGCAACGCCAGCCGCGTTCGCTGGCGCTGTTGCGCGCTCAGGCAGGACGTATCGATGTGGCTACGATGATGAACATCCTGCGCGACCACGGCCCGGCAGCTCAAGAGGGCGCGTGGCATCCTGCTCCCGGCAACCCTAACCGGGTGTGTATGCATGCTGGCTTCGGTCCCACACGTGACTCTCAGTCCGTCGCTTCGATGGTCGCGCATCTTGATCCTGCGCTGCCGACCACCTGGGTCACAGGAACATCTGCGCCGTGTACCGGCATTTTCAAGCCGGTGTGGTTGGAGGCAGGATTGCCGGACATGGGGCCGCCACTCGCCGCGCAGTTCGATCCTGCTACATTGTGGTGGCGACACGAGCGGTTGCATCGCGCGGTGCTGAAAAACTATGAGGAACGCCATGCCGTTTATCGTGCGGAGCGCGATGCGCTCGAAGCGGGCTTTTTGGCGGAAGCCAAGCAGTTGGTTGCACAGCAGCGTGAAAGGCCGGTGGAAGATCGCCGGGCTATGCTGTCCGCCTTCAGCGCGCAGTGCTTCGCCCGCGCCGATGAAGCGACCGAGACATGGACGGCGCGCGTGCGCGAGGTTCCACAGCGCAGCAGGCTCCCCTTGCTCTACAGCATCGCGTGGCGACGAACAAACCGGCGGGCTAAGCTGCCCAGATAGCGGATGCTACGTGTACGCCCCCAGTGTTTTTGCTAATTCGATGATATAGCGGTAATTTTCCAGACTGACGCTAGACGGCACGGAGTGGTCGGACGAGAAGATGTAGCCACCGTTCTCCTTGACCACGGGGATAACGCGCCGCATTTCCTCTTCGATGCGCTCTCTGTCATCCCACAACACGGCATTGATCCCGCCGTGCAGCAATAGGTCCTTCCCATAGGCTTGTTTGATGTGGATTGGATCCATCCCCGCCTTGACCTCTAGCGGATTCAGCCCGTCAATGCCGATTTCGACCAACTCCGGGATAAACGGATTCACGTCGCCGCACGAGTGTAGGCGCACTTTGACGCCTTTCGCGTGCGCCCATTCGACGGCGCGTTGGTGGACGGGCTTGAGCAGCTTGCGATACGTACGCAGCGAAAAGAACTGGTTGTGCTTGTACCCCATATCGTCGGGCCAGTTGATGGCATCGAAGGTGTAACCTGCATCCCAGACCTGATCGAGCAAGGCGATGTCCACGTCGAGGAAATGATTGAACATATCGATGCACCATTCGGGATCGGTCAGCAGCGCCATCAGCAGCCGCTCGGTGCCCACCGTCCAGGAATGGGTGACGTCGAAGCCGAACCACAGCCCGGCTTCGATCCAATAGCCCTCATCCCGCCACCGTTTGTAGTTGGCCTTAAGGTGCTCCCACGGGATGCGATCCGCTGAGGGTGTCATCCGTGCTTTGGCTTCGCGCCACGCGTCCGGCCCGTTGATTTTGAAATCCATAAACTCCGGCGTCGAAGCGATGTGTTTCCAGTTTTTGAGCGTCGCGCCCCAGACCGTCGCGTTGACGATGTAATCCTCGGTTTCCTCAATGATTTCGACGGGATAGCGTGGGCTGTTGTCCACACCGATGTGGGCGATTTTGTCCAGCCCGAAGAAATCCACGTAGCTCACATCGGTCGGCATACCCTCGCGCTGCCAGCGTTCGATGGTCGCCCCCCCACGGCGAATCGGTGACAGGAATACGGTCGGCCTCCTCGTGTGCGTACATCCGCGTCATGCGCTCATATGTCGTCATCGTGTCCATACGTTGCCCCCTGAAGATTGTCTGTGCTGCTGGGGGCATTGTATCACCAAATCTGGTTCGCACAGTTTCAAGTCTAATGAAGTTCTAATGTCTTTTTCTTGACTTTAAGAAGATAGTCGTCTATAATATTGATGTGATGAAGCTGTGAGAATTGCAGGTTATTCTTGATGGAGGATGAAATGATCCAAGATGTAAATGCGGAAGTCGCCACACTAGGTGGTGGGTGCTTTTGGTGTTTGGAAGCGGTTTTCGATAATCTGAAGGGCGTGCTCCATGTCGAGTCTGGCTACGCGGGTGGAACAGTGGCGAATCCGACCTACCGTCAGGTTTGTACGGGAACAACCGGACACGCGGAAGTCGTGCAGATCGCTTTTGACCCGGCGGTCATCTCGTACCGGGAGATTCTCGAGGTTTTCTTCGATATCCACGATCCGACGACGCGAAACCGTCAAGGCGCTGACGTGGGTACGCAGTATCGCTCAGCGATTTTCTATCACTCGGAAGCGCAGAAAGCGACGGCTGAAGCTCTCATCGCAGAAATGGAAGCTGCGCATGTGTGGAAGTCGCCGGTTGTCACCGAGGTGGAGCCTTTTGAGGCGTTCTACCAAGCGGAGGACTATCATCAGGAGTATTTCAGGCAGCATCAACAGCAGCCGTACTGTCGTGCAGTCATCGCGCCCAAGCTGGCGAAATTTGAAAAGTATTACGTTAGCCGGTTGAAGATGGTGTAGAGGAGGGCAGTATGGTCGAGAAGATTGTGAAGAGCGATGCTGAGTGGCAGGAAGTCTTGACGCCGGAGCAATATCGTGTGATGCGTAAAAAAGGCACAGAACGCGCGTTCACCGGCAAGTACTATGCCTACAAAGAGGATGGCGTTTACCGCTGTGGGGCGTGCGGGCAGGAGCTTTTTAGCTCGGAGACCAAGTTTGATTCCGGTTCTGGCTGGCCGAGTTTCTACGCGCCGATTGGGCCGGAGCAGGTGACCGAAGCGAAAGACTTTAGTCACTTTATGGTGCGGACCGAAGTGACGTGCAGTCGTTGCGGTGCGCATCTCGGTCACGTTTTTGACGATGGCCCTGCCCCGACCGGGTTGCGTTACTGCCTCAATTCGGTCTCGCTCGACTTTGAGCCGCGCCACGAAGATTCATCTGATACTGAAACATAGGCTGGTTATCATCAGCCCAGTAAGTTCCGCGTGTCAGAAAAAGCCCGGCACTACTGTGCCGGGCTTTTTGTTGCCGGATTGTTAGCGGAATTGTCAGAAGTTCCGCAGAACGAGCGGCAGGAAGATGTATTCCAGACTGGTCTCGACCTGGATGGTAGCGTGGTAGCTGTCGCTGTAGCCGAGTGTGTCGGTGATGGTCAGAGTGACGGTGAAGGTGTCCTTGGTCGCGAAGGTGTGGATGACGTTTTGGGTGAAGACGAGCGGCGTGTTGTCGCCAAAGTTCCAGGCCCACGCGGCGATAGGCGGCACGTCTGTGGTCGAGGTGTCGGTGAAGTAGACCGTCACGCCGATTTCAGTCAGGGTAGCGCTCTGGTCAAAGGAGGCTGCCAGCGTGGGCGGATTGACCTGCACCAGGGAAGTGTAGAAATCGGTGTACCCTAGTGTGTCGGTCACGGTCAGTTTCACAGTGAAGTCGCCGTCGGTGCTGTAGGTGTGGCTGGCGTCTTGTGTTAAGACCGGCGCGCTCGCATCGCCAAAGTCCCAAGCCCACGCGGCAATCGGTGGTACATCCGTCGTGCTAGTATCCGTGAAGTGGACCGTCGTGCTGACAACGGTGCTGGCCGCACTCTGCGTGAAGCTGGCGACCAGGGTCGGGGCTGTGACCGTGACCATGCCGGTCGTCGTCGCCGCATAACCACACGTGTCGGTGACGGTGAGGGTGACGGTAAAGGTGCCGTCGGTGATGTAGGTGTGGCTAGCGTTTTGTGTGAAGACCGGCGCGCTATCGTCGCCGAAGTCCCAGGTCCATTCTGCGATGGCAGGCCCGTTCGTGGTTGATGTGTCAGTGAAGTACAGCGTGGTGTTGACGAGTGCGGTGGCTGCACTTTGGTTAAATCCAACATCGAGCGTGGGCGCGAGCACGGCGAAGCTGACCGGTGCGCCGACAGCGCTACTCACACCCTGGTCGCTGTCCACCACGCGATAGTCGTCGTTGATGACCGTACCCTGGCAGGGCAGTGTGGCTGCGAGTGTCTCCGTGGCGACGCCGCCAGCCACCAGTTCATCGATGTACCACCACATCCATGGCTGGATGATTGTGCCACCGCTGACGTTTTCCAGCCCCGCTGGGATAGTATCGCTGAGGACGATGCCCGTCCCGACGCCATTGCCGGTGTTGATGACTGTCAGTGTGTAGGTGATGGGCTGTCCGGCGACTGCTGTGCTTTCGTAAGCTTTGCTAACCTCGAAGTATGGCAGATCGATAGCGACTTCGTAGCTGTCCACGTTGTTGTCGTAGAACGGCTCGATATCGACCATCGGTTGGTCGCTGGCGATCTCTACCCAGTTGGTGAAGCTATCCAGCCCATCGACGGTCTCCGTGATCCGCGCGGTCAGGTGGACCTCGTTCCAGTCCCCGCCATTCATTTGCCCGAGATGCCACGTGAGATCGTTACCATCGATGGCGGGCATCCAGGGACACCAGTTGCTTCCCCCACACCAGCGCAGCGTCGATGTAACGTATTCCATCTCTACCGGTAGTGTGTCTGTGAGCCAGGCATCGCCCGTCATATTCCACCACAACTGCCAGTGCTCGTTGTTGTTGCCGAAGGTCAGACTGAAGGTGACGAGTTCGCCGGGCAGGAAGTTGCCTGCGACGAGGTCTTTCTCGACGTAGAGGTCGGGGCCGGTGGTAAGGACTGCGTCGGCGGTGTTGTCTGCGCTGTTGGTGTCATCCGGCACGTTACCCACCTCGACGGTGTTGGTGAAGATCAGGCCGAAGGGCAGCGGCTCGGTGTCCGTGATGGTGTAGAAGTTGAAGTCGATGCGTTCTCCGGGATAGAGCGACTCTAGCGTGACGGTCAGGCTGTGGTTTGCCGGATCGTCGCCCCAGTTCCACCAGCGCCAGTAGTTCAGGCCGACGCCACTGTTCATATACATATCGGCCGGATAGGTGTCGGTGATCAGAACGGGTGCAATGACGTCGTCGCCGATGTTTTCGACGGTGACGTTCCACCAGGCCTGGCGTGTGTTCTCGCCCCAATCGTCCCAGCCGCCGCTCTTGTGGACGCGCAGGTTGGGGCCGTGGTCGTTGAGGGTTTCGGACCAATGGCTGACGTTGTCCTCGTAGCTGTCCTCGTCTGGCTGCGGGCTGATCTTGACCGTGTTCGTCAGCACTGTACCCGGTTGCGCGGCAGCGTCTATGTTCAGCCGCACTTCGAAATTGTCACCGTAGCCGTTGGGCAGCCCGGAGATTTCCCAGACCACGTACTCTGATGTGATCAGTACGGGTACAACCGGCGTTGAGCTGCCCTGATCGTGGTGCCACGCCTCGCGGAAGGTGGTACTCACCGGCAGTGTGTCGGTAATGTGGATCGTGTCGTTGATCGCGACGTTGCCGTTGTTGTGATAGCCGATGTTGTAGCTAAGCTCGCCGCCGGGGACCAGTTGGCCCCAACTCCAGTCTTTATTGATACTCAGGTTGGTGTGCGGTTCCCCGACCCAAACGTCATTCGAGGTTTCGTTGTCATCAGACTCCAGGTCGTTGGACGCCGAGATCACGGCGCTGTTCCAGAGTTGCGTGCCGGGCTGGACGTCCGGCCAAACGTGCACGATCAGGTAGACTTCGTTGCACCAGCCACTCGGTATCGCCGGATACGTGACGACAAGATTGCTGCCATCGTTGAATACTTCCGTCCAGCCAGGATACTGTCCCCACCAATTGACCAGTGTCGTCGACATCGGCAAGGTGTCGGTGACGGTGACGCCGGTGCTGGTTGTGCTACCATTGTTACAGACGTTGACCGCCCACACGAAATCCGAGTCGGGGAGCGGATCGCCGGTCCAGGCGTTCTTGCCCACGTTGAGATGGGTGTCGTTCGACTGGACGTCGCTCCACATTTCTGTATACCTGTCGTTCGGGTCACCTGGATCGTAGGTGCTGGACGAGATACTCGCGCTGTTGCCGACCTGCTGGCCCGCGGAGGCGGTGACGTGGGTGAAAACGTAGAACTCGATCCATTCGCCGGGGTCGAGGGTGCCCAGGTCCCACATCAGCGGATCACCGGACGTGCCGGTGCCCGTGTGCGGGAGGCCGGAGGTGTCGGTGAGGTAGGTCATCCCGTACAGGATTGTGTCGCTAATCACCACGTTCTCGGCAGCGGCGTCGCCCTCGTTCCGGTATTGGATGCGCATCAGGAAGTTGCCGCCCTCCGCCGGCGCGCCGTAAGATTCCTTCTGGATGCGCAGATAGGGCGCTGGCTCGTGGAAGGCGTTGAATACCTGATCGCGATCGGGTTCGTAGTAGCTTACGCCGATCTCCTGACCCGGTTGGATGTCCCATTCTGTGCCCGGATCCCATCCGCAGTAGTAGGTGTCGATGCCGTCGGGATAGACGTTGTCTTGCTTGTTGGGCGCCCATCCATCCGCGCCCCAGGTGTGGCACTCAATGTCGATGACCTGCGCAATCTCCGGTGCCAGCACGGTACCTTCGATGTTGTCCAGGGCTGAATCGACGACACCTGTGATATCGCCGATGTGGAGGCTGTTGGTATACCCGTTGTCCAGCGCGCCATGCACCCAGTCACCCGCTTCGATGTCCGGTCGTTCGGGCGACCAGGGATCTCCCAGGTTGCTGGAGAAGCCGGTGCGGTCGCCCCACCAGGGGATTACACCGGTGGTCATCTCCGCCGTGGCCTTGATGCTGCCACCACTGTCGGTGACGGTAATCCAGAGGGTGTGCCCTGCCTCGTACTCGCCTTCAACCCAATCGTGACCATAGTTGACGTTGAGGCTCAGGTCGCGCGTCCGGAAGCGCTGGCTGATGTTGACCGCGGCGTAGTCGATCATCGTTTCGATGCGGACGTCGCCCTGGCTGGCGCGCGGAACGTCGCCGTAGGTTGCCGTGAAGTTGCCGCTGTCATCGGTCCACACGTTTTGATTGCCGCCGGGCCGGTGGATATTGACGTTCACCTGCTGGTTGAGCCAGCCGCCGATTTGCCCGTAGACGATGTCGGCTGTGGAGTCGGCCTCAGCCGTAAACGGATCGGGGATCTCGATGGTGATGGGCATACTGCCTTCGCCCGCTGCCACGACGAGCGTGTCGCCGGGTTCGAGCGGGCTGGCGCCGTTGGTATCCCAGCAACCATTGCAGCCGGGATCGGCCCACACGACGACTTCGGTGTACGGTGTGGTGACGGTGACCCAGCCGGGGACAGCGTTGCCCCGGATGTCCGCGCTGCTGCCGGGGTACATCTGGATATCGACGCGATCCACTTCGCCACGGCTAAAAGCGACGTCGGTGTAGATGTTGTCGGCAGGCGTTGGGTCGCCGGTGGGCGTGGTGATCTCCACGGTGTTGGTAAACCATTGCATCGGTTCTCCCGGATTGTCCAGGTCCATCTCGAAGTAGAACGTCAGGCTCCAGCCTGGATCAATCTGCTCTAGCTCCCAGAGAAGCTGACCATTGCCACTGTCGTCGGTGAAGGTGACGTTCCAGGGGAACCAACCTTCCCACCACCGGTTGCCGTTGAAGGTGGCATCTGCGGGGAGCGTGTCCGTGATGAGCACGTTGTTGATGGTCATATCGCCGACGTTCTGGACGTCGAAGACATATTGCAAGCGCCCGTAGTTGTCGCGCCACTCGTGCCACTTGGTCACGCGCAGGTTCGGCCCCTCGGGGTAAACCATACTTTCGGCACAGTGGGTATTGTTTGCGGGGGTGTTTTCGAGGAAGTCGCCCCCGATTTCTGCGCAGTTGGTGATGGGGCCGGGGGTGGCGGTTTCGTCGATGTCCACCTCGAGCATCAGGCCGGCGTTTTCGTTGACGGGGACCATGCCAAGGTCCCAGACGACGTAATCCTCGGTGATGGTAGCCGGTTCGATCGGTTCCCACCATCCGATGTTGCCAGACTGGACCCAGGTGTTCAATGCCCGGAGCGATGTCCCTTCGGGCAGCGTGTCGGTGAGCCAGGCGTGCGTGGCGATGTTGCCCCGGTTATTGAAAGAGATGCCGTAGTTTTGATGCCCGCCGGGCGTCTGTTGGCTCGGCCACGCGCTCTTCCAGACTTCCATATCGTAGCGCGCGCCGCTGACGACGGTGTTGTTGTCGAAGTACATGTTGTTGTCCGGGTTGACGTCGCCATCGGTGGTGATCACGACAGTGTTCTCCAACCGCGTGCCAATGGGAACGCCGCCGTCTAGTTCCAGCGTCAGGCGGATGCGCCCGCCCATATCGCCGGGAATGCCCGCCGGTGCTTTGAGGACGAACTGCCCGCCAGTGGTGATGACTTCGGTCCACAACCCACCCCAGTCGTTTTCCTCTTCCCAACCGACGACGGTTGTGCCTGCCGGGAGGGTGTCCGTGAGCCATACAGTGCCGTTCGCGCCATTGCCGTCGCTGCCGTAATCGATGCCGTAGGTGAATTCCTGACCGGGCATTGGATCGTTGGGATCGGCGCCTTTGTTAACCCAGACGCCGTGATCCGCGTTATCTACCCACACACCGCCGGAGCAACTGTTATCGTTATCTGTATCCGGGTCACCGGGGCTGGTGGTTGCAATCGTGACGCAGTTGTTCTCCAGGTCGGTCTGTGGTGGTGTCCCACCATCGACGTTGACCGCGACGTAGAACTCGAGGTTTGTATAAGGCGGGATATCCCCCACCGTAAACGTGACGACGCTGCCGCCATCATCTACAGGAAAACCGGCTGAGTTGTCCGCATACGTTGTGTTGGCCGGGAGGTCGTCGACGATGGTGACGTTCTCGGCGATGCCGCTTTCCTGGTTGCCGTAGTAGATGCGGTAGAGATACGTCTCGCCGGGCACGGCGATGCCGGGCGTCGTTTGCTTCTCGATGTAGACGTCCGGTTGTGTAATTTCGAAGGAGTATTGGGTCTGGTGATTATGGTTTCCGGCGTGGTGAACGTTGAATCGATCGCCATACCAGATGTCGTGGGGTGGGTTGCCGTCGCTGGCGAAGTCGGCGGTGTAGACGCCGCTACTATCGACCTGGACGCCGTCAATGGTGCTCCAGCACCCGCCGTCGCGGCAATCCACATTGATATGGATCTGGTTATTTGCCGGCGCGGTGCCGGTGACGATGTCGGTGTCGATGTCGGGATAGCCCGTGATCGCCACGACCTCGACGTATTCGACGATGCCATTGCCGAAATCGACCCAGACGACGCGCCCGGGCTGGATGGTGTTGTCCGGGAACTCCAACCGGTAGCTGGTGGGGCCTTGATCGCCGGAGCCTCCCAGGGTGGTACCTGTGTCTACAACTGCGCCACCGGATTCGGTGATGGTGATAAGAAGGGTGCTACCTGGTGTTGCACCGCTTCCCCAGACCTCATTGTAGCCGTTCGCCCTGTAGTTCGCGACGATCTGCGGCCAGTCGAAGTTCTGGCAGACCTGGTTCGCGTCCTCGTTTTGGTAGCATAGACGCACGCTTTGCCCCCATTCGAGGTCGCCGTTACCATAAAAGTCCTGCAATTGATCGGGGACGATGGCGAAATCTCCGTTTTCATCGGTCGGGACGAACCCGCTGCCTTGATCACTGAGATTGACGTTTAGCAGTGAGTTGGGCGGGCCGTGACCGGTTACACGATCGCTGGCTTCGTCCATTTGAGCTAGAAGGTCTGGAATGACGACGACCTGATCGAATCCGGCGGAGGACTGGATCTGGATTTCATCGCTCGCTTCGATCTGGACATTCTCGCTGTTGAAGTCGTTGAAACCGATACTGCCATCATCAAATGACGTACCGGTGAGTTGGGCCTTGAACCCCCCGCCGCTGTCACGCAGCGTGATCGTGTAAGGGGTGTTCCCCGGTCTTAGGCTTCCGAGGACGCCGTTGTACCCCGGCCAGACGCGCACGTAGTCGACTAACTGCGTGATGCGGTCGATGTATTCATCGGCGGTGCGGTGGTTAATTTCGTAGACGACGGCATTGCGCACGTCGAAACCCACAACGTCGGCGGAGAAGGGGCTACCGGCCGTGATGAGGATGTCGAATGTACCGCCGACAGGATAGAGTACTTGGTTTGACCAGCCGTCCCAATGCTCGCCCCATATCTCGACGCGGTCGATGGACGGTTCAACCGTGCCGGTGAAGCGATCGTTGGCCGTGTCGGCTTCAGCGATGACAGTCATCACCTCAACGACGCCTTGCCAGCCGTATCCATCGCTCTCGACCGTGATCACGTCGCCGGGCGCGATGTCGGGCAGGCCGTCGTCCGGGTTGAAGGTGTAGTTACCCCACTCATCCGTGCCCTTATCGTAGACGTAAGTCATACCATCCGAGGCGCTGGTGAGCGTCAGTGTCACTAAGTGTCCAATAGCCATATGCCCGGGGGGCGCGATGGCGTATCCGTTTACGCTATCATAGACTTGGTTGACATCGACGGAGCCTTGGGCCGGTGCCCAGAGCGCAAGGTCGTCGCCTTCGGCATCGGCGCTATAGACGCCCCCCCAGTTTCCGGGCATCAGGTTCGCGATACCGCCGAATTCGATCGTGTACACGCCCGTGGCGTCGGCTACCGTGGCATTGGAGACGTGTTGGTAGCCGTTTGTCGTCAGGTTGCTAGCGCGACCGCGCACGACCGCGCCTGGCGCCGCCTCACCGAGGATACGGTCGTTTGCGGCGTCGATGATAGGCGGTGTGTAGTGCTCGACCGTGCGACTCATCACGATCCCGCCCTCAACCTCGACGACGATGATGTCGGTTTCCCCAAAATCCGGGGTTAGGTTAAAGTAACCATTATCGGCGCTGGTGGTGTCCACTGCCTGATCCCTGATGGTGACGCCATCCGAGAGATAGACCGTGGCCGTAACCGCGACGTTCGGTGTTGTTTTGGCGGTGATCGTACCGAAGGGGAATGGCAACACAGCTAACCGTGATCCGTAGATGTCATGGTAGACTTCGATGCCATCCCGAAGGTACGCGAGGGTCGCCGTCTCGTCGGCGAAGAAATCCCATGTGCTGAAGAGTTCGATGGTGAAATTGCCAAAGCTGTCTGTCCAGACGGTCTCGCTGACCGTCGGTGTGCCGGATAAACCGGTGTAGATGGTGACGTTCACCGGGGAACTCGTGCCGCCGATAGCGCCGGTCACGATTTCGTTATGTGGGTTGATCTGTGCCGTTATCGTGCGCAGCGTTGTGGCCGCGACCAGGATGCTATTCTCGTAGATGGCGAGGGCTTCGCCGCCTACCAGGTCGACCTGGTCGCCCCAGTCGTCGTAGAGCGTCGTCCAGAAGAAGCCGATGCCGTCCGCCACAGCCGCACCGACCTGCACGCCATCCACAGTTACGGTGACCGTTGAGCCTGGGCCGACGAGACCCCACACCTGGTTCCGGTCGAGGCTGACGACGAAGGGCGTGTCGCTGGGCAACGGTGGCGCAGCGATGAACGCTGGCTCTGCGGCGATGCCCGGCATGCCCGCATCTATACCTGCGAGGACAGACAGTGGGGTACCTAGAGTCGATGGTGCGTGGTCTGTCTGCTGCGCGAATTTGCCTGCATAGTCCCGATCCTGCTGCGGACGTATCCCAGTGGACGCGGCTGGCAGGTATTGCGGCGCAATACCGGTGATCGGTTCGGGACGTGTGTCCGGGACAGCTTCATCAGCGGGATCGTGTGTGACATCGACGAGGACGGCGTTGAGGGCGCCATCATTCGCTGACGTGATTGGAGCTTCGACCAAAGGGTGCCCGAGGCTCTTTTGGGCTGCGGGGTGTAGCAAAACTGAAAAGACGATCAGCAATGTACCCGCTAACCCCAGTGCCATAGAAAAAAGGAAAGATTTACGTTTCATGGGTAGGCCTCCTAGCGTTTGATGTTCTACATGAAGAAAAATGAACAGGCTATCAAAGTGTATTCACTTCAACAGACAAACATGGTGGCTGCCTATTGTGCTGTGGGCAGCCAATGGCGGAATGAGCAGAGTGTTATCTGTGAGTTAGAGTGTATGAGTATGAAGCCGCGGAATCTAGTGCAATGCATGATGATGTGGAAGCGGTAGATGCGCCAGCGTAATCATTACTGCTCTGTCCGTTCTCCTATCAGAGGAGATAACTCTATTGTAGTCCCGATTTGACCAGAAGGCAATATTCGATTTGGAAAGGGCGTTATATAATGAGGACGAAAATCTTTCGCAATGTGTCACCCTGAGCGGGCGCCAACGCAGTTGGCGTGCGAGGGGGCTCGTTTTGCAGCAACGAGATTCCTCGACTCGCTTCGCTCGCTCGGAATGACACAATATAGCCATTTTCAAAGGAGTTTCTATGTAGCAAGCCACACCAACGACAATGAAAATGCTCGCGCCGGATCACAATCCGGCGCAGCGGGAACGGCGGATTGTGATCCGCCTTAAGCGTTGAAGTAAGCTATTTTCACAGGAGGCGCGATGAACATCACTGTTTTAGGGGCAGGATTGGTTGGGAGTGCGATTGTCAAAGACCTGGCGCGGGAAACCGATTTTCATGTGCGCGTTGTGGATATCAATTCCACGGCGTTGGACAAGCTACTAGGGGAACTCCCCGTGCAGGGCGTATGCGCCGACGTGCGCGAATCTGGCTGTGTCGCCGAGGTGACGGCGGATGCCGACCTCGTCATCTGCGCGGTGCCCGGCTTCATGGGCTTCGAGACATTGCGGCAGATCATAGACGCAAGGAAGAACGTGGTCGATATTTCCTTCTTCCCTGAAGATGCTTTCCTGCTGGATGATTTGGCGAAAGCGAAAAACATCACGGCGGTGGTGGATTGCGGCGTGGCCCCCGGTCTATCCAACATCATCGCCGGATATGTGAGTAGCCAGTTGGAGCGCGTCGAGCGTTTTATCTGCTACGTCGGTGGCTTGCCGGCGATCCGCCACTGGCCCTACGAATACAAGGCCGTCTTCTCGCCGGTAGACGTGCTCGAAGAGTACACGCGCCCCGCGCGTTTTGTCGAATACGGGCAGGAAGTGATCCGTCCGGCGCTTTCCGACGCTGAACTGTTGAACTTCCCTGGGGTGGGGACGCTGGAAGCCTTCAACACCGATGGTCTGCGCACGTTGCAGCGCACGCTTGATGCCCCGTTTATGAAAGAGAAAACGCTGCGCTATCCTGGTCACATCAACCTGATGCGCGTTTTCAGGGAAAGCGGCTTCTTCGGTACTGAGCCACTGGATGTCGGCGGTGTTGCCGTGCGCCCCATCGATCTTACGTCGAAGCTGCTCTTCGATCACTGGAAGCTGCGTCCAGGGGAAGAGGACTTCACCGTGATGCAGGTGATTGTGGATGGCGAGCGGGCCGGGCGGCGCGTCCGCTACACCTTTGATCTGCTGGACCGCTACGACCGTGCGACGCACACCACATCGATGGCGCGGACGACCGGCTATACCGCCACGCTGGTCGCGCGACAGGTTGTGCGCGGGCAGTTTGCGCAGAAGGGCATCTGCCCGCCGGAATTCATCGGACGCACGCCGGGCTGTTACGCCGACTTGCTGGCCGGATATGCTAAACGCAATATCCGATTGGTGGAAACTGTCGTTGACCTGTGAACCAAAATACCTACAATGGGGGACTAGGGATTGGTGACTGGTGACTAGGTGACGAAGTTTGAAAACCCCAATCCCAAATTCCTAGTCCTTGTTTTTCTGAGGAGGACAATATAATGACAAGTCTTAAACAAGACCCATTTTTGATTTCCCCACCACAGGGCCCTGGCCTTCAACATGATTGGCATACGGGTGCGTGGCCTGCCCGTTGGATCGCGCATCCGGAAGCGGCTAACCTGCCGAGTGTGACGGCTTACCGGCGGATCTTCACGGTAGCCGAGGATGTTGTGCTCTGCGTCTACGTCTCCGCCGACGAGCGGTACGCGCTGTACCTCGACGGCGAGCGGATCGGGCGCGGGCCGGAGCGCGGCGACCGGCATCACTGGTTCTTCGAGACGTACACGCTGCGCCTGGCTGCCGGCGAACATCGTCTCGTGGCCCTGGTATGGGCCTTGGGCGAGAACGCGCCGCTGGCGCAGTTCAGCGTGTCGCCGGGATTCATCCTCGCCTGCGATGACCCGGAGCGGATGGCGGCGCTCGCCACCGGCATCGCGTCCTGGGAGGCGAAACGCCTGGACGGGTTCACCTTCTTCAAGAACAACCTGGGCTTCGGCGTCGGCGCGAACGTGGATATCGACGGCGCGCGTTTCGCCTGGGGCTTTGCAGACGGCGCAGGCGATGGCTGGGTTGCACCGCTTGTCGGTAAGGAGGGTATCAGCGCGGGTGCTTTCGACCAACACGGCACGCTCAGTACGGCGCACCATCTTGCGCCCGCCACGTTGCCGGCGATGCGGGCCGCGCTCTGGCGTAAAGGGACGGTGCGGCACGTTGCTCCATTTGAGGGTGAAGGGAACGTTTTGAGCGTTCCCGTTAAAAGCGATGACGATCTGGTGGACGAACACGTGGCGTGGGAGACGCTGTTGCGCGACGGCGCGCCGTTGACCATCCCCGCGCATACGCAGCGCCGGGTCCTCATCGACCTTGAGGACTACGTGTGCGCGTACACCCATCTGGTGACCTCCGGCGGCGCTGATGCTGTGGTGCGCGTCAGTTGGGCCGAGTCGCTGTACGACGATCGCATCAGCGCGTGGTGGGACATCTTCCGCGCGCACAAGGGGAACCGGGATGCCGTTGAGGGCAAATACTACTGCGGTGAGGGCGACATTTTCCACCCGGACGGCGGCGACCATCGCGTCTTCGAAAATCTGTGGTGGAAGGCCGGACGCTACGTCGAGGTGTTGGTCGCTACCGCAGACGCGCCGCTGGTCATCGAAAGCCTTGATTTTCTGGAGACCCGTTATCCGCTGGAGCCGGAGGCCGAATTCCACGCGAGCGATCCCCGTTTCGCGCAGGTTTGGCCGATTATGGTCCGGGCGCTGCAAATGTGCTCCCACGAGACGTACATGGACTGTCCCTACTACGAGCAGTTGATGTACGTGGGCGATACGCGGCTGGAGGCCCTGGTCACGTACTGCCTCACCCGCGATGATCGCCTGCCGCGCAAGGCTATCACGCTCTTCGACGTCTCGCGCTTCCCGCACGGGCTGACGCAGGCGCGCTACCCGTGCCGCAGCACGCAACTCATCCCGCCGTTCTCGCTGTGGTGGTGCGGCATGGTCTACGATTACACCCTCTGGCGCGACGACGCCGATTTCGTCCACGCGCGGATGCCCGGCGTGCGCGCCGTGGTAGATGCGTTCCTGTCCTATCGCAATGCCAACGGGCTGGTCGAAGCGCCGCCCGGCTGGAACTACGTGGATTGGACGACCGACCCGGCCTGGCATCGCGGCGTCCCGCCGGATGGTGAGGGCGGCGTCAACGGCATTCTCAACTGGCACTTCGCGCTCACACTCACCTACGTCGCGGCCCTGGAAGACTGGCTCGGGGAACCGGAAAGCGCGGCGCGGATGCGGCGGTATGCAGACGCTGTGGCCCAGGCGACCACGGCGGCTTTCTGGGACGAGGCCCGTGGCCTGTTCGCCGATGATCTTGCGCACGCGCACTTTTCCGAGCACGCGCAGTGCCTCGCCTTGCTCAGCGGCCTGGTGGATGCGGATAAACACGCGCGCGTCGCCGAAGGGTTGCTCACGGCGGACGATCTCACGCGCACGACGATCTACTTCAGCCACTATCTTCTCGAGACGTACCGGTTGCTGGGGCGCGTGGACCGGCTTTTCATTCACCTTGACGAGTGGTTCGCACTGCCAGATTCGGGCTTCAAGACGACGCGTGAGAAGCCCGAACCGTCCCGCTCGGATTGCCATGCCTGGGGCGCGCATCCGATTTATCACAGCTACGCCATCATCCTCGGCATCCGTCCGAACGGCCTGGGCTTTCGGGAGGTCATCATCCAGCCGATGCTTGGGGTGCTCACGGCGGTCAAAGCGACGTTGCCGCATCCCCAGGGCGAAATCGCCGTGGACCTGACGCAGCCCAAACCGGGCGTCCTGCACGGCACGATCAGCCTTCCCGCTGGCGTGACGGGCAAGTTCATCCTTGGCGACGCGACGTATCCCTTGCGCGAGGGTGCCCAGGAGATCCCTCAACGGATTTAACGAAGTCGAACGGATTTTCCGACTTTCGACTTTAGACATTGGACTTTCGACTATCTAAAAAGGAGCATAATGACCTCATCAAAGAAACTGACCGGACCCGAGTATGTTGCCACGCAACACCATGATCCCAACCACCCGATTACCGAGCCGCCGAACATCATCATCATCAACGCCGATACCTACCGCTACGACAATCTCTTCGACCGCGCAGCGATGCCCGTGCGCACGCCTAACCTCGACGCATTTTCCGCGCGAGCGGTGAGTATGGAGCGCTTTTACACGGGCAGCTTTCCCACCATCCCGGAGCGCACCGACTTGATCTCCGGGCGTTACGGCTGGCCCTGGTACGGCTGGAAGCCGCTCACCGAGAAAAACCTGATGCCCAAGCTGCTGCAAGAGCGCGGTTATGTGACGCAGTTGCTCTGCGATTGCCCGCATCTGTTCAATACCGACTTCCACAAGGTTTTCAACGGCGCGTATGCCATCCGCGGGCAGGAAGGCGACACGTTCTTCCTGCGGATGAACGCGCCGGTCCAGGAGATGATGCCGCGCGAGAAGACGCGTACCGGGCACCACTTCCAGGACAAGAACCTGGTGGATTTGCACCGCTGGATCAATCGCTATTGGGTGTGCGAGGACGATACCTTCCCGCCGCGCACCGCCGCGACCGCCGTCCGCTGGCTGGAGGAGAACGCCGAGTATCGGCCCTTCTTCCTGTGGGTGGACTTTTTCGATCCGCACGAACCGTGGGACCCGCCGGAGTACATGGTCAAGAAGTATGATCCCGATTACACCGGCACGCCGATGCTGCATCCGAACTACGGCAAGGCCAGCGACTACACGCCGGAAGAGCTGTGCAACCTCCGCGCCCACTATTGCGCAGAAGCGGAACTGGTCGACCGTTGGGTGGGGCGCATCTTCCAGAAAGTCGATGATATGGGGTTGTGGGACAACACTATCGTCATCTTCACCACCGATCACGGCATGAGCCTGGGCGAGCACAACCGCACCGGCAAGAGCAACATCAACGACAACGACGACCGCCGCTGGCCCCTCTATGCAGACGTTGCGCACATCCCCTTCCTGATCGCCGCGCCGGGCCTTGCGGGCGGGCGCGCCGTCGATCTGCTCGCGCAGCCTGTGGACATCCTGCCGACGCTCCTGGACCTGACCGGCCTCGACGTGACGCCGCCGGTGCCGTTTCACGGGCAGTCTTTCGCTTCCGCATTGCGCGGCGAGACGCAGTCTCCGCTGCACGACTTCGTCATCACCGGCTCGCACCTGCGCAAACGCGATGGCGCCATCCCGCACACCGCTGTCACGCCCGTGCTCTACACCGAGAAGTGGGCCTACGCCCCCATCGGTCCCGACAGCGAGCGCGAGCTTTTCGACCTGGACGCCGATCCGCTGACCGAAACCAACGTCATCACCGATCATCTTGCCGTCGCCGCCGACCTCCACGCCAACCTCATCGCCTGGCTGCGCGACCTGGATGCACCGGATGAGGCCATTGAGGTGTATTTATAGGCTGGATGTTGGATGTTGGATGCTTGAAGCTGGAAACTTGACTTTGGACTTTGGACTTTCGACCTTCGACTTTCGACTAACGACTACCTGACTATCAGACTCTTTGAGGAGGTTACACTATGCTAAAACTATCGTTTACAACTTTGGGTTGCCCCACCTGGAACTTGCGCCAGATTACGGAAAATGCGGCGGCGATGGGCTACGACGCGGTGGATTTTCGTGGCTTGCAGGACGCGCTAGACATCACAACCACGGCGGAGTTCACCACCGATCTGGCAGCGACGAAGCGCCTGTTCGCCGATCTCGGCGTCGCGATCTCCGGCATTGCCACGTCGGCGCGCTACGCCACCGCCGATCCCGTCGAGCGCGAGAAGCAGTTCGACGAGACCCGGCGCAACATGGAACTCGCCGCGAAACTCGATGCGCGCGTTTTGCGCGTCTACGGCGGGCGCGTCCCGGAGGGCCACACCGTCGATTCGATCCTGCCGGCGCTCGTGGAGAACCTGCGCACCATCGGCGACGAAGCCGAGGCGTTCGGCGTGACGCTGGCGCTGGAAACCCACGACGACTGGACGGACTCCGCGACCTTCGCTCGCTTGATGCGCGAAGCCGACCATTCTCGCGTGCGGGTGCTCTGGGACTTGCACCATCCCTTCCGCACCAACGGCGAGCAGCCGGACGTGACCTACGCCAACCTCGCGCCGTACACCGTCAGCACCCACGTCAAGGACTCCATCCCTACCGCCGATGGGCATCACCAATACGTCCTGCTCGGCGAAGGCGATGTGCCCGTCAAGCGAATGCTCGACCTGCTCGTGACGGGCGGGTACCACGGCTACGCCATCCTCGAATGGGAGAAACGCTGGATTCCTACCTTGCAAGAGCCGGAAATCGCCTTCCCGCAGTACGTCGCCAAAATGCGCGAGTGGCTGGAATAGTCGGATAGTCTCTAGTGTTCTTTCAATAATTAAATGACGGGTAGAGTTGCTTGAGTTTGATGCGCGCATCTTGAGTAGTGAACTGCCAATTCACGGTA
>JAFGSL010000280.1 GCA_016934645.1 Anaerolineae bacterium
TCGTCATCGAGCCACGTGCGGGACGCTTCCCCGAGTCGATCTTGCAAAAGCAGCGGTTCACATTGGAGCTGCTGGCCCTGGGCGTCGAATACCCACACACGCGCGTCATTCAGGACGTGTTGTTTTACCCCGACATCTTCCCGACGGATGTGCGTCACAACGCCAAAATCCAACGCGAGAAGCTGGCGGTGTGGGCCGCCAAACATCACCACGAATCGCTACACACGCGCCCATCCCCACCCTGCCCCGGCACAAGCCTGCCAACCACCATCCGCATCGGCGACTTGTTCCGCGCCCTTAGCGTCCTCCTGAGCGTCGCCATCTCCGTACTTTTCCTGCGCCGTTACCTCACCGACAAGGGGAAGGGTAACGAGTAATGGGTAACGAGTAATGGGTAACGAGTATCCAGCATCTAGCATCCAGCTTCCAGTAACCAGTAACCAGTATCTCGTAACTGGCGGTGGTGGCTTTCTGGGACGCCACATCGTCGAGCAGTTGCTCGCGCGGGGCGACGTGGTGACGGTGTTCGCGCGTGGGGCGTATCCTGAGCTGGAGGCGCTCGGTGCGCGGGTGGTGCGCGGGGATTTGCAGGATGCCGAGGCCGTGCAACGTGCTTGCGCCGGTATGGACGTGGTCTTCCACGTGGCAGCCAGAGCCGGGATGTGGGGGCCGTGGGACGATTTCTACGGCGTGAACGTCACCGGGACGCAGAACGTGATCGCCGCGTGCCGCGTCAACAAGATACCCAGGCTGATCAACACCAGCTCGCCAAGCGTCATCTTCGACGGGGAACCGCACGAAGGCGTAGACGAGACATACCCCTACCCCACGCACTACGAAAGTCCCTATCCGCACACCAAAGCCATCGCGGAACAGGACGTAATCGCGGCGCACAGTTCCGATCTGCTGACGGTTTCGCTGCGACCACACCTCATCATCGGGCCGCGCGACAATCACCTGTTGCCCGGCCTGCTGGCCCGCGCCAAAACCGGTCTGCTCCCCCAGGTGGGCGACGGGACGAACAAGGTCGATCTCACCGGCGTAGAGGATGCCGCCCGCGCGCATCTGCTCGCCGCCGATGCGCTGTCGCCCGGTTCCCCCCTCGACGGGCCGGCAGGTCACGGGCGCGTGTACTTCATCAGCCAGGGCGAGCCGGTCAACCTCTGGGGGTGGATTCGCGCCCTGCTGCGCGCCCTCGACCTGCCCGAACCGCGCTTGCGCCTCTCGCTGAAGACCGCGCGCGCAGCCGGCGCCGTGTTGGAGAAGCTCCACACCACGTTGCGCCGTCCCGGCGAGCCGCGCCTCACGCGCTTCATCGCCAGCGAACTGGCGCAGAGCCACTACTACGACATCTCCGCCGCCCGGCGCGATTTCGGGTATGTCCCGCAGTACACGATGGCGAAGGTAACGGAACGAGTAGTGAGATGGGCAGGGGAAAGGTAAACGGCAGACAGGGGAATGGATTAAGGAAAACAATCAAATGCGCGAATGAGCAAACCGGCAAACTCCTGCAATTCCCAATCAACAAATCTCCAATCGTCCAATCCAAAATCCTCCAATAGTTCTAATCTCCTATTGCAGCGCGGACACGCATACCGTATAATTAAAGTATGAATTAGTGTAATTCCTGTAATTATTGATGCGAAAAGAGAACGTATGAGCTTAATCGGGCATGGATCAGGGTGGTTCGGCACAGGCGGACATGGCGAGGAAGCCGTCCGCGTGTGGGTGGATATGACACTCAGGGCATTGCCCCCAGAGATCGCCGAGGCCGCACGCATCTGCGCCCTACCGGCGCAGTTCGATATGCGCCTGTTTGTCCTCCTTAGCGGCAAGAACGAAGCCGAAGCGATCACATCCCTCGCGCAGTTGGCTGCCGCCGATCTCGCCCGCCCACAAACTCCAAGCAGCTACATCTTCCACAAAGCTGTCCGCCAATATCTGCTCGACATGTGGCGCACCCGCGAACACTGGGAGCGTTTCGAAGTCCTTACCCAACGCATGGCGAGCTACTACCTCAGTCTAGCCTACGAGCAGACTTTGCGGCTGCGAGGGCCGGAGTACGACAAGGCGCTAGAGTCGCTGGACAGGCTCTATCCCAACATCCAGGCGGCCTGGGAGGGCGTGCTGGCAACAGGGAAGTGGGCTTTTGTGCGCGATTTCGCCGCGCTGATGGATATCTACCATACGCACCGTAAACGCTGGATGCAAAACATCCTCTGGTTGGAACAGGCGATCGCCGCCTGCACTCACCTGGGCGACCGTATGACCCAAGCCGCACTGTACAACAGCCTCGGCGTCTCCTACATCCAACTGCCAGAAGGCGACGAGATCAAAAACACGCACAAGGCCATCGCCGCTTACCAGGAGGCGCTCAAGACTTACACCCCCAAAACCGTACCGGCAGATTACGCGATGGTGCAGAACAACCTGGGCAACGCCTATGCCCGCCTGTCGCCGGCTGGCGATGATGCCAATTTGCGTCGCTCTATCGCCTGTTATACCGAAGCCGCACGGTTCTGGACCGTCGAGACGGCCCCGTTCTCCTACGCGATGGTGCAGAACAACCTGGGCAACACTTACATCGCCTTGAAGGAGGCGGAACGTGGTGAGAACTTGCAGAAAGCCGTCGCCTGTTATCAGAAGGCGCTCAAGGTCTACGTTGCAGCCCGTGATGCAGGGCGGACGTCTTCTGGTTATGCCAACCTGCAATTCAAGCTAGGAAAAAGTTACGCGGTTCTACCGGGCGGCTGGCAAGCCGAAAAACGCTCGGTGAACCTGCACCGAGCGATTGCGTGCTACAAGGCCGTACTCACCATCTACACCCTGGAACAGGCCCCTTTCGATTACGTCCAGACCCAAATCGAACTCGGCAACATCTACATGCAACTCAAGGAGGGCGATCCGGCACGAAACCTGAAAGACGCCATCGCCTGCTACAAAGAGGCTCTGCGTTTCTGGTTGAGAGATGTCAGTTCCATCGGCTCTTTGCAGCCAGCCATCGCCCAGGAGAAACTCACTTCTGCTTACCTCGATTTGGCGCGGTTGTATGTCGAACAAGGCCGGATTGAACACATCCACGCGCTATATAAGGAAATCCGGGAACTCTACGCCGACGAGGAACTGTAAAAATCAGCCCACGTGCAATTGGATCACCTGGCGAAAGTGGAATCCATAGATGGACAACGTGATCGCCAACGGAAACAACTGGGGACGCTGGAACAGCGTCCAGAAGAAGACCCGCCAATAGTGCTTGCGCGCCACATCGCGGATGCCCAACTGATAAATCGACCGGCCCAAAGCCATGATGTGTTGAAAGTCCAGATGCATCCGTATCTTGGGCGGCTGGTACTCACGGAGAAACGTCAGGACACGCTCGTAGTAAACGCGCGGCGCGTAGATGTGGTCTAAAATCTTACGATAGCCCTCACGGAGTGTCTCCAGTCCCA
>JAFGSL010000281.1 GCA_016934645.1 Anaerolineae bacterium
AGAATCGGCGCTGTCGCCACAATCGTGATGAGAAATTGCAGCAGTTCCGCCGATACCGGATCGATCCAGTGCAGATCGTCCAGTAAAACGACTAACGGGTTTTGGGTCGACAGGCTCTTGAACAAGCGGCGCAGGGCTACGGAGGTCTGCTGGCGCAACTGCTCCGGCTCCAAGCTGGCAAGTCGATCTCCCATCAAGCCTTCGGGCCACAAACCTAACAGCACCTCCAGGTACGGACGGGTCGCCAGCGTATCACGTGGCCAGTTCGTAAAGGTGCGCTCAATTTTGGCGCGTATTTGATCGGGAGCATCGTAGGGCTGCACATCGAAGACCTGCAGCAAGACTTCCGAGAACAGCGAGAAGGCGTGCGAGGACTTCTGAGGTGAACACCGCCCTTCCAGCACAACGGTACCGGAACCCTTGAGCCGCAGTGAGAATTCTTGCATCAGACGACTCTTCCCGATGCCCGGCTCGCCTTCCAGCCACACCACCCCACCAATACCTCGAGAGAAGTTCTCCGCTAATCGCAGCATTGCCTGCAGCGACGCATCACGGCCAATGAGCCGGGCTTGTATGCTAGACACTCCACGCGCCGGTTCAGGTTGAATCCTGAATCCATCCAACGTCCAAACCGTCAGAGCCGCTAGCGGATGTGTAGCGCCTAAGGGGACCGGTCTGTAGACCGAAATCCGCTCTGTCAACGCGCGTACGCTCTCGGTGACCCAAACTTCGCCAGAAGGCACGTAGTCGCTCAAAAGGCGCACTTCTTGCAGCGGTTCCCCCCTGACGTCGAATGTCATTTGGAAACGTGGGCCGACAAAACCTGCCACCACTTCACCGTGACTCAAAGCCGCATTGAAATTAAGTTTGACGCTGAGCTGGCGCGTACGTTCTTCAAGGTAGCGCACCAGGTGCCATGCCGTTTGGACAGCGCGGTCTGCGTCGTCTTCGTACGCTGTTGGCGCACCAAAGACCGCGGTCAGTCCATCAGTGCGCTGGATGAGCTGTCCCTGGTAGTCCCGAACTATGGTGACGAGCGGCGGCATCAACAGGGCGATGGTTTCAAAGACCTCCTCATCAGTCGCCTCATCTGGGAGCAATCGAAACCACAAAACTGTGGCAGTGCGACGTCCACCCTCCAACGCAGCCTGTTGCTGCGTCTCCACAACCACCTGTGACTGTTCTAGAGGTTCAATCGCCGGTACAGGGGTTGCCAGTTGGCTCTCAAGCGCGTTGATAGTTGCCTGCACACCGAGCAGATCGTAGGCAGCACCCAACTGGCGGAATTGGTCCGCGGCTTCGTAATATGCGCTCAAGGCCCTGGCGCTCCATTCTTCGCGCTCAACGTGCCGGTTGCGAGTCATGTTTTCGTACAACTTACCCAATTCCACCAGCGCAAGACCCAGCGCATAAGGTATATTCGATTGCAGGGAAAGATCAACTGACTCCCGAAGCAAGCTTTCAGCTTCCAGATAGTTCCCGGCCCGCGCGTGCAACGTGCCCAAGACACGGCGACAGTCGGCCTCCTGCTCAACAAGACCCGCTTCCTGTGCGACGTGCAATGCTGCCTCTGCCTCGGATAAACCGCGCGGAAAATCTGTCTCGGCAAAGCTAAGCGCCATGATCCAACGCGCTTCCACTCCATAAGCGCCGACGGTGTCCATCATCCGCAAACCAGCGTCAGCATGTGCAATAGCGGCCTCGAAGCACGACTGAATCAACGCCAGCCTTGCCATACCAACGTGAACTTGCGCTGCGCCCCAGGCATCGCCAAGTCGTTCGAAGATGTCCAGGCTGGACACGAGGTCTTGGTATGCCGCTTCGTGCTGTCCTATCGCCATGCGCAATGTACCCAGGTTATTCAACGTGATGGCGCGATGCTGAAGATCGCCCACGCGCTTATGCAGTATTTCAGCGCGGGCTAGAATATCGGCAGCTCTCGGCCAATCTCCTAGCGTGTAGTGGAGTACACCCAGATTGCCATAAGCATTTGCCATACCCCACTGGTAATCGATATGTTCGTAGAGCCGCAAACTGCGCTCCACATAAATGATCGCTTCCGACAGATTCCCTTGCTGCCACAACACACCACCCAACGTATTGTAGAGGCTGGCGAGCGTAATGGGATCTTCGGCCTGTTCCAGATCTACGCTCAAAGCTGCCGAACTCGCCAACTCGTATGCTGCATCCAATCGGCCTTGTTGAAACCGCACCCAGGCCAGACGATCGACGACGGTACGCCACAGTGGCAGGTAGGCTTGGCGTCCCTGGCTGTCGATGGTTGTCAAGCTGGCTTTTAAGTACTCTACAGCCTTCTCTGAAGCGCCTTCCCGGTGACGAATATCAGCCAACTCATTCAGCCCGCTAACCATCTGCGGCATTATCTGTGAAATACCGGCCTTGACCTGCAGATAGAGCGCATCACGAAGCGCCTGCTCCAACACCTTACTGGCCTCACCATACTTGCCGGTATACTTAAGCGCACGCCCCAGTCCAATCCGTATAGCCAGAAGATCATAACGCTTCTCACTGCCGGAGAGCGTCACCAGAGACAGTGCACTCTGGTAACGTGTTGCGGCCGTTTCATAGTCGCAGCGATGCGCTGCATTTTCGGCCGCCGCGATCAGATGCGGGATAGCCTTCTCCGGGCTTGCGCTTTCCGTATAATGGTAGGCCAGCACTTCAATGCGTTCACCCAGAAGCCAGACGTTGCTGTCTTCGATGGTTTGCGCCACCTGTAGATGAAATCGTTGCCGGTCGCGTTTAAGCAACGTCGCATAGACCGCTTCCTGAACCAATGCATGATGGAATGTATACACTCGACCACTTTCCGATGTTTCAGGAACCAGAAATTGGCGGGTCACCAACAGGTCAAGAGCCGTATCCACATCGGCGGCGCTATTACCAGCGATGTGCTTCAGTACGTCCACGGGGAACGTGTAGCCCAACACTGCCGCCTTTTGCAGCAGGTAACGCGCAGGCTCAGGCAGGCGATCAAATCGCGCCATCACCAACCCATTAAGGGTACCCGGCAGTTGCTCGACCAGCGTCGCCGCACTTTCGGTCACACACCAGCGACTTTCCGATAGCGCCAGTCCGCCATTGTCCATCAACATGCGGACGATTTCCTCGGCGTATAATGGGTTGCCATCCGCCCGTTCAACGATGCGACGCTTGAGCGCCCGCGCCACAGCCGTGGATTCGACCACAAGCTGATCGACCAATTGCACCAGGTCCGCATCAGAAAGAGGCGAGAGATGCAGGTCCAACAGTACATCGTGGCGCTCATTGGCCGCGGCAATCAGCGGTTGAATAACAGTGTCGCGTTCGGCGTCGCGTGAAACAAGAATCATCAATAACGGAACATCGTCGATGGTTCGCAAAAGATGCACCAGCACATCCCTGGAAGCTGCATCGACCCAGTGAATATCCTCAAAGATCAACACGCCCGGCGTCAGACGCGCTGTAGCGACGATGATCTGCTGCAAGACCGTATGTGTCATCTTCTGAAGCACCGTTTCATCAAGACTGTGCAGCCGCCGAATATTATCATCATCACGCGCAAGGCCCAAAATACTACTCGTGTAGGACAGGATGTCAGGGGTATTCATACCCAAGCGATCCAGAGATGCGCACAAGGCCTCGAACTGAACATCTGGTGGATCGGATTCCGACAGATAAAAGATATCACGCAACAAATTGGCAAACAGATGCAGTGGTTTAGCGCGCGCATATGTCATACAATCGCCCTGGTAGAGCGGAATACCCGAGTGGGAAACCGCTTCACGGAACTCATGTATCAACCGGCTCTTGCCCAGCCCGGCTTCACCTGTGACCAAAGCGACACGACTATGTTGGGTAGCGCACATGTCATCGAACGCTTGTTGGAGCGTCTTCAAGATTGCGCCCCGACCGATCATAGGAACATAGATACCGAATAAACCACGCACGGCGTTCCGATCCGCTCGCACGCGCAATGGGCGAAAGACACGTATGGAGCGTATGGGTTTGCCTAAGGTCACCAAGGGTTGCGCTTCGTAGACAATCAGCGGATGTGTGCGTTGATAAACTTCGAAACTCACGAGGGCCGTATCTTCATCGGCTGCTGCTACCAGGGCCGCCGCCAGATCAAATGTGTTGCCCACGACGGTGTAGTTGATATGTAAGTTGCTGTCAACCTGACCAACAATGACCGTACCGGTGTGAATACCGATCTGTATGCTGAAATCGATACCATAACGTTCCTGAAAATCAG
>JAFGSL010000282.1 GCA_016934645.1 Anaerolineae bacterium
CATCCAGTCGCACATGCACCAGGGCTACTGGGGCGTGGAGAAAACCGAGTGGGTGCTGGCGAACTTCGAGCGCTTCGGCCTGCCGATCCACTTCACCGAGACGACGATTCTCTCCGGCGACATCATGCCCGCGCACATCGTCGATCTCAACGACTGGCAGGTGGACGAATGGCCCTCCACGCCCGAAGGCGAAGCGCGCCAAGCCGAGGAAATCGCCACGCACTACAAGACGCTGCTCGCCAGCCCACTCGTCGAAGGCATCACCTACTGGGGCATGACCGACGGCGGCTGGCTCAAAGCACCGGGTGGCTTCCTGACACAAGATGGGCATCCCAAGCCATCGTACCACGCGCTGCATAATCTGATCAAAGGCGAGTGGTGGCTTTCGCCAACGAAGATGATGTCCGACGGCGAGGGAAAGGTGAAGGTTACAGGGTTCCTGGGAGAATACGAAGTGACGTGCGCGGGAACGACAGCGGCGTTTGCGTTGGAGAACAGTGGTACAACAACAATAGAAATTACATTAGCTGAATAAAAAAACGTAGAGCAAACTTTTGTTTGCCCTACGTTTCAATAACCCTTTTGCCTATCCAGGGGATAATAACTGAGATTCTGAGCTATTAGTATCTACGGTCGAATCTGATCTGTAGACCATATCCCTTACCTCCGATTGAACTTGATTGAACATTATAGACACGAATTCGCTCACTTCCGCAAGCAAACCATATTCTAAATCATTCATGATACTATAGGTTGTTTCACCTTGCAGTAATCGTGTTCGTAGGTCAGAGAGTAAGTCACAAATACTGACTGTTATTGCGCAACCATACACACTTGATAGCTCAGAATCACAAAGGTGTTGATGCACAACAACTATTGCAATATACCACAAATCTGCTGTTTTGCAAGGTGATACAAAAAAGCTAACGATTATGTGAGACTTGTTCAGTTTCAAATTTGTGGTACAGTAACAATGAATAACCTATTTTAGGATATTATGGAACAAAACAATGTCAAACATACAGCCGAGATTACCCGTTTTTGACTTTGATGAAAAAGCCACCGGTCGTATCCAGGGCGGGGAGGCAACTACTGATTTGATTGGCTCAGCCTTTGTAGGCTCTAATGACGGGTTGTTCCCCGACATCCTAAAGTTGCACGTCCCCAAAGGCGCGCTCGTTGCCGACGTTACTTACGGAAAAGGCGTCTTCTGGCGCCACGTGTCCATAGACGACTATCGCGTCTTGCCCTCAGATATTGCCACCGGAACAGATTGCAGAAAACTGCCGTACAGGTCGGAATCCCTGGATTGTGTCATCCTGGACCCCCCCTACATGGAAGGGTTTTACCGCAATACGGGGCAAAAAGCGGGGTCTGGAAGCTATGCAGCTTTTCGGAATTACTACTCGAATGGCGACGAACAGCCACAAGGCCCCAAATGGCAAGATGCCGTGACGCACTTCTACATTCAAGCCGGGCAAGAGGCGCATCGTGTGTTGAGAGAGAATGGCGTTTTAATCGTCAAGTGTCAGGATGCCGTCAGCGCCAACCGGCAGTATTTAACCCATGTGGACATTATTGTAGCTTACGAGAAAATGGGTTTCTATATTAAAGACCTGTTCGTTTTGATCAGACAAAACAGACCTGGGGTTAGTCGCATCAAAAAACAAGTTCACGCACGTAAAAACCATTCCTATTTCCTGGTTTTTATCAAAGTCCCCGCAGGGAAGAACGTCCGTGCTATGAAATCGCCTTAGCGCGTTCTTCAATGAGTTCGTCTAACACTTGATACAAATTATCCACAAAAGGAGGTTCAGGCGGCCAGGTAACAGAAACGAGCGAGGCTAACAGATAAAATTGTTGTTCTACCGTGTATCCTCGCCATGTACTCCGCGGCAAATCCTGATTCTTGGCGAAGACAAAGCGCCATTCATTTTCAAAAGGGAACACATTGACTGCCAACACGTCAAATTCACCCATTTGCAGGAGTGTCGTAGTTACTTCGTCGCCATCAGGCAGGTAAACTTTTCGACGATCGCTTGCATCAACTTGAGCCTTGCCGCGCCAACGTCCGGCAACTTGTTCGATAGAATTGGTCTGAAGCGACTTTGCCTCAATAATGAACGAATGTCCTTTATAGACGATGCGCCGGTCACCTTTCTTTTTCCGGTCATGATCATCGCTTTTAGTGACTTCCGTTATATCGGGATGATTTAGCCACAACTCGTGCAACTTGAATTCAGCCGCATAGCCAAAGAGCATCCCGCGCAAACTTGGACTTTGATTCAACAACCCGGTCAGATCCTGCGAGGTTATTTTCCAGAGGTCGAGGATGTTTTCCGGCTTCTCTGCCGGGAAATACTCCAGCTTCAGTTGCATCATCAAATCAACCGGATGAATCTGAAGAACGTTCGTGATTTGAAAAAGCTCAATGACATCTAAACGACGTTCACCGCGCTCATATTTCGACACAAAGGATTGCGGCTTTCCTAGCATCACTGCCAATTCAGACTGCGTTAGTTGGCTCTTCTGCCTTGCCGAGATAAGCAATTCGCATAGACGTTGATATTCTTTGGAAAATACGGACTTTGTCATTTACTCTCTCCTGTATATTACTTTTTAACACTATAGAACCTATTTTGGAATATCCCAAAAAGGGTTACTAAAAAATCTACTTCACCTGCTGATATAAAATAAGGGAAACTGGAGCCAACAATGACCAAAGCACTCGATGTCTACGTCTACGGCATGACCGTCCTTTCGACCATTCACCGGCTGAAAGGCCCTTTCCCACCAGCCGACACCTACCAGGAAATCACGCAAACCACGGTAATGCCTGGTGGTGAAGGTGGCAACGCGGCAATCCTGCTGAGTCACTGGGGCTTGAAAACGCAGCTCGACGGGTGTATGTTCAGCAAAGCAACCGCCGAACCGCTGCTGGCGTACTTCGACCGTTATGGTGTGGACTGCTCCCTGCTGCCTACCATTCCCGATTTCACCGGCTGGCGCGACATCGTCTTCTGCGATGGTGACAGCCGCACAGTCTTCGGTTGGTTCCAGCAGCACTTTTCCGGAGAACGGCGCTGGTGGACGGAACCGTGCGAAGCCTCGATCGCAGCGGCGCGTTGCGTGGCGCTCGATCCGTTCTTCGGCGCGACCTCGCAGCGTGTAGCCGAACTATGCGTGCGGCATGGCACGGACTACGTGACATTGGACGCGCGTTGGGATGACGCGCTCGCACAGAACGCCAGGGCCATCGCCTGCTCGAAGGAGTTTCTCGAAAACGCGTATCCCGGCGCGGATTACGGCGACTTGCTGGAGCAGTATCGCCGCACGTGCCGAGGGCTGGTCATCTTCACCTTCGGCAGCAAAGAGATGTTATACGCCACACCGGAAATGGAGCGCCCCGCGACGCTCCCCACCTACCCTGTGACCGTACAAGACACACTCGCTGCCGGCGACACGTTCCGCGCGGGCGTCGTCTACGGTGTGGTCAACGGCATGTCCGCCGAAGCCACCGTCCGCTTCGCCGCCGCTGCTGCCGCCGTTGCCTGCACGCGCTTCCCCTCCATCCTCGAGCCGCCAAGCCTGGACGAAATCGCGGCGTTGATGAATCTGTAGCGCAGTCATTTGCTTGCAATTATCTCGTTTTGAGATACAATCAAACTATGCACATCATTACTCGGAAACGTATCCAAGAGTTTATTGTTCAACATCCTGATAGCCAGTCTTCTCTTGATAGTTGGTATCGAATTATTGTGCATACTAATTACAATTCGTTTACGGAATTGAAACGACATTTTGCGAGTGCGGATTATGTTGATGGTCTTGTAGTATTTAATATTAGTGGCAATAAATACCGACTGATCGCAGCAATTCATTTCAACCGTAAAAAAGTGTATATACGAGATATTCTTACGCATACAGAGTACGACAAAGGCAAGTGGAGGAAGTGACAATGTTACAAGTACAGACAATTCAATCGCTAGAGCAGGCGGCGCCGTATCTTTTTGTTCCTAAAAACGAAGCCGAGTGCGACCAACTCATCAGGTTACTGGACAATCTGATTGACATTGTACGAGACGACGAGACACACCCTTTAGCAAACATGATGGATGTTTTGGGCGTTTTGATCGAAACTTACGAAACCGAGACAATCCCTGAACCACCGCCAGACCCCGTTGCCGTTCTGCAATTCTTGATGGAAGAACATAATCTGAAGCAGAAAGATTTTCCGGAATTGGGCAGCCAAGGCGTTGTCTCCGAAATCCTAAACGGCAAGCGGACTCTAAACCTGCGTCAAATTAAAGCGTTAAGCACACGCTTCAGAATCCCGGCAGCAGCGTTCGTTTAGCAGAACTCTAAAGGAGTAGTAGTATGCCAAACAAAATCGTTCTTATCGGCGCGGGGAGCGCGCAATTTGGATATGGGACTATGGGCGATGTCTTCCAGAGCAAGGTGCTGGAAGGCAGCCATATCACGCTGTTGGACATCAATCCCACCACAGTGCAAAAAGTAGCAAAGGTCGGACAGGAATTCATTGAGGCGCACAAATTGCCCTTCACCTTGTCCGCCACCACCTCGCGCGAGGAAGCGTTGCAGGACGCCGACTTCTGCGTCATCTCGATCGAGGTGGGCGACCGGTTCGCACTGTGGGAACAGGATTGGCGCATCGGGCAGCAGTACGGCATCCGCCAGGTCTACGGCGAAAACGGCGGGCCGGGTGGACTGTTCCACTCGCTGCGCATCCTCCCGCCCATCCTCGACATCTGCGGCGACATTATGAAGATCTGCCCGGAAGCCTACGTCTTCAACTTCAGCAACCCGATGAGCCGGATTTGCACCACCGTCCAGCGCAAGTATCCCGACCTCAGGCTCATCGGCCTGTGCCACGAGATCGCCTCATTGCGCTACCATCTGCCGCACATCCTGGGCGTGCCCTACGAGAAACTCAAGACGCGCGCCGCTGGGCTGAACCACTTCAGCATCCTGCTGGAAGTCACTTATCTGGACACGGGTAAGGATGCCTACCCGGATATCCGCGCCAAAGCGCCCGCCTATTTTGCCAACTTACCAAGCCTCAGCGACGAGGTCAAGTATTTCAAGGAAACTGGCACATGGCCGGAATCCGAGGAAGAGTTTGCGAGCGTCACAGCCACCGAGCCGTGGGTCGAACGCGGCCTGTTCAAAGTCATCCTGGAGGACTTTGGCTACCTGCCCATCACCACCGACAGCCATTTCGGGGAATACGTGCAGTGGGCCTACGAAGTCGTCGATCACAAGGGCATCCTCGACTTCTACACTTTCTACAAGATGTGGCTGGCGCACGCCGAACCGAAGATCGAACTCAAATTGACGGAGCGTGTCGTGCCCATCATCGAAGGCATCCTGGGGAACACCGGCTACGAGGAAGCAGCGGTGAACACCCCCAACACGGGGTTCATCGACAACCTGCCGCCGTGGCTTGCGGTGGAGGTCCCGGCGACGGTGGACAAGCACGGCGTCCACGGCATGCAGTTGGGCGAACTACCGAAGGGTTTCGCGGGACTACTCTACAACCAGATCGCCGTCCACGATATGACGGCAGAGGCCGTGCTGACCGGCTCGAAGAATGCCGTGATCCAGGCCCTGCTGGTCGATCCGATTGTAGACAAGTACGCCGCCGTCAAAGAGCTGGTTGACACAATGCTGGCACTCCAGGCAGACTACCTGGGGTACCTAAAATGACAACGCAACAATCGGGATCGCCAGCAAGATGACTTTGCGATTATGGAAAGAAAATTGTACACGGATTCACACGGATTCCAGGGATTCTTTAACGAAAAAATCCGTGTGTTCTGTGAGAATCCGTGTACTAAATTGTAGAATACCTTCGATTATTGCAAAATGTAAATCTCGGCTAAAATAAAGCCATCAAGGAAACATCACAAACCCCTGGAGGACTCATGACCAAAAATCTGTTTCTCGGCATCGACATTTCTACCACGGGCGCGAAAGCCCTGTTGATGGACGCAACCGGCACCGTCGTGACGACAGCCACGACCGCACTGCCGCTCTCCACACCCAAGCCGCTCTGGTCCGAGCAAGACCCGCACGATTGGTGGAACGGCATCGTGACGAGCATCCGGCAGGCGCTGGCACAGGCAAACGCCACCGGCGACGATGTGACCGCCATCGGCCTCACCGGGCAGATGCACGGCCTGACGCTGCTCGACAAAGACGGCGAAGTGCTGCGCCCCGCCATCCTGTGGAACGACCAGCGTACCGGCGCGCAATGCGACGAAATCCGCGCGCGCATCGGCAAGGAACGCCTCATCCAGATCACGGGAAACGACGCGCTCACCGGCTTCACCGCGCCCAAGATTCTGTGGGTGCGCGAGCACGAACCGGAGGTCTACGCGAAAGGCGCGCATATCCTGCTGCCCAAGGACTACGTCCGCTACAAGCTCACCGGCGATTACGCCTGCGACAAGGCCGGCGGCGCGGGCACGATTTTGTTCGACGTGAAAGCGCGCGACTGGTCGCCGGAGGTGTTGGAAAAGTTAGAGATCCCCGCCGAATGGATGCCCAAGACGCACGAAGGCCCCGAAGTGACCGGCGTGATCAGCGCGGAAGCGGCGGCCCTGACCGGCCTCAAGGCGGGCACGCCCGTCGTGGGCGGCGGCGGCGACCAGGCAGCGGGCGCGGTGGGCGTCGGCGCGGTTGAGCCGGGTATTGTGGGCTTGGTGCTGGGCACGTCGGGCGTGGTGTTTGCGTCCACGGACGCGCCCTACATCGAGAAAGACGGGCTGCTGCACGCCTTCTGCCACGCCGTCCCCGGCGCGTGGCACCTGATGGGCGTGATGCTCTCGGCGGCGGGCAGCCTGCAATGGCACCGCGACACGCTCGCGCCCGGCGTCAGC
>JAFGSL010000283.1 GCA_016934645.1 Anaerolineae bacterium
CGTTGCGTTCGCGCAGGGCGGTCAGGTCCTCTTCATCCTCCTCAAGCTGTTCTGCCAGGGCGTCGAGTTGATCGGCGAACTGGCGCACGTCATCGCGGTGCGTGTCGTAGATGCGCAACGCCAGGTTGCCCCGCAACCACGCCTGGCTGATATCACGCATCCGGCGCAGGCGACGTGTGAGTAGCTGGCTGAATAGCGCGCCCAACAGCAGCCCGACGAGGGCGGACACAATGATAACGACGCCAATATGTAAACCCCACGTGATCTGCCCCCCCAACAGCGCCAGCAATCCCAGGCCGAGCATCTCGGCGAGCAGAACGCTGCTGGCAGTCACAATGGCATGCATAAATGCTAAGGTGTATCCCACTTTCAGGCGTGGGGTGCGCAAATCGCGGCGCAAGTTGTTTCGCATAGTTGGCACTCCTGTATTTTTAAGTTAGGGTGCGCGTGTCAGGCGCGCACGCTCGAGTTTTTATGATGCTCTTATTTTAGCAAGAGTGCAAGGGTTTGTCATCAGGCATACGGACAGATTTTTTGTTGTACCTGAGTACAGGTATGGGCCAGACTCGGTAGTTTGAGTTCAATCTGTCTTTTGTTGCAGTTCCACAGCTTGTGCGAGATCGACGCTTGCGCCTAATTTCTCGAAGGTCTCGATGGCCTCGCGCAGGTAAGTCTGCGCCTGGCCGGCAAAAATGGTCTCTTCGGTCAGGGCCAGACGGGCCAACGCGAGTTTTGTTCTGGCAATTTCGTGGCACAGTTCGGCCATTTGCTGGCGTTGCGCATCCGACGGGGGCAGCGCTTCGAGCAGAGCTTGCGCGACGGCATAATGCGCCAAAGCCTCGTCGTATTGCCCGGTCAACGTCAGCACGCTGCCTGAAGATTGGTGCGCGAGCAGTAAGGATTCCTGGTGGCGGGCCAGGGTCTCCGGCTCGGCCTTATGGAGCATTTCCAAGACTCGCGCATACCATTGTAGCGCAGTGGTGTTAGCATACACAAGATGGGCCTGCCGCGCAGCTTGAAGGCTGTAGTTGATGGTTTTGTCGATTTCGTTGGCCTCACCGAAATGATAGGCCAGTTCCTCGGCGAAGGCGGCGCTGTCGGGTCTCCTGGCAGCGCGATGTTCCAATGCTTCGCCGGCTTTGCGGTGCAGGAGCCGCCGCCGCAAGGGGCCGAGGTCGGCATAGATGACGTCCTGGATTTCCGTCTGGCGGAAACGCAAGCGTAAATCGCCTGCTTGTGTACCGGCCGGGATTTCTTCGATGAGTTGGCGCTCGAAGGCTTCATCCAGATGCTCGAGGAGCTGCCACTCAGACAGATCGCTCATTCTTTGCAAATCTTCGAAGCGGAATGTCTGGCCTAACACTGCTGCTTGTCGCAGGGTCCCACGCGTTTCGGCGCTCAACTGCTTGATGCGCCGCCAAACGGTTTCGCGCGCACTTTGCGGGAGTCGCACTTCCCGGAGGGCCTGCTCGTGCCAGGCTGGATCGGCACTGGCGTCGGTCGACGGGATCAAGCCATCATCCTCCAAAACTTTGGCGACTTCCTCCACATAGAACGGGTTGCCTGCGGTTTGGGCGTAAATTTTCTCGATGAGGGCTTCGGGAACGGGCCGGCCCCATAAATAGGTCAGCGCGAATTCCACTTCGTCCTGAGACAACCGTTCAAGCTGTATGTGGCGATAAGTAGGATGGCTGCGCAGTCCACGCAGTGTTTTGAGCAGGGGATGCCCACGTGCTACTTCGGTGTCGCTGTACGTCCCAAGAACGAAGATCGGCATGGTGGGGATGTGTCGTCCCAGATAGAGCAGCAGTTCCAGGCTGTTGGCGTCGGCCCAGTGCAGGTCTTCGAGAATGAGAAACCACGGGCGTTCCTGTGTTGCGCGGCGGATGAACTGGGTCAGACTTGTCATCAGGCGCAGTTGTTCCTGTCTGGGATCGAGCGGTGGTGCCGCGTGTAGTTCGGGCAACATCTGGTAGATTTCGGGTATCAGCGGCGCGAAGTTGGCAAGTTGCCGGCGGGCTTCTGTATCAAAGAACTCCGGCGGGACGGTGTGGAGGTATTCGCGTAACACTTCGGTGAACAATCCGTAAGCCGATTGTCCCTCGCCATCTTCGCAATGTCCGATGAGTAGCACCGGCGGGTGGCTTTGCGCTGCAACCTGTTGCGCCAGGCGTGTCTTGCCGATGCCCGGCTCCCCGACGATGAAGGCCAGTTGACCGCGTCCGGCCAGGGCTTCCTCCCAGCAGGCGCGCAATGTTTGCACCTGCTTCTCGCGTCCCACCAGGAGTTGCGTGCGGGGACCGGCCGCGGATTCGATATCGGTGAGTAAATTGCTGAGGATGCGCCGGACTTGCTGTGCGCTGGCATAACGGTTGTTGGGATTCTGATCCAGCAATTTGAGAATCAGGTGTTCGAGGGAAGCTGAAATTTGCGGTCTGCCGTCAGGCGTGTTGAACTCGCGCGGACGGCGCGGTGAATGTCGCAGGTGACTGCGCAACACAGCCTGGTCAGCCGTTTCGGATGGGGTGGATGTTTCCGCGCGCGCCGGTTCCTCGAAGGGTAGGTGTCCCGTAAAAAGCTGGTACAGGATTACGCCAAACGCATATAGATCGGTGCGTGCGTCGAGAGCTTCGCCCAGGATTTGTTCCGGAGCCAGGTAATCGGCGGTGAGGAAGAGCCGGGGTGTATCCAACAGGTTGCGCCCTTCCTCAAGGCGTCCCAGACCAATGCCGGTCAGACGCGCGCCCTGTGGGGTCAGGAAGATGTTTTGCGGTTTGAGATCGCCTAAAACCACGCCATGGCTGTGGGCGTATTCCAGCACATTGATCACGTCCAGGGCGATTTCGAGAAGGTAAGCCGGGCTTGTGTTTGGGCCGGATGAAGTGGCCAGTTCATCAGCGTCGGCTTGCTGCTCCTTCAAAAAATCCTGAAGTGTGGGATGAGGGACGTGGGCTTCGACGCTCAGTACGTAGTTTTCTTCGCGGTCCCAGGCGAACACTTCGACGATGTTGGGATGATCCAGTGCGACAATTTGTTGGGCCTGCTGCATAAACCGCTCGATAGTCGCTGCGCTGAAAGCCGGCGAGAGGATTTTAAGCACCACCGTCCGATTTTCTTCGATGTCGGTAGCTTTGAGCACGGTTCCCAGCAAGCTCTCGCCGATTTTGCCCTCAATGCGGTAACGGTTTTTGATGATCTGCCCCGGCAGATTGAGCGCCTCGCGTGCGTGGACGGCGTCCAGCGCCGCCTCCACAGAGGGGTAAATGGTGAAGAAATCGGCGCAACCGCCCAATTCGATGATATGTTTGACGTTTTGCGGCGGGTTGGCGAGGATGAGAGGCTTGCCGCGCCATTTCTGGCGGAATGCGACCAGTGACTTGAGACTGGCCGTGGTGAAGGTTTCAACCTGCGACAGATCGATGATCGAACTGGTCGGCGAGCGGGGATCGGACATCTCGGTCAATTGTTGCGCCAGCGCATCGATGCTCGGCTCGTCGAAGATGCTGGTCGGCGTGACGATGGCGGTCTCGCCGTTGGGTGTGAACTGCAAATTCGTCGCCCCTGGCGGCGTCAGATCGAAGGTCATACCTTCGTAGGCGACGACAGTTTCGAAAGTGAGCGCGCGTTGTTTCTGGTACGCGACGGCGGTTGCATAGATTTGCTCGATTTGCGCGTCGGTGTAAGAGGGATCATGGTGGAAGAGGATCAGCCGTTTGACGCCGGCGGCCTGCGCCAGGTCGACGCCGATCATCGCCGAACTGTGCCCAAAATCCTCTTTAATCCAGGCCTCCTGGAGGGTGTACATCGCATCGAAGATGAGGGCGTCGGCATTGCGGAAGAATGTCACGTGGGGATTGACGACGTCGTCCTCCAGCTCTTTGTACTCGGCGTCGCTGGCGTAGACGAAAACGCTGTGTTGATCCTCGAAACGGTAGCTGTAGGCGTCGCCGGGGTGCACGTTTTTGAGCGTCTCGACGCGCACCTTTTCGATGTAGAACGGCTCGCCCGGTGTGACGCGCACAAATTTGATGTCTGCCGACATATAAGATAGCGTTACGGGCCACGTCAACGGGCGTTGTTGAATCTCGAAGGCAGTTTCCAGATCGTGCGCCCCATAGATGAAAATGCGATTGCCGGGGATGAATGCGGGCTGAAACATCGGGAACCCCTGGATGTGATCCCAGTGGGCATGGCTGATGAAGAGATGCAGCGTGCCCTGACCGCGACCAAATGGCCCCTTCATCAGTTCAAGGCCCAGAGGATACAGGCCCGATCCGGCGTCAAGGACGATGAGTTGTCCGTCAGCTTGTATCTCGACGCAGGCTGTGTTTCCGCCTGCCGTTCCGCGCACTATGGCCGGGAGTTTGTTCACGTAGGCCCGTACCGCTTCCGGGTCTTGTGTGTTGATCTGTGGCATGGCCAGAATGGCCCGGTTAATCTTTTCTTCGATATGGGCGGAACTAAGTGGGGCGGGAATAGAGCCGCGTGCACCCCAGATTTTGATCTTCATCTATTTCCTCGTCAGCATTGAACCACGGGTAGACTGGACATTTATGTTTCTTCTGGCAAGGGTAGGGCGATATAAAAGCTGCTTCCCTGGTTGGGGACGCTCTCGGCCCAGACACGTCCGCCATGCCGTTCGATAATCGATTTAACCAAAGCCAGGCCTAAACCGGTACCCTGGATGTTGCCAGTTTCGCGGCGCTTGATGCGGTAGAATTTCTCGAATAATCGCACTTGGTCCTCCGGCGCGATGCCGATGCCGGTGTCGGAGATGTGGATCACGGCTTCGTGCGGCGTGGTTTCCAATCCCACACTGACCTGACCGGGCGCGGGCGTGTATTTGATGGCATTGTCCACCAGGTTGCTCACGGCTTGTCGTAAGAGCGTGCGGTCGCCGGTCACAGTCGGCGCGCCTTCCGTCGGTTCCAAACGCAGCGTGACACCCTTCGACGTCGCCCGCGCACGCATCGTATCCACCGCTTCTACCAGGATGAGACCCAAGCGACACGGCTCTTGGCGAATACCTACGCCGGCCTCAATACGCCGTAAGTTGAGCAGGTCGCCAATGAGGGCGCTCATTTGATCGATGCCTTCGAGGATACGTTCGAGATAATCGTGCTGTTTTTCGTTCAGGTCGCCGACCATCACCAGCATGGTGGCATAACCCCGGATGAACGTCAGTGGTGCGCGTAGATCGTGGGAGACTGTCGCCACGAACTCGGACTTCATCTCATCGAGTTCCTTGAAGTGTGTGACGTCGCGCATCACCGCAACCATGCCCAATGTCGTTCCTTCAGTCCCCGTGATAGGCGCGATGCTGGCGTAGTAGGTGCGCCGGTCGTCAATGGGGACTTCGACTGTCGGTAACTGCTGCTCATCTTTAGGGGGCGTCAAGGCTTGCGTCAGGGCTTCAGGCAGCGCCAAACCACTCAATGGGCGTCCCAAGGCCGATTCGTCCAGCGCCAGCAGGTTCTGTGCCGCCGGGTTGGTCAGCAGCAACCGCCCTTCCGCGTCGGTGACAAGGATGGCGTCGGTGGTACTGGCAAGGATCGCTGCCAGCCGCCTGCGCCCGCCCTCGGCGGCCTGGAATAACCGTGCGTTTTCGACCAGGACAGCAGCCTGGCTCGCCAGCGTGGAGAGGAAATTGACGCGCGCTTCATCGAAAGCGTCTTTCTTGTCATCGCCAACCCATAATACGGCCACCGTGCTGTTTTGCGGGCGTACGGGGAAAATCGCCACGCTTTGTAGGTTTACAGCCGCCGCCATCGTGCCTTTAAGTTGTTCGAGGTCTTGGATGACCAGTGGGTCGCGTCGTCGTGTGAGGACGGCGGCAAACGCGCGGTCCAGCTCTGCATAGGTGTTGCTCTGGCTCGCTGCGCCATTGCCTCCGACAACAAACGCGCGCTGGGGGCGCTCGCCTCCGCCAAGCATAACGAAACGCGCTACACTCGCGCCTGTTTCCTCCAAAGCCCCTTCCAGGATGGGGTGTACACCGCGCTCCAGGTCCAGTGTGGCCGAGACACTTTGGGCGATATTGAGCAAGAGCGAGAGGTCGTTAAGGCGGGCTTGTAGCCGGACACGCATCTGTTCGAAGGCGCTTCCCAGTTGGGCGACTTCATCCTCGCCAGAAATGGCCACCGGCACGGTCAAGTTGCCGCCGGCGATGTGATCGGCAGCTTCGGCCAGTGTATTGAGGGGCTGGATGATGCGTGTGGAGAAGAAGGGAATGGCGATGAGCAGCAGCGCCCCCATCACAATCTGCACAAAGAGCAGTGGGCTGGAAATTTTAGCCGCCGTTTCCAGTACGGTACTGAAGGGGAGTTGCAGCACCACCCGGTAGGGGGTTCCCTCGACGTTGAGGGTATAGATCAGCACGCGGTAGCCGTCGACGCTAACGTCTTCATAGGCAGTTCCCCGTTTGAGGTTATCCGGGTATTGCAAGACATCCTTGTTGAGAGACCAGGGCCGTAGCACATAATCAGAGTTGGGATGGGCGATGATGAAGCCGTTCTCATCCAGAATGAAACCTGCACCTGATCCACCTGCTGCCTGAAGCGCTTCTAGCGCCCGCCGCATTTCCGGGTTCATATCCAACTGCACCCGTCCTAAGAGAAAACCTTCTGGAGGTTGATCGATGTTGTCTCCGTTTCGGAAAACCTGTCGCACCAGCGTGATCCCGTATTGGCCGGAAGGTAATTGTGACATTCGGGTGATCGAAGAGAAAGGGATGAGGGAACTGGCGCGGTTCAGCGCCAGTTCTTCCTCTGATGTCAATCCTTGGGTGCGGGTCTCGCTGGGAACAGCTTCGGTAATCTTCAGATCTTGATCAACCAGCAATAGCTCCTGGAAGAAGGGAACGACTTGCCGCGCTGTTGCCAACGCCGCCATCCGCTGTTGGGGGTCCGGGCTGAGTAATGCCGGGTCCTCAGCAAAAGTAGCGATCAAGTTTTGACCGGAATAGTGAAAATAAGTCAGGCTGTTAACGGCGTTCTCGGCGCTACGGCGCATCTCATCGAGCGATTGCTCGCGCGCCAGGTTGATCGCGCGCGAAGTGACGGCGACCACAGACAGGATAACGCTGAGCAGCACCAGCGGGATGATGAGGATGATGAGCCGGGCGCGGATGGATTTGCTGTACAGCGACACAGTATCAGCCCGTTGAAACGCGCGCCAACTGGGATTGAGGAAGAGCAATTGGAAGAGGATGGCGAGTGATATTGCACCAACGAGCCACAGCGGCCACTCGTTATTCCAGACCGCGATCATGTAGTCTATGGCTAACAGTCCGCCCGGAGGAAGGTTGGTAATCAACCGGCTGATTGACAGGAAACCTAAGGGCAAAAGCGTGGCAACGGGTAGCGCGATCAGCGGTCGGCGCAAGATATCGTATAGTTCACCTTTGTAGGTTTGATGGAGTAAATAGCCGGCGGTCAGCCCCCACGTGGCGATTGCCATGACATCGGTGAAGGTCAACGGCCCAAACCAGGCCCATGTAAGGGCGGCAACCAGGTTGATGATTAACCCCGGTCCTGGTCCTAGTTTGATCGTCACCAGGGCTACCAGAAAAAGCCCTACGAGGGAGAGCGTGGGTGTGGCGGGCAGTACGCTTATCGGGGAGGCTGGCAGCGCCCCAGTTTGCAGGTAGTAGAGCACTAGCAGCGAGCGCGTCGGGAAGAGCAAGATCAGGCACAGTCCCAAGAATGTCCATGCTTTTCCATCCATCTTTCTGAAATCTGCAGAGCGTAACCACAGCGCCCAGATAAACAGGCCGATGTAGACGATGGATAAAGCAATATTCGGCAACTCTAGAGGGAATTCTAACGCAAATCCCCCCGACTCGTGCCAGAAGCTGAAACCCATAAATGCAGTCCTCTTTGCTCAGTGTGCTGGTGTGAATGACGGGTTAACCTTGCACTAATTTCAATAATAATAATACTCAAATGCCGACAAACGGCAAGTACACGTTAGGAAAGAAACGAGATCAAAAAAACCCGCCCCGTTCATTATGAGCGAGGCAGGTTGATTGTTGTATGGAGACGTTGACCGGGTGTGTTGGCAGGTTATTGTTCGTCTCAATCCTCGTCTTCGTCGTCGTCCCAATCCTCCTCCTCATCCCAATCCTCGTCGTCATCGAAGTCTTCGTCGTCAAGCTCGTCTTCTAAATAGGCCCAGTCAAGCTCTACGGGGTTGATTTCAATGACTTCCAGATCGGCCTCACATTCCAGGCAGGTGATCTTCTGACCAATCTTGGGATGGTCGGGAAGTTTGACCCACTCGCCGCAAGATGGACAAATTGCTTTCGCCGGCATACAATTTCTCCTTATTCGCAATGGTAGAATTTTGATTGGTCTGTTCAAACCTCTGATGTCATTCTACCGTAAAATTCAGGCTTTGCAATGGGGGGTCCAACCATCGAATCCTTGCACGTTCAACGAGAATCTGTGAGATAATGTGGCTCGTTCGGATTAGGATTTTATTCGCGCGCGGCGGAATTTCGGTTATACTACAGGATGTCCGCATGGACCCAATTAAGGAGCGTGTGCCCAAGATATGCCAAGGAGGTGGCTATGACGACTGTACCGTTATCACAGCGCAATGTTGTAGGGGAAACTCGCCCCGCGTGCGGCGAGTGCTGTGACACGTGCATCTGTCTGCCGGAGGATGAACGACCTAGACCTCGCCCCGGCCTCGTTGGACGTATCCGTGAGGACGTGCAGACTGTCTTTGCCAAAGACCCAGCGGCGCGCGGCGTCATTGAGGTGCTGACGTGCTATCCTGGTTTGCACGCGATCTGGATGCATCGCGTGGCCCACGCTTTATGGGTGCGCAAGTTCCGCTTTTTGGCGCGCTTGCTCTCGCACGTCACTCGCTGGCTGACCGGGGTAGAGATTCATCCCGGCGCGCAGATTGGTCGCCGGGTCTTCATCGACCACGGGATGGGCGTGGTGATTGGCGAGACGGCAGAAGTCGGCGACGATGTTTTGATTTACAAGGGCGTGGTGCTCGGCGGCGTCTCGCTGGAGAAGGTCAAGCGTCACCCGACCATCGGCAACGGCGTGGTTCTGGGCACCGACGCGATCGTGCTCGGCCCCATAGAGGTGGGGGACAATGCGCAGATCGGTTCTGGTTCTGTGGTGGTTAAGCCTGTTCCTCACTGTGCGACAGTGGTGGGTGTTCCGGGGCGTGTCGTCAAGATCGGCGGTGTCTCGTGCCGTCTCAAACCCGATTTGCATCACGAGCAGCTTCCCGATATGGTTGTAGACACGATCGATCGGTTGACCCAACGCATCACGGCCCTAGAGGTTCGCTTGAGTGACCTGGAAAACCTTGAAGCTCCGGCGGAAGCAGCCTTCGTTTTGGAGGAAGCGCACTCATGGATGTAAAGCAGGGCGATTTTCGTGGTCTGGTGGCGGATAACGTCCTCGATCTGGTGGGACGTACACCCGTGGTGCGTTTGCAACGCGTCGTCGCGCCGGGGATGGCGACGGTATGGGCGAAGTTGGAACGCCAGAATCCCGGCGGTTGTGTCAAAGAGCGTATCGGTCTGGCGATGATCGAGGCCGCCGAGCGGGAGGGA
>JAFGSL010000284.1 GCA_016934645.1 Anaerolineae bacterium
CAGGCCATCCGTGAGCATCCCGATTACAGCGACTTCTGGACCGGCAAGTACATTCCGCTGCCTTTGCAGGCCATCCTGGTCAATGAGGGGCAGGATGCCAGCCAATACGAACAGCCCGAGGCGCAACGTATCGGCACGCTCGACCTCATAGACGCGATCAAGAACCACCTCACGGACGAACCTGCCGCATCCAAGGGCGCTGCCTCCACCACACCGTTCGTCCTGGTTCTCGGCGGCCCTAGCAGTGGCAAGGCCATGCAGATGCGGCGGCTGGGCTGGGAGACGGTGCAGACCGGATTTCAGTCGCCGGCTGAACAACTCTTCCTGCCGCTGTACCTCGGTCTGGAGGACTACCGTCCCGGCACGCTTGAAAGCCTGGAGAAAACCATTCTGGACAAGTTGCGCTTGTTCATCCCCGACCTTGCCGCGCGTTCCCTAGACGAGCTGGCCAAGCAGATGCCGCAAATACGTCTGCGGATCCTCTTCAACGCCGGTGACACCTTACCGGAGGTCGGGCGCGACCTGGTCAAACTCGCAATGACCCTGGCGCAAGAACACCCACGTCACCAATACATTCTGGCGATCCAGCCATCTGCGTTGCACTGGAATGATCTGGACACGACAGGGCAGATCCGGTACTGCGTCCTGGCCATCCAACCATTGACGCAACGTGGAATCAGACACGCGCTCGAAGTCCAGGGTGAACCCGGGCAGAAACTGTTGGACGCGCTGTACGACACTTCTCTGTTCGATTTAGCCAGCACCGGATTTTTCTTCGTCAAGATGCTAACCAGCACTCAAAAAGGGCAAACGCCGTCTTCACGCGCAGAAGTCTTGCAGAAATTGATCGACAACGCCATTGCGCAGGTTCCCGCCGATCAGGGCATGCGGGCCAACGCCCCCCGCACGCTGCTCCACATGGCCCTGGAGATGCAACGTTCCGACCTCACCGTCTGGCCGATCGGCGAGGTGTTCCGCGTGATGAGCACCATTCGCGGCGAACGCGGCTACGCGGTCGAGGAGCTGTACGCGTCGCTGGTGAGGCAACAGCTCCTCGTGCCGGTCGGAGAAGAGGCGATGCGATTTGCGTACCACTCGATCCAGGCGTACTGTTGCGCGCAGGCGATCCTGGCGCAGCCGGACCGCGATCGCACGCTGCGTGAGCTGGTCGATTCACTTGGCTCTCCGGTACGCACGCGCTGGTGGGAAGAAACGCTGATCATCGCCAGCGGTTTGCTGGCCACAGACCCCCGCCCGGATGCCCAGCAGGCGCTGCGGTGTTTGCTCGAACCAATCATCTACGGCAAGGACCTGCTGGAAAGCACACGGCTGTTCGTAGGCGCTCGGTGCCTGCTCGAGTGTCGGACGGCGCTCAATCCAGAAGCTCACGAGAAACTGCAAAAACTTTCGGATCATGTCGTAAATGCCCTGCGGTGGCGCTCGGACAGCGCTACCGAACCAGACCTCAATCGCAGGCTAGAGGCGACGCAACTGCTGGCCCAACTGGCGATGCCGGAGGTCGCCGTCGACCTGGCGCGCAAGGCATACGACAGAGTTCGGCTGAACATCGCCAACCAATGGGATTACGAGTTTAGCAGTGTGCGGTATGCAGCCGCAATCGCCCTGAAGCGCATGGAAGAAGACGCGGTCACGGTTGTGCTGAGGCAAATCAGCCCCAAACTCACCGAACTTTTTGCGGCCTGGAAACACAAAGACATCGACACGCTGATGCAGCACTCCGCGGACGCCGACGACCTGGGCCTCCAAAGCCTGGCTGCGCTCGCGTTGGGGGATCTGCACGGGTCGCTGGAAAGCGCGAATCGGCCCGACGACGCCCGGCGGGTGCTGGATCGCCTGAACGAGATGTTCACGAGCGGCGAAACCCGTCAGGGCGTCCGCTGGTCGGTGGCGGATGCGCTTTCGCTCCTCGACAGCGCACGGGTCACCCAAGCGGTTGTGACCCCGCTTCTGGCCGAACTTAGCAATCCGGCTGGCACAAGCCTGAGAAACCCGGCCAAAGTCCGCAAGTCACTCGCTTACCTGATCGGACTGCTCCGCCTGCGCGACAAAAGCGCGCACGACTTTCTGCTACAGGATTGTCTTGGCTTTGACGGCAAGGAGGGATCGAAGGACTGGAGCACCTGGGCCACGGCAATCACGGCGTTGGGCCGTGTGGCCGTCGAATCGGATATGAAGCTGTTGGCAGAGCTTGCCGCCGGCAGGGCAAAAGGCAAAGACTTGCAGGCGGTCTTTCTCCAGGAAGTTCAGCGCAACTACATCCGCCGCGAAGCCCTCAACGCCCTGGCCAACTACGGCGATCTGGTGGTGCTGTGCCCCGAGGATCGCGACTGCATCGCCAAAGAACCCGCCCTGTCCAAGGCGTACTATCAGGCCATCCAGCAAATCTACTGGCGGCGCGAAGCTATAGCCCGCGCCATCCTGGGAGGAAGTCTGTAACTTGTGTTTGCTCTTCGATCCCAGAAGTTTTCGTAACAATTAGGAGGAGGATACTCATGATGCTCGGAGAACTCGGCCCACGCGAGGATTATCAACTGGTGGGAATCCGCGTCTTCTCTTCGACAGATGGAGGACAGACCTATCCCGTAGAACTAGATGTGACCGGGTGGCGCAGTTTCCCGTCCGGTGCGCTTCAACTCGACCAGACTCGCTTACTGGAATTGACGACAGACCCAAAGGCGTATGGTCGCGCGCTGGGGGAGATGCTGTTTGCCGACACGGCGATCGGAGGCGCCTACCGCGAGACGATGGTTGCGTTAGAAGCGCGCGGCGATACCATGCGGTTACGCCTGCGCCTCGATCCCGCCGAACTGGAAACCCTCGGCTGGGAGCGCATCCTGATGCCGTTGGGCGGTGACTGGCAACCACTGGCGGCTACGGCCGACACCCCTTTCTCGCGCTATGTGCTGGCGCAGCGATGGGAGCGTCCCAAGCCGATCACCGAGCGTCCGGTGCGTGTATTGGCCGTCCTGGCCTCCCCGGATGGACTGGAAGCGTATAATCTGGACCCCATCCCCGCCGAAGAACGGCAGGCGTTACACACCCTGTTGGATGGCCTACCTGAAGTGGCTGTCACTTACCTGGAATCAGGAACGGCGGCGGCGCCCTCTCTAAACGCGATCCGAGCTGCGCTAAGCGAAGGCCACCACCTGATCCATATCCTCTGCCATGGCACTCGAACTGCCAGGGGCAATGTCCTCTATATTGAAGCTGGCGACAGCACGACGGAACCGGTGGAAGCCACTCGCCTGGTCGAAGCCTTCAAGCTCGCCACCCGCCCACCGGCGCTGACGTTCCTTGCCGCCTGCGAAAGCGCCATGCGCAGCCGTGGTGATGCCTTTGTCCCCCTCGGCCCGGCTTTGGTCGAGCGCGGCGGCGTGCAAGCTGTTGTGGCGATGTCGGACCGGGTTGGCCTGCAAACGGCGCGCTTGTTCACCGGCCAGTTTTACACGCGACTGCTGAACCATGGTTTGGTCGATCTGGCCATGAACGAGGCCCGCGCGCTGGTACAGGACGAGTGGGATTGGGGCGTGCCAGTGCTCTTCAGCCGGTTGCCGGACAATCAACTGATTGACTTCCCCATCGGACGTTTCTACGATACCTACCTGAGCCACGCCGACCGCGCCTACCTGGCCGCGGACGAGGCG
>JAFGSL010000285.1 GCA_016934645.1 Anaerolineae bacterium
CAGTTGATTTGGCTGCTTTGCGCATTACGGACGGTGTTTTGCAGTACTTTTCGCGTACCCGCAGTCCGCTTAATTCGCGACTCGTTAAGCGGCAAATAACTTTACTTCCATTCCTAAGAGGTGCCGTATACAAAGTCGAAATCAGTTCCTTAAACTTTCACCTGTTACTTGGGTCATCGTTCTTGGCGCGGTGGCGAAATTCGCCCTGCACATGATCAATGCTCACGATTATGGCTTTTTCTTTGACGAACTCTACACAATAGCCCTTAGCCGGCACCTGGCATTCGGGTATGTAGACTTACCACCACTGGTTCCTGCCTTGGTAGCACTTAATCGAGCTCTGTTGGGCGAATCATTGTTCGCACTGCGTATGGTCCCAGCGCTGGCCGGTTCGGGCATGCTGATCTTCATCTGCCTGATTGTAAAGGAATTCGGCGGAAAGTTATTTGCAGTGATACTGAGCGCCCTGGTATTCATCTTTGTTCCACTCTGGCTCAGCGTCGATTCCATATTTTGTTACGATAGCATCGATCAGTTAATTCTAGCTGGCTTTCTGTACACGCTCGTCCGATATTTACGGAGTTGGAACCGCAAACTCTGGATTTGGTTAGGTTTTCTGGCGGGTCTGGCTTGCTTGACCAAGATGACCCTCCTGTTCCTGGGGCCAGGTTTCCTGGCTGCGCTTTTGCTGACCAAGTACAGGAAGGATTTGCTCACTCCCTGGCCCTGGTTGGGGGCCGGGCTGTGTCTGCTGATAGTCTCCCCCTACTTGCTATGGGAAGTAGTCAATCACTGGCCCACGCTCGAATACTGGAATGCCTATGGCACAAGTCGCGTATATCAAGCTTCCATGTTGCAGTATTTAACGAATATACTGGTTTATATGAACCCGTTCTTCCTGCCCCTGTGGATTTTTGGACTATACCGCCTATTGCGTCCTTTGAACGGTGTAAATTATAGTTTCCTGGGCTGGTTATTCCTGTTTACTCTGGCGCTGATGTTTTATCTCCATGCTTCGGCGCGGATGCTTGGCGAATTGTTCATACCACTTATCGCCGCCGGTGCCGTATTTGTGGAGGAAGCATTGACAGGCGCCCGCTGGAAATTATGGATGAGGATTCTGCCGGTAGGCTATCTGTTGTCTGCCGGTATATTTGTCCTGCCCACCTCCTTGCCCATCCTACCGCTCGATACGGTCTATAGTCTGCCTAGAAGCGTTAAATTCTGGTATCAATCCATTCGGGAATTCAACGCTGACAGTGCGTATGCCCCGGTCATGCTCATTGGTAGAGTGGGGTGGGAAAGTTTTGTTCAGGATGTCGCCGAAGTATATGACCAACTTCCCCCGGAAGAACGCGCCATTGCCGGGATCTATACGGATTGGTATTACACAGCAAGTGCCATCGATATGTACGGCCCGCAATATGGCCTGTCGCACGCGGTCAGTGGGTCTTTGACCTATTATCTCTGGGGGCCGGGAGATTCCTGGGATGTTATGATCATCGTTGTTGGCCGGTCGAATTATTTATCTATGTTCTTTGATGAGTGCGAACAGAGTGCAGTTGCCGGCAATGACTTACCTAGTCAATTCTATATTTACGTTTGCAGAAAGCCGAACCTGCCGGTGGATGTCATTTGGCCTAATCTTAAAAACTACCGCTAGAGTCAATTGGCTGGCGGTAGATGGCGGAGATGTTTGTGAAGCCCGTTAACAACACAATGGATAAGGTCGTTCTCGTGCAAAAGAATAAGTTCTGCCCAACCCTAATTGCACCTGACCTGCCTGTGGCAGGAGGGTACGTAGCGCGATTTTGCGATCTGGATTCCTGAATTACAATGGTTGAGAACTGAAAACGGCAGGTCAGGGTTGAGATTGCAAGAGAAGTATCGAGCTACAAAATGTCGGATTGCCAACACCGGCAGACAGGTGAATATTTCGTTAAAAATACCTTCTCTCGTTTCCGCCACTCAACAAACAGACCCCAGGAACTCACCCCGGGGGTCTTCCTCAATGTCCCGGACTGTATCAGGCCGGCAATTGAAAAGGCCCGATAGAGCACGCCAATTGACCCGATCCTGATCAGTTACGTAATAGATGCCGGCCTGGCACAATCCGGGAAACTATTTCAACACCCTGAAACCGCCGCCACCGCCATTCACCTTGCCGCGATACCCCACCACTTTCACCGACGGCCGTGCGCCGATCGTGGGATTGTACAGCCCGACCCCGTATAGCCGGCTCGTCTTCATGAAGTCCCCAGGGAAAATCTGGTAGTCCGTGTTGACGATCACCGCCATCCGCGAACACGGGCGCCAGTGCCGGCCGCGCGACAAGTCGCTGCCCTCATTGCGCCTGGCCTGGCAGGTCCACACCAACAGCTGGTAGCCGGCCGGGATGCACGAGGCGATAAACCCGTTCGTGTTCCAGTCGCCGGTCAAGACTCCCAGATGATAGCGCTTCTGGTTGATCTAGTTCACACTGACATCCAATGTCGCCAACGTGTTTTCCTGCACCACACACTCACGAACCTGCACCGGATTGAACAGCAGCCGTTTCTCCACCCACGGCACTGCCCACGTCTCTTGTGTCAAGTTTCGAACGGAAGTTTACCACCCACTTTGAGAGTGCGTAATTGACGTTTGGTAGCCGATTTTGACAAGGTTGCTTCGATGTACACAATAAGAGAGCTCTCACAGCACAACTCGGGAGGTGTACAGTGGAGCATGAACGGGCCTCGAGTGTCGACCAGACAATATGTCATGTTCTGGAACTCAAGTATATCCAAAACGCCGCAATATGTGATCGTTGCCAACAACTCGCGTTGCGTTTCAGTACTGCAGAACGAACTGCTATTGATATTCATTTGGAGTCGCCTGTGCTTTTACATATGATAGTCGGTGTGCATTATTGCAGCGACTGTGATCATTACTTTCGAGCACAACCTCCATTTATGCAACCGGATGCGGTCTATACAAACCGCGTGATGGACAAAGCTGTGCAACCTGTTTTTGAAGATGGTTTGACGATGCGACGTGTCCCGGAGCGTCTGGCACGGGATTTTTGGGTGCAGCTCAGCGAAGGAAGTGTACGGCGTTGGTGTCGCACCTACGGCGAAAATATAGATTTTGAAACTGACTATCAGGCATGGGTGGTACAAGAGTTCTCCGGCATCTTGTGTGTGGATGAAGTTTATCAAGGTCAGTTGGCGCTTCTTCTGGCGGCTGACCCGGCGGCTCCCGAAGGGGACCGACTGGTAGGTTATCAGTTAGTTCATGGCGCAGTCACTGCCGCCGATGTCGAACGCTTTCTGCGGCATCTCAAAGTTGCAGGGATTGAGCCCGATGAAATCATAAGCGATGGTGCCGCGCTATAACCTACAGTATTGGCCAAGGTATGGCCTGACGCAGCCCATCAGCTATGTCTTTTCCATGAGACACGCCACATCACCACGGCGGTGATGAAAGTAATTCAGCGCGTGCGCAAACAACTGCCGTCGGTTGTTCCCGTAGCCGGCACTCGTGGCGGTGGTGTATTGCGGGATCACCCTCCGAGTGAGATGACTGAGGATGCAGCGACGCAACGTTGGTATTGGCGGCAATTGCAGCGATGGGAACATAACGGAAGTCCATAAACTAAGCGGTCAAGGTCTCACTCAGCGCGCTATTGCCCGACAAACCGGGCATTCTCGAAAAACAATCAAGTGTTGGTTGGCACGCCCTATCCCGGATTTGCCGGAGGGAATACCGGAACAACTCTCAGAGTTCGCTAAACTGTTAGCCCCACAGCAACGGCGGCGGCAAAGGCAAAAACAACACAGTGAAGTTCATGGATTGCGCAAACAAGGATTATCTTATTCTGAAATCGCTCGACGCACCGGGCTCCACCGTGTAACCGTCAAACGTTGGTTACAAGACCCTTCCTCTCTCACTGCATTTACGTTCTCTGAATCACATCTCACAACATCGGGGCCACCTGCACCCTGGGCGAGCTGGGAGGAGGTACATCAAATCCGCGAAATTTTGCATGAAAAACGCTGCTTGTTGCTGCGACGCCCTGAGCACTTGAATGATGGAGAAGCGCAGTTGGTCCAAATGTTACTGGCCAGTCCTGTGGGTAAATCTTTACAGACGGCGCGTAACTTCTTGATTGGTTGGTATCGTCTGTGGACAGACGCTGTCGGGCAGCGGCGTTCACCACAAGATGCTCATATATGCTATGAGGCTTGGCATGCCAACGACGATTATCATGCCATGCCACAATTGCAGGTAGTATTGAGCCGGATAACTGCAGCGAAGTTCGAACGCTTAAGTCAATTCCTGTATAATCCGAAATGGGAAGCTACCAACAATGGCGCAGAACGAGCCGGGCGGGCTTTCCGTCACCGCCAAGCACCATACTATAATCTGCGCAGTACCAAAGCGATCCCGTTGGCAATAGCGATATCGGCAGTCAAACGTAAAGACAAAGCCACTTCGCCAATCAATAAGGCGGTTAATCGTTGTTCCCGTGGCCGGAAACAACGATCAGAAGCCACTTGTGCCGTCGCAGTATAGCTCCCCACGAAATGTGGGCTGCAAACATCAATTACGCACTCTCAAATCTTCTGGCTTATTATCGGGCGAAAATTGACAGGTCGCCGTGCAAATACGTGACCTCGCCGTCTTTCCGCATCGCAATCCGCTGCCCACCCGCGAAGTAGTAGGTGCTGGTCAGGCGTTGCGCGCCGCTGATGCGCATTTCGACTGCGCCCACGTTGACGGTTAGCCCGGAGGGGTCTTCGCGCAGGACGCGGGATCCGTTCCTTCACTACGCTCAGGACAGGCTGCCATCATACAAGAAGCGCGTCACG
>JAFGSL010000286.1 GCA_016934645.1 Anaerolineae bacterium
CACTTTTCTTTGTGAATCGTACCTTAATGGGGATACGGGAGGCAGATGGGTCATGAAGAGTGAGTTCTCCCTGGCGTTTAATCAAATCTGTGCTGAGTATAGTTTGCCAAGGGAGGTCGTACTGGACGCCGTTCGCGCGGCGCTGGTCACCGCTTACCGTCGCGACTGGAAAGTCGGGGCAACACAAAATGTCACAGCTGATATCAGCCTGGAGACCGGTTTAGCGCGTATTTATCTCGAAAAGGCCGTCGTTGACGAGGTTGAGGATCCACTCGCGCAGATCTCTTTGCGGGAAGCGCGACGTGTCAACCCCAAAATCGCTGCGGAGGAGCTGTTGATGGTTGATGTCACCCCGCGTGACTTTGGGCGCATCGCGGCACAGACCGCTAAACAGGTCATCACACAGCGGTTGCGTGAAGCAGAGCGTGAAAGCCAGTTCAACCGCTTTAGTCGACAGGAAAACGAGATCATCATCGGCACGATCCAGTCGGTGTCGCCCCATGGTGTTACCCTGCATCTGGATCGCACGGAAGAGGCGCACATGCCTCGCCGGGAGCAGATTCCAGGGGAACGCTACATGCTCCATCAGAAAATCCGCGTCTATGTTCTGGAAGTCAAGCGCACCTCCCGTGGGCCTGAAATTATCGTCAGCCGCAGCCACCCGTTGATGCTGCGTCGTTTGTTAGAACTGGAAGTGCCTGAGATCCGCGCCGGACAGGTGGAAATCAACGCCGTTGCGCGCGAAGCAGGCGCGCGGGCGAAAGTCGCCGTCTCCACCCGCCAGGCCGGGCTGGACCCGGTGGGCGCGTGCGTGGGGATGCGCGGCATCCGCATTCAGACGATTTCCAATGAGTTGCACGATGAGCGTATCGATGTGGTCGAGTGGCACAAGGATCAGAAAATTTTCATCGCCAACGCTCTGAGTATGAATCAAGTGCTCAGCGTTGTGCTGGACGAGAACAACTCCGGCGGGCGCACCGCTTCGGTGGTGGTGTTGGATGACCAGCTTTCACTGGCAATCGGTCGCTCCGGGCAGAACGCGCGGCTGGCGGCTAAACTCACCGGCTGTCGTGTAGACATCCAGGGGGCGACGGAAGCCGCGTTGTGGGCGTTGGAACAGGTCAATAACGCGCCGGAGCTGCTGGACGTACTTAAAGCTAATGCTTCCCTGGTGCCGCGCCTGGCAGGCATTATGCGCACCCACGAAAGCGATCATTACCCATACACCGATGAAGAACGCCGCATCCTCAAGAGTACCGTGGAAGCTGTGCGTGAAGCCCTCATTATGCGGCGGGATGCGGAACGTCCGGCGACGCGTCAGGCACGCGCACGGCGCTCCGCTCAGGAAAGGGTCGAGGCAGAGCGCCGGGAGGCGCAGCAGGCTGCGCGCGCGCGTGTGCCAGCCGCCGCCTACGAGCAATCTCTCGCCGCGCTCAACTTGTCGGATAAGGTCCATAGCCATCTTGCCAGCAGTGGTCTTGCTACTGTTGGCGAGGTGATGGAGCGTATGGCCTTAGGCGATGAGGCGCTGTTGATGATTGACGGTGTTGGTGTTAAGGCACTGCGCGAAATCAAAGATGCTATGGATACAAGCGGGTTGCAGTTTGTCGAACCTATGGCCGAAGCCGCGGTGCCCGGAGAGGATGAGGCTGTCGTCACCGCTGAAGCCGAGGCCGAAGTCGCCGACGACGAGCTTGTGAGCTTGTCTGAAGAAGAGGGCGCTATTGCTCCAGCCGTTGCTTCAGTTGTTTCCCCTGAAGCTGAATTGCCTGAAGAGGAAGTAAAAGCGGAAGCGGTCGCCGAACTGGAGACGGAAGCTCAACCTGTGGCCGAAGTTGCGGCTGTAGCTGAGGCTGAAGTCGTCGAGGAGCCGGCCGAGGAAGGGCCGGTGGATATCGCCGCCCAGGCCGAAGAATTGGTTATGGAGACCTTTGGCGAGGTAGCAGAGGTATTTCCGGAAGTATTCGAGGATGAAGATTTCCTGGATGACGACGATGACGGGCGCAAGAGCAGACAAAGTAAAAAGAAAAAGGGGCGCACGGTGGTTTACGATGATAAGACCGGTGAGACCTTTGTCGTGCGCAAGCGACGGCGTCATAAGGATATGTGGACAGATTTCGACGAAGAGTTCTAGCGTTGAGCACGTGCCGGTTTAGCAATCTTTGGGCTAGTCCTAGCCTGGATAACCTGGAACCGAACAGGGTCTTGGACGCCTGTTTTCTTGTCCGTCGGACAAGAAATCTGGTGAGTAGACTCTGATGGTCAGCGGAACTGTTGTGATGATATCGATCAACGGTTAAGGTTATTCCAGCAGGATATAGGTGGATGCCTGCATCCGCAATTATCCTGAGAACTGAAGGACGCCAGAAGATTACGGGCGTCCTTTTTTTGTTTTAGATGCATTATGGCAAAGAAAAAACAACAACCACGACCAAAGCATATCCCGGAACGCACATGCGTGGCGTGCCGGACCCATGGCGCGAAGCGTGCACTCGTGCGCGTGGTGCGCCTTGCTGGAGGTGGCGTGGTGGTTGATAAAACGGGCAAGCAGAAAGGCCGTGGCGCGTATTTGTGCCGCCAGCGTGTATGCTGGAGCAAGGCCCTCACGCGCGGCGCGCTCGAGCGCGCGTTGCGCGTGACCCTGTCTGCGGAGGAAGTCACAGCCTTACGTGCATATGCGGCTGCGCTTCCTGAAACCCTGGATCTGGATGCCGTTAGTTCAGGGGATGAAAATTCGATGGAGGAGGATTGAGTATGAACGAATTAAAAGAAGTCACGATTCCAGAAATCATTACCGTACGTGATTTGGCTGAATTGTTGGGGGAGACACCCATCAAAGTCATTAAAATCTTGATGAGCAATGGCGTGCTCGCCAGCATCAACCAGCAGATTGACTTCGATACCGCGGCGGTGATCGCCAGCGAGTTTGGCTTTGAGGCAAAGCAGCCCTACGCAGAGCTCGAAGAAGATCAAGAAACCGAGCTTTCGGCGTGGCAAATTCTTCTCTCTTCGGAAGACCCGGAGGATCTGTGTGACCGTCCGCCGGTTGTGACGGTTTTAGGACACGTGGATCACGGCAAAACATCTCTCCTTGATGCTATCCGCGACACGAATGTGGTGGGTAAAGAGAGCGGTGGCATTACGCAGCACATCGGTGCGTATCAGGTGAAGCATTCGGGACGTCGGATCACATTCCTTGACACGCCTGGTCACGAAGCGTTTACTGCCATGCGTGCGCGGGGAGCGAATACTACCGACATCGCAGTACTCGTCGTTGCCGCCGACGATGGCGTCCAGCCGCAGACAATCGAGGCGCTCAACCACGCGCGCGCTGCGCACGTGCCGATCATCGTCGCTTTGAACAAGATCGACAAGGCGAACGCGCGTCCCGAGGTTGTCAAACAACAGTTGAATGACCAGGGATTGACGCCGGATGAATGGGGTGGGGAGACGATGGTCATCCCCGTTTCTGCGCGGAACCGGGAGGGTTTAGACGACTTGCTCGAAGCGATCTTGTTGATGGCCGATGAGGTCTGTGTTCAGGCCAACCCCGAACGCGAAGCAGTAGGCACGGTTCTTGAGGGGCGTCTTGACAAACGCCAGGGATCGCTGGCGACTGTCCTGATCCAGAATGGGACATTGCGCACTGGCGATGTGGTCGTCGTCGGCAAGACGTGGGGAAAGATTCGCGCTCTACAAGATGAGAACGACAAGCGCCACCGGACCGCGCCGCCTGCCACGCCCACCGTCCTCATCGGGCTACACGACGTGCCCGAGGCCGGAGATCGCCTGGAAGTTGTCAAGGACGAACGTACGGCGCGCGCTATCGCGGACAAGCGCCAGGAAGAGGCACGAGCCAAAGATCTGGCGCGCACAGCGATGCGTCCACTCTCGTTGGACGATATTTCCAGCCGTATCCGCGAAGGACAGGTTAAGGAGCTAAACATCGTCCTCAAAACGGATGTGCAGGGTTCTATCGAGCCGATTGTTAACAGCCTGAAACGGCTGAGTAACGATGAAGTGAAGATCAACCTGATTCACGCGGCTGCCGGTAACGTCAACGGGTCGGACATCGACCTGGCGCTGGCCTCCGAGGCCATCGTCATCGGTTTCCGCGTCAATGCCGACAACTCGGCGCGCCGCATGTCCGATATGGAAGACCTCCCCATCCAAATGTACGACATCATCTATGAGATCGTCGATGACGTAGAGAAGGCAATGAAGGGTATGCTCGCCCCGGTCTATGAAGAGAAAGTGATCGGTGAAGCACAGGTGCGCCAGACCTTCGATATTCCCCGAATTGGGCGTGTGGCAGGGTGTTACGTCACCGATGGCGTTATCCAGCGCAATGCCAAGGCGCGTGTGCTTCGCGGTGGACAGGTGCTCCATGAGGGTAGCTTGGATTCCCTCAAGCGCTTCGAGAAGGATGTGCGTGAGGTGCGTCAGAACTACGAATGTGGCGTCAAGTTGGCGGGCTTCGATGCTGTTGAATCAGGAGATCAACTGCAATTCTTCGTGATGGAGCGGGTCGCCGTAGCATAGGCCTAACCACTAGATTCTTGCACAACGGCAAGAAAACGGTCAACGGAGGTTTTTTCGCTCCGGTTTATTCGGGTTAGGGCCTAATTGCGACGAAAGCTCTTTTTTATCCGGGCTAGGAGGTACGTATGGGAAAGAAATATTTGGGGCGCGTGAGCCAGCTGATCCGCCGCAAACTCACGCAATTGCTCATCGAAGAGAGCAATGATCCCCGCCTGGAAAACGTCACCATCACCGATGTGGTGGTTAACCGAGATACGACACGCGCAGAGATCTTCTTTAGCATCATTGGCACGGTGGAAGACATCGCCGTGACGCAAACCGCGCTCGATGGCGCGGCGGGCTGGCTGCGTAATGAGATGGCGCCGACGCTGCGCTTGCGCAACCTGCCTCACCTGGTATTCACCTACGATCCCTCGCTGGCACATGGTGCACGGATCGAGGAACTGCTCCACGAACTCCACGTGGACGATGCCGGTTCAGAAGATGCAGAAGAGGATGACGACGTCGCAGACGACGATTTCGGGGACGATGACCTCGCGGACGATGACGGCGATGATATCTAATCTATCAACAGAAGCACTTCACCATGCGGCGGCGTTGCTCAAACAGCGCCGCCGCCCGTTACTCATCTCTCATCCGCGTCCTGATGGAGATACCATTGGGTCTGCGTTGGCCTTGCGCTTGGCCCTGCTGCAGATAGGGCTAAGCCCGGTGCTGGCATGCGTACATCCGGTCCCGGCGAATATTGCCTATCTGCCGGGCGCGAAAACTTACGTGAGTGATGTCACCGAAGATATCGATCTTGTGATTGCCGTGGACATGAGCGATTTGAACCGCACCGGCGGCATTTACAAGGACGATTGGCATGGGAAGCTGCCGCTATTGGTTATCGATCACCATGCGACGAACGAGGCTTTTGGGGATGTTAACCTGGTTGATCCCAATGCCGCAGCGACGGCGCTGCCCCTCGCGGCGCTCATCGATGCACTCGATATCCCTTTGACCGCCGAGATGGCGACATGTTTGCTCGTTGCTATCCTCACCGATACGCGCGGATTGCGCACATCCAACACCACACCAAAGGTGTTGCGTTTTGTTGGCCAGTTGATTGAAGCTGGTGGCGACTATCTTGGCGTGATGCAAAAAACGCTCGACTCGGTCCCTTACCAGCAGATGCGCGGGTGGGCCGTGGCCCTCGAACGGCTGCAGCTTGACGGCGAGATGGCCTGGGCCACTTTTCCGCTGGCCGAGAAAATCGCCCTCGGTATCGAAGACCACGACGACCTCGACCTGGGCAATTTGCTCAGCCGCGTGGCAGAAGCAAGGATTATGGCGACTTTCCTCGAAATGCGCGATGGCACGGTAAAGGTAAGCCTGCGCTCGCGGCCCGGTTACAATGTGGCCTGGATCGCCAAGACGCTTGAAGGCGGCGGTCATCGCCAGGCCGCCGGCTGCTCCGTAGCCGGGGATTTGGACGCGGCACAAGCGCGCGTATTACCTCTCGTGCGTCAAGAACTAGCGCAGCGCTCTAGCAAATAGAACCGTCACTGCTGAAGGCTGATCGCAGTCAGTTGTACACAACCGACAAGAATTGGTACTTTAACAACCGAATAGCCCTTCCTGTGTTAGGCGGTCAGGATGAGTAGACAA
>JAFGSL010000287.1 GCA_016934645.1 Anaerolineae bacterium
GCCCACCGGTCCCAGACGACCCGGCGCAGCCTCACCGTAGAAAAGCAGGCCGGGGCCACCGGCAGAGGAGAGCCACAATGCGGGGATAGTTTCCTCACCGCGCGTCAGACGGATGTGTTCCGGCACGAGGGTTGTGGGATCGAGGCCCTGCGCGCGCCACCAGTCCGGGCCAAGCCAGCGCGGGCCATCGTCGCGGACCAGCAATGTCCAACCGGTGGCCAGATCGGATGAAGTTGGTGCGGGCACCCCGGTCACTTCCGACGATGGTTCAGGCTTGGCACGACAGCTCGCGAGCCAAACGAGCATTAGCAGCGCCACCGCGACCCACAGTGCGCGCTTCACTGTTGCCGCTTCCACATTAAAATACCCGCTCCAATAAAGCCTGCTCCCACGATACCGCCGACGATCAACAGCCATATAGAGAGCATTTTCTCCACCGGGACATCGGTTGATTCACCCTCCACCGGGCCACGCGCAGACAACCGCTCCGACGGCGCCGCCCCCGAATCCGATGGACTCTCGAGGGTCGCCAGAGACGAGATAGGTGTTCCCGAAGCTTGCGGCGTATCTGGCACATCATCCTGCGTTACAACTTGCGTTGTCGCAGTGGCCGTCAGGATTGCGGGTTGCGCCTCTGTGGAAGCCGTCGCGGTCGCAATATCCGCTTCCGCAGACGCCGTCACAGTGGGGTTCTCCGTCAGCAAAGTCGGGCTTGGCGTGAAGGTGGGACGCGGCGTTGCCGTTGCGCCATCGGAAACAGGCTCCTTTGGTGACAACGTTGACGTTGATGTCGGCGTTACACCACATTGTCCCGTCACATTGAGCGTGATCACGAAATCCTCGGTCGTACTGTCGAGATATTTCACCCGCAAGGTATGGGACTCAGTTTCACAAGGGCAAAACGCCCGTTCTCCATCCCCGTAAACACCCACATTGTCGAAGAAGATCGCCAGGATATTGTTTGTCTGCCAGTACAGTGTAGCACATTCTCCAGCAGTCAGGTCGGTCTTATCAGCCCAAAATTGGACATTTGGATTGGGCGTTGACGTAGGCAATGGTGTCGACGTAGGTGTTGGTGTAGACGTAGCCGTGGGAGTCAAGGTCGGTGTTGTCGTGAATGGAACAGTCGCAGAAATGGGGCCATGCATCTCACCAGTCAAACCATTACTTGGCAGGTCTTCCAGCTTGTAATAATAAGGGACTCCGGGCGTCACTTCAGTATCTTCGTATTCATAGAAAGCCCCTGCGCCCTCGTCCAGAGAAGCGATGAAACCGGAAATATCCGCATAGGCATTATCATCCAGCTCATCCAAACTGCGCCAGAGACGGAAGCCCAGGTTATCGGTCTCGCTGGCGGTCTCCCAATAAACAGTGACTGTGTCCGCACCCGCCTCGGCATAGAAGTCGGTCAATCCGACAGCAGCCCACACGAACGTCGCGGTGACTGCTACCACAAAAAGCGCCAACAACAACGCTTTGATGCGTCGTAACACACCCCACACATCGCCGAGAGTTTGGTGACCGGCAGCCAACAGTCTTTCGCGCCGCAGTTGGCCCGGCGTGCGACAGTAGAAGCAATGCCCACCACGCTGCGCTCCAACGACACGGCCCAAGACAGCATCTGGAGGCCAGGACGGATCAAGCGCCCTGTGGCCGTCGCCCTTGGTTATGATGCGACCATGACGCCATCCCAGGTAACGATGCAGAAAAGCGCCCTGCACACTGTGGACAACGACCCAATCCCCAGGCGCAAGCGCCTCAGCCGTTACCGGATTGACGACCACCTCGTCACCCGGGCGCAGCGTAGGCAGCATACTGCGCCCGCGTACTCGCAGGTGCATCGGGCCAGGTAGATTTTCCGTTACGGCATCCAGCCAGATCATAACTGCATCTCCTTTTAGAAATTATACCTGAAAGGCAAGCGTTTGCAATAAGTAGACGGTAGACGGGAAAGAAAAGCAATTGCTTTGCCTATCCGTCATGCTATAATTGCAATACATTGGCGTGGTAAAACGTTACAACGTGTAAACGTTCAAGCGCATCAAAAGGAGCCGTCCATGGATCTATCCATTGTGATATTAGCCGCAGGAAAAAGCGAACGGTTCGCATCACGCCTCCCCAAAATCCTGCACCCGTTAGGCGAACGCCCGATGTTGGCCCACATCCTCAACCTGGCAACGCGCCTCGCCGACACACCACCCGTACTCGTCGTGGCGCCGGATACAGAAGATGCCATCCGCGCGTGGGCTGGAGAACACATCCGGTACGTCGTTCAAAAGGAAGCGCTGGGAACTGGACACGCTGTACTGCAAGCACGATCCCTGCTTGAGGGCAAAGCCAAGCACGTCCTGGTGCTCTACGCCGATACGCCGCTCGTGCAGGAGGCCACCTTGCGGCATCTCGTGGAACAGCACATCACACGGCAGGCTGCCGCGACCATCCTCACCGTCGAATGTGAGGTCTCGTGTGGTTTGGGACGTATCGTGCGCGATGCTTACGGGCGCGTCCATGCCATTGTCGAAGAGGTAGAAGCAACACCAGACATCGCAGAACTCCACGAGATGAACAGTGGCATCGGGGTTTTTGCCGACAAGGCACTGTGGCAATTTCTCGAACAACTCGAACCGAGCCCGCGCAAAGGCGAGTATTACCTCACCGATGTGATCGGGCTAGCAATCGGCGCGCACCAAACAGTGGGAACCCTCGTGGTCGACGATCCAAATGAAGCCATCGGCATCAATACGCGTGTCGATCTGGCGCTGGCCGAGACCGCACTGCGACAGCGCATCAACCAGCACTGGATGCTGGCTGGCGTCACGCTCATCGACCCGGCGAGTACCTACATCGGCCCCGACGTGACCATTGCGCCGGATACAGTCATCCACCCCAACACGCATCTGCGTGGCAAAACTGCGATTGGCGAAGCGTGCTCCATCGGCCCAAACAGCCTTATCGAAGGGAGCACTATCGGCGATCGCTGCACGGTCCTGGCTTCAGTGCTTGAATACTCGGTGATGGAGGATGACAGCGACATCGGCCCGTTCAGCCACCTGCGCAAGGGTGCGCACGTATGTACCGGCGCACACGTCGGCAACTTTGGGGAAATGAAGAACAGTACACTCGGCCCCAACGCGAAGATGGGGCATTTCAGTTATCTGGGCGACACACAGGTAGGCAAAGATGTCAATATCGGTGCAGGGACGATCACTTGCAACTTTGACGGGGAACGCAAACACCCTACCATCATTGAGGATAACGTCTTCATCGGCTCAAACTCACTGCTGATTGCCCCGCTGCACATCGGCAAGGGGGCAAAAACAGGCGCCGGATCGGTGGTGACACACGACATTCCACCGCACGCCGTAGCCTATGGTGTACCCGCGCGAATTCGCAAGTATCTTGGCGAAGATTCAAGCGACAAGCTGCCGGAGAATCCAGCGGCTGAATAAAATACCAACGCTGAGTCGATTTGCGCAGATTCGCGGTTTATGTTTGGAGGACAGTAGATCATGACGACAGACAAAACTAAAGCCAACGATGCTCTGGACATCGATGTGGCACTGCTTGTGGCCAGAGCTACATCGGCGCTAAAGCACGCTTATGTCCCCTACTCCGGCTATCCCGTGGGCGCAGCGGTGCTGGCCGACGACGGACATGTGTACACCGGTAGCAATATCGAAAACGCAGTCTATCCGCTGACGATTTGCGCGGAGCGCGTCGCCATCACCAAAGCAATCTCCGAGGGCGCACAACATATTCTTGCCATCGCCGTCGCCACTGCGAACGGCGGAACCCCCTGCGGATCGTGCCGCCAGGTGATGCAGGAATTCGGCGCGCGCACAATGCCTGTCTTCATCGCGCGAACTGATGGCAACTACCGGCAACGAACACTGGAAGAACTCCTCCCCGAAGGCTTCTCTGCCGCCGACCTGACCGTAAAGGAATGAACGGCTGAAACGGATCGGAGCCTACGTCGCTTAGACGCTGAGAGGAAAACGCATGCCAACCGAACTCACCTCACTGGAATCTCACGATCGCGCAACACAAAAAGCAGCGGTTAGCGTCCGGCTCGATGCGATGACGCTGGACGCACTTCCCCGCGTAGCATTGGTTTCCGGTATGGGTTACCTGATCGGCATCGTCTATCATCTGTTAGCCCCGGAGTACACCGGTCTCTCCGTTGCACTCCTCATCGTCTCCGTGTTGCTCTCATTTGCCCTGCGTGGCGCACTACGCACGTGGACATTATCCTCACGCCATGCCCCGGCAGTGACAGCGGCATTGGTTGCGCTGGCCCTCCTCAATGCCCTGCACTCGCTTTTTGCGAGCGGCGGTCCTCGTGCGGCTGTACTGCTGATGCTCGTCACTGTGAGCACGGGATTGCTGTTGGTGCGAACACTGTGGTTTGGGTTGATGCTGGGGCTCAGTCTCGCGGGATGGCTTGTCGCGATGTTGATCTTTTCTACACCGGCGGGGTGGATAAGTGCAGGCTTCGATCTCCTGCTGGCATCGGCGCTCGCGGTGGGTGTTCACGCCGTTCGTCGCGCCAACTGCGCCCAAATCGCCCGTCTATACCTCCAGGGTGAAGCGCAGACTGCGTCCCTCAAGCGACGGATTGCCCTGGTGGAGACCAGCCGCGCGATCGTCGAACGCTTCAGCGCCATCGATGATATGGACACTCTGTTGCAACACGCGACAGACAACATCGGTACAAACTATGGGTGCACCTACGTCGGCATCTTTTTATTGGATGAGAACACCGCGGAATTGGTCGCCCGCGCAGGGACCGGCAGCGCGGGGCGAGCAGCGATACAGGCCGGCGCGCGCGTCAAAGTGGGACGCGGTATCATCGGTTGGGTGGCGGAAAACCGCCGCGTCGCCTACGCCAGAGATACGGCACGGGATCCGCGATTTGTCATCTGGGATTTATTGCCCGACACTCGCTCGGAGTTGACCCTACCATTGCACGTGGGCGAAGCCCTGCTCGGTGTATTGGATGTGCAAAGCGAGCGCCCCAACGCCTTTCACGATGAGGACGTGACCGCACTGCAGCTTATGGCTGATCATATCGCTCTGGTCGTGCAGAACATGCTTCTACGCCAGGTGGAGAAGGATCGGCGCCGGTTGATGGAAACGCTGCAGCACGTAGGCCGGTCGCTCTCCCGGTCGATGGACACGCAAGCCGCGTTCACTATGATCCTGCAGCAACTCGCTACTGTGATCCCCTACGATCGTGGCTCCATCATGCTGCAAAACGATACGCTTTTGGAACTTGTCGCGGCGCGAGGTTTCCCTGGCAGCAAACGCGCTTTCCGCTGGCGGGTACCCGTGCGGGCAGGGGACGTCTATGATGAAATTCGCCGCACTCAGAAACCGTTGATTCTCGATGACGCATTGCGCCGTGCGGATTGGTTTCACTTGCGGGACCTGCTGCCTGCGCGCAGTTGGGTCGGCATTCCACTGATTCACGAGGACAGCGTGATTGGGATGCTTTCATTGGCGCGCGAAACATACGCGCCCTTTACCGAGGACGAAATTACCTTCGCTACTTTGTTTGCGTGGCAGGCAACCATCGTGTTGCAAAATGCCCGGCTCAGCGTCGAACTCCAGGAAAAAACGGCGAAACCATCATACCCCTCAGCAATGCCACAGCCGTAGGGATGCATTGCACAGGAAGGTGTCACAAAAGCAACCGCGGATTTACGCCAGAGGTAAGTTAAAGTTAAAATGGAGGTGTCATTTTCTGGCGCAAATCCGCGTCCCACAATAAGCGGCCCGAACGTCTCCGGCGAGATGCAGCCACCGGCAACATCGCTAACCCTCAAGAATGCCGGGGCTACCACTCGTCCTTCACGCCGCGGTCTTCTGAGCCACACTTTATTAATCAACAGTATAAATCATATTGGCACGAACTACGTTTGCGTTACGTAAACGTAATGTGGCAGTTGTGTTGGCGTATTGAAGTTTCACCCAATCTGTGGTAAAACTATCTAGCGTGGTCGAGAAATCAACGAGTTCCAATTAATCGAAAAGGAGAGCAATATGCCAGTCACAGTGATCGTCGGAGCACAATGGGGCGATGAAGGGAAAGGCCGGGTTGTAGATTACTTCGCTGCGCAGGCTGACATTGTCGCACGGTTTAACGGCGGCGACAATGCCGGGCATACCGTCATCGCGGAGGGACACAAGCTCGCCCTGCATCTCGTGCCTTCGGGCATCCTCTATCCTCGCGTCACCTGTCTCATCGGCGCGGGTACGGTGGTCAATCCAGTGACGTTGCTACGGGAGATGGGAACGCTGCGCGACCTGGGGCTAGACGTCAGCCCCGCTCATTTGAAACTGAGTGCCGGCGCGCATCTCGTACTCCCCACCCATCAGGCACTCGACGGGGCGTCGGAAACCAAGCGTGGGTACGAGGCCATCGGCACCACGAAACGTGGTATTGGCCCAACTTACGCCGATAGAGCTCGGCGCGTGGGTTTGCGCGCCGGGCAGATGCGTGAACCCAACGTCTTCGCCGAAGCCGTGGGCGCGCTGGTCGACGCCCACAACGAGCGTCTGGTCAACCTCTATGGCTTGCAAGCACAACCCGTGGGGCAAATCGTAGCGCAATTGCATCAAGCTGCCGAGGTACTGGCTCCACACCTGGTAGACGGGACGGCGTTGGTAGGCCAGGCATTAGCCGAAGGGAAACACGTTGTTGGCGAAGGCGCGCAGGGCACACTGCTCGATCTCAATCTCGGCACCTACCCCTACGTCACCAGTTCCTCGCCCATCAGTGGCGGGGTAGCGACCGGCCTGGGCATCGGTCCCAAGGACATCGTGCGTGTCATCGGGATCGTCAAAGCGTACACCACACGCGTGGGCGCCGGTCCCTTCCCCACCGAATTGGAAGACGCCCTCGGCGAGCAAATTCGCGAAATCGGTCACGAGTATGGAACGACCACTGGTCGGCCCCGGCGCTGCGGCTGGCTGGATGCGGTCATCCTGCGTTACGCGGCCCAGGTCAACGGGCTAACCGACATCGCGGTGAGCAAACTCGATATCCTCAGTGGATTGCCCGTTCTGCGCATTGCCGTAGCCTACGAGCTAGACGGTGAGCGCATCGAGCGCTTCCCTGCCGAATGGGGCGCAGAAGCGTTAACCCGCTGCCGTCCGATCTACGAAGAATTGCCGGCCTGGCAAGAGGACATCACCCAGGCACGCCGTCGTGAAGACCTGCCCAGCGCCGCGCAAGCCTACATCACCCGTATCGAGGAACTGACCGGTGTACCGGTTACCTTCATCAGTGTCGGTCCCGAACGCGAAGCGATGATTCTGCCATAGCGGTCAGCGGTCAGCTATCAGCCATCAGCAACAGAAGAAATCTATCCGGCTGAAAACTAAAGGCTGATTGCTGAACGCTTGCACCCGTCTGGAAAGCTCGTGGAAATCTGTTATGATGGGGGAATGCGCGAATTTAAGAGACACGCGCCATTCCAATGAGAGTTGAGGATATGTTGAACATGATTCCAGACGGTGTCGTCACGTGGGCGGAAATCGATCTCGATGCCATCGCCCACAACGTGCGGACCATCAAAGCCTTTGTCGGTCCAGATACAGAGATCATCGCCAGCGTAAAGGCCAACGCCTACGGTCACGGCCTGCTGCCCGTCTCGCGGACAGCCCTGGAAGCGGGCGCCAGCCGATTGGCGGTCCATCGCATCCAGCTCGCTGTGACGTTGCGCGAAAGCGGGATCACCGCGCCAATTCTGCTTATGGGACACACCCCACCCTCGGGCGTGGACCTGGTGTTGCGCAACCATATTACGCCGACGTTGGTCGATTGGGATACCGCGCGGCTTATCTCATCCCACGCCGAGGAACCTACTCCCGTTCACGTGAAAATCGACACGGGGATGAGCCGCTACGGGCTAGAACCGGAAAAGGCCGTGGACTTCGTGCGCTATATCGGATCGCTGCCGAATCTGAAGCTCGAGGGCATCTTCTCCCACTTTGCCACGGCTGACCAAGAAGACCTCACCGACGCGCGACGCCAGCTACAATGTTTCCGAGCCGTCCTGGAAGAATTGGAACGTCTCGGTTACACCATCCCGATTCCGCATATGTGCAACAGCGCCGCTGTGACCACTTTGCCGGAGGCGCACATGGCGGCAGTCCGGCCCGGGCTGCTTGTCTACGGGATGGCGCCCACACCGGCAAGCACGCCACCTTTCCCACTGCGCCGCGCCCTCACGCTCAAAAGCACGGTTATCCATGTGCGCGACCTCGAACCCGGCAGCGCTATCAGCTACGGGCGCACTTTCATCGCACCCGCGCCGATGCGGGTAGCGCTGGTCTCACTAGGCTATGGTGATGGTTATCCGCGTTTGGCCTCCAATCGTGGCGCAATGCTTATTCACGGGCAACGCGCGCCGATCCGCGGCCGCATCTGCATGGATCAGATGATCGTGGATGTAACTGACATTCCAAACGTTCACGTCGGCGATGAGGTTATCGCTATTGGACCACAAGGCAACGATGAGATCACCGCAGAGGAGGTCGGCACCTGGGCCAAGACCATCAACTACGAGGTTGTCACGGACTTGCTGCCGCAGGTGGTACGCGTCTACAAGCTCAACGGCTACTATCCAGCCCCGCACGAAGGACTGGAGCAGTGGGCGTCGTATCTGCGAGCATTGTAGATTGAGAGATTGGAGATTTGGTAATCGGAGATTGGCGACCGATGACTGACGACTAGCAACTAACGACTAAGGACCAAAAACATGGATTTCCTCGATGAAAACGTATATTCAGTAGAGCAAGAGCAAAAGTCACCGGTGCAGATCAGCCCGGTGTTTGGCGTGATCGTGGGCGTGACGGTTCTTATGGGCTATCTCACCTATCGCGGCGGCCTCCCTACAGCTCTGAAAACGCTGGTGTTCCTCCTCTTCGCCATCGGCGGGTGGATGATCACCCTCTCGCTGCACGAATTCGGCCACGCGCTGGTTGCGTACTGGGGCGGTGACAAGAGCGTTGTCAACAAGGGCTACCTCACGCTCGATCCCTTCAAGTACACCCACGCCACTTACAGCATCATCCTGCCACTGCTCTACCTGGCGATGGGCGGCATCGGCATGCCGGGGGGCGCGGTGTACATCAATATGGGAGCGATCAAGAGCAAGGCGAAGCGCAGCCTCACCTCCGCCGCCGGCCCTGCCGCCACCGCGATATGCGCTCTCATTCTCTTGCTGCCCTTTATGATCGGGCTGCCCGCCAACGAAATGTACAAACATCGCGACTTTTGGGCAGGCATCGCGTTGCTGGCTTTCCTGCAACTCACCGGCCTGTTTTTTAATCTGCTGCCGATTCCCGGCCTCGACGGTTGGGGCATCCTGGAGTTTATCCTTCCCACGAATATGGCACGCAGTGCCCGCCTTATGGGGCGCTTCAGCCTGATTATCATCCTCCTTTTCTTTATGAGCGATAACCCGGTCAGCCGGGGATTCTGGCAGTGGGTGGTGTTCGCGGGTAGTTTGTTCAACCTCAACTTCGCGCTAGTCAGCGAGGGCCTGCGTCTCTTCCGCTTCTGGATGTCATAGCATTTGACAATCCGGCAAGAGAACGTATAATCTCAAACGTAGTCGATTCGTAATTCTTAATTCGCAATTCGTAATTCTCAGGGAGGACACAGGAATGACAGAGATGCAGGACGTTTTCCGCAACGGGCATGCCGCATCCCTGTATGGGTTCCAGTCCTGACGTCTGTCATCAATAACAGGTTATCACAAGGCCGTGGGCATTGCTCACGGCCTTTTTGTTTGCCGGGAGATCACCACGGATGAAGAAATAAACGATGAGGTGAGTATCACTCACGGCTTTTATAAGGAGACACAGCATGATACGGCTAATCGCGGCGGTCATCAGTAACGAGTTATAGGAAAAGAGCAAAGGGTACCGAGCATCAAGCATCTAGTATCCAGCAACGAGCATCGAGTACCCAGTCACGCATCACGTATCACGAGGTATCTATGTTACAAGTATCGAACATCACAAAATATTACGGGGACGCCCAGATTCTGGACGGCGTCACGTTTACACTGAATCCCGGCGAGCGTGTGGGCCTCATCGGGCCAAACGGCTGCGGCAAGACGACACTGCTGCGCATCATCGCCGGGCAGGAGACGGCGGACAGTGGCTCCGTGCAACGCGACCCGCCCGACCTGCGCGTGGGCTATCTGGAGCAAGGGCTTACCTACTGCGAGGACGCCACACTGGATCACATCCTGCGCGCCGAACAGATCGCGCTGGAAAAACTCGAACGCGACGTCGCCGACCTGGCCGCCGCGCTCACCGCTGCCGACGGCGAAGCGCAGGCGCAGCTCTTGGACGCCTACGGCGAGGCGCTGATCGAACTGGAGGCTCTGGCCGCGCGGCAAACACCGGAACACACCGTCAAGGCCATCCTTGCGGGGCTGGACCTGGACGACGTGCCGCTCGACACGCCCGTGCGCCACCTCAGCGGCGGGCAAAAGACGCGGATCGGCCTGGCGCGGCTGCTCATCCAGAATCCGCAGGTGCTCTTGCTCGACGAACCCACCAACCATCTGGACATCGGCGCGTTGGAATGGCTCGAAGGCTGGCTGCGGGAGTACCGGGGCGCGGCGCTCATCGTCTCGCACGACCGCGCGTTCCTCGATAACACCGTCA
>JAFGSL010000037.1 GCA_016934645.1 Anaerolineae bacterium
ATCAGCGAACCGCCGATACCGGTGCGCGCGACGATAATCTCGGTGATTTGCAGCGCCACCATCGCGCAGCCGATGGTCACCCCGATCGCCACGAGTGCGATAACCCCATCGCGCAGAGCGGTGGCGATGCTGCTGGGGACGCCTTCTGGAGCCTCGCCGGTTTCGGAAAAGCCGTTCTCGTGGGCCTTATAGTGCTTGCGCTCATCGGCGTACAGATAGTAAATATAGGCGATAAAGGTGCCGAACAGAATGGCGCCATCGACGCGGGAGTATGTGCCGTCCCGACCGAGGATGATACACATAATTGTCGTGCCGATCATTGGCCCCATACTTTTCCAGAGAAAATAGCGTTTGAAACGCAGTGCGCCAGTGAAGAAGACGACCAAGCTCATGATCAACGTTTGCTGTACCACGTCCGAACCGATGTTGGCGCCTAAGACGACGGCTGAACTGATCTTGTAATCCAGCGTACCACTGAGGATGCCGAATGACGCCGTCAAGTGTGCGGCAATTTCCGGGATGCTGGTGGCGAGCGATAGCACGGTGACGCCCATAAATGTGGTCGAAAGTTTGAAGAATCCCGACAAACCAGTGAATTTTTTGACAGCCACATCGGAACTCAATACCAACACCGTGATGGTGATTAATCCGCCCAACACCAGAAGCCATGTACTGTTTTGCATAGCTGCGAACATAATTCTTACCTCCCTTGCTAAAACTATAAAACTGACACAAAAAAACGGGGTCACAGTCTACACTGTGACCCCGGCAACCAAACGACAAGCAATATTAACGCATGACGCAGGCGATCCCCCCCCGTGCTTTCTGTGGCATAGGCATAACGCAAGACGATCCCTCAGGATCGTCTTCGGTTGGATATTGTGGTTCAAAAGGCCTGTTTATCATGTCTTCTTTACATACACTGTACTATTTTATCGCCGATCAGATATTATACAGCGAATGTGTGCAGTGTCAATCCATATTTGGATTTGGTTAGAAAAACGTCAGGGCGGATTCGCCAGACCAGGTTTCCATACTTGCTCTTGTTCTTCTTTCACCTTACGAGTATAATCAAAGCGTAAGTGTTCAACGCTTGTATGGACGAATCGTTGCCGGTGAGGAGCGTGATATGGGACAAGGGACGGATTGGTTATTTTGGATTGTTATGATGGTGTTGATCATCGTCTTCCTCTATGTGCCGCAATGGATGTCTCGGCGGCGGCGTCAGCAGCAAGAAAAAGAGTTGGCCGTCGGGGACCGCATCATCACCATCGGCGGATTTATAGGGACGTTGACCCGTTATGATCGTGAGGCTAACGTTGCTCGCATCCGCCTGGCCGAAGGCGTCGAAGTGGATATTCTTCCTAGTGCGATCGGCGGCAAGCACGTCCCACACGAGAGCGAACGCGTATAGAGGGAGTCTGCGATGCATCTTTCCGTTGCTGCGAGTAAGATTAACAAGTGGGCCGTGCGCGAGAGTGGCGACACGCTGGAAATGATCGAACGGCCGCATGGAGGAATTTCCTTTGTGCTGGCTGATGGACAAAGTTCCGGCGAAGCTGCCAAAGCTATCAGTATTCGTGTGGTGCGCAAAATAGTCTCCGAGTTGGCCGAGGGCGTGCGCGACGGTGCTGCGGCGCGCGCGGCCAACGATATGCTCTACGAGCACCGGCGCGGCAAGGTGTCGGCAACCCTGATTATTCTCTCTGTAGATCTTGATAGCGGCTCATTGGTGATCACGCAATGTGGCAACTCCGGCGTATACGTGCGCTATCCGGCAGGTGACTTGCAGTTGTTGGAGAGCGAGTCGCCGCCGTTGGGCTTTCATCAACACACACGCCCTACAGTCGATCAGATCTATCTCGAGCCGGGTCTGATCGCGCTGGCTTTCACCGATGGATTGACTCATGCGGGTGCGAATACCGATGGCGCGTTGGATATTCCGAAGGCATTCGAGTCTCTTTGGCAAGTCACACCTTCTGCACAAGCCGTAGCCGATGGATTGTTGGAACGGGCGATGGCGGCGGATGAAGGACGGCCAAAGGATGACACGAGTATCCTGGTGCTGCACGTGCAATCCGGCGAACCACAAGGCCCGCGTTTTATGCGCGTCGAGGTGCCCGTCCCGGACCTGTAACCCGCCGGTGCTGGGATGATATGGACGCGCGTCAACTTATCGGGATTGTCGGTCCCTGTTCCTCTGGAAAATCCACGTTAGCGCGCGCGTTACGGGCTTTAGGCTATCACGTCAAAGAAATCATGCAAGAGCATTGTGCCGCGCCCGCAATGTGGCAGCGTATCAGCAATCCCGATGTGTTGATCTACCTGGATGTTAGCATGGACGTTGCTGCGCAGCGTGAGAGGTTGGAACAGCCTTCTTCGTGGTGGGTGGAAGAGCGCGAGGTTCGTCTGGCGCACGCGCGCGCTCATTGCGATTTTTATGTGGATACGTCGACGCTGTCGCCCGAGAAAATTCTGGCGCAGGTCGTGCATTTCTTATCTAGCACACACTGAAAGCAGTTGCGAAAGGAGTCAGGTATGAGTAGTCAATCACAACAGGCGCGGGATCGAGCTGCGGAACGTGCCGCCAAAGGTTTGCCGGCGAGGATCGATGAGGCATCGGTGACGCTGGAGATGTTGCGCACCGAAGCCGACCGAGTGCGCGGCTTGTTGGCGATGTTCGGTTTTGGGCGGCGGATTTTGGTGCCGCCGGATGAAATCCACGTTGTGGTCGGCGACGGGCGGCACATTTTCGTCCTGTCGCGGAAGAGCCGTGTTTTCGGCCAGACGGCCGACCGCTCTTCGACCTACTGGCTGAACCGGTTGTCCCAGGTCATCAAGCTCAAGACGATTAGTTTCACCGTGCCCATTCGTGGCGTCGACGAGGAAGGCGTTCCGGCGCTGGATAGCAGCAAGGTCAGTTTCAACTTGTGGGCGCACGCCGTCGCCAAACTCAACCCGGACAAGGCCGAGGTCGCCGCACAACGCGTCGGTCTGGACGCCACCAGCCTCATCAACACGATTACGGAGGTCGGCACGGCGGAATTGGTCGCCGCCGCGGCAACGATGACGCTCGAGGAGATCATCGCCCAGCGGCAGAAACTGGCCGAAATTGCCTTCCCCCAGGTGAACCAGATCCTCTCGGAGTTAGGCTACGACCTTGCGCTGCTGACGATCACGAACCTCGGCGGCGTGGCGTTTACCAAGCTCATCAATCAGGCCGAAGCGCGCATCTCGAAGGAGACCAGCATCGCCACCAACCGCGAGCAGGTGGCGGAATTGCAGGACGATGAAGCCCGCCAGCGCCAAGAGTCCGAGATCAAGGCCACGACGGAAAAGAAGCTGGCTGCCGAACGGTTGGACGCCGAGCGTGAGGTGGAAGCGGCGACGTTGAACCAGCAAGAGACCCTTGCGGTACAGCGCCACGAGGTCAAGTTGCTGCAAGTGGATCGCGACAAGGATGCCGCGCGCGCGACGCACGAGGCCGAACTGGCGAAGGTGCAACTGGACCGGCAACTCTCTGAGGCCGAAGTCGAAAAACAGGCACAATTGGCCCGTGTCACCGCCGAACGCGACGCGGAACTCCGCGCGATGCAACAAGAGCGCAATGCCAAAATCCGTGTGGCGGAGACCGAGGCCGAGGCTGAGCGCATGGCGGTGGAACAGGTGCGCAAACTCGAGCGCGACGCCGAACGCACCCAGGCTGAGGCCAAGCGCCTAGAACAGGAGGAATTGGCAAAGGCAGAGCGTGCCAAGCAGGTGGCCCTGGTCGAGGCCGCGCAGTTGGGCGAAGCGCTCAAAGTGGAAGCCGAGTCCGAATCCCGTGCCTTGCAGATCAAGGCAGAGGCCGAGACAAAGGCCGAACTGGTGCGCGCCGACGCGGAAACACGCGCCGAATTGATTCGTGCTGAAGCTGAAGCTACTGCAACGGAGAAGCGCGCTCAGGCTGCCAAGGTCCGCGCTGAGGCTACCCGCGCTGAAGCGGCGGCTCCCGGTTTGGCGGAGGCTGAGGTCGACGCGGCACGCGTGGAGGTCTCCGAAAAACAGGTCTCCGTGACGCGTGCTGAAGGGCTGGCTAAGGCCGAAGTTGCGCAGGCCCAGGCTGCAGCCGAGGCCGAGCGTACGGAGCGTCTCAAAGAGATCGAGATCAACGCACAACGCGAACTTGTCAAACTCTACGACCAGGCCCCGGTTTTGGTTGATCTGGAAAAGCTGCGCATGCAGTTCGCCCACGAAGAACGCGTCGCTACGCTTCAGATGGAAGCGTACCTCAAGGCGTTTGAGGCACTCGCGCCCAGTTTGCAGGTGCGCATCTACGGTAGCGGTGGTCAGACAACGCAGATTATCACCGATCTGATGTCTATGGCGCAGGGCGTGAAGGCTTTGGGAGAAGAGGTCCCTGTCGTAGGGCGGCTGGTCGGTAGTGGGGCCGGGGCGGAGGAGTTGAGCTGGCTGCCCAAACTGGCGGATTTTGTGCCGTTCATCCGCCAGGTCATGGCTGATACAAATCCCCGCATGTTCACTAGCCTGAAAGTGACCGATTTGCTCGACTGCCTGGTTCCTGTACTCGCCGGGCGCGAGGATTTACTCACTGCACTGAACGCTTTGCGGGAAGATGCGGGTTTCCGTGTCGTCGGAGACGTGCCTGTCGTGCCGTTATTACGCCTGTTGGGGATCAAGGTGCCCGAGGCAGCCACGGAGTCTACCGCCAAACCCGTCGATGCAGGCATTGTCATCGAAAGTGATGAGGATCCCGACGAGGATCAGAAGTCCATGGCTGCTGCGATCGCGTGATGGATGACGCGACGGGACGTTTTTCCATCATTTCCTTTGTCGGGCGCTCGAACAGCGGGAAGACGACACTGCTGGAGAAGTTGATCGTGCTGCTGCGGCAGCGTGGCTATCGCGTGGGCGTGGTCAAACATACCCTCCGTCGGGACGTCGAAACCGATATTCCGGGGACGGATACCCGCCGGATGTGGGATGCGGGTGCCGAGCACGTTGCCTTTGTCACGCCGGATCGAATCGTCCATACACAGCGCTATGTCGAAGCGCCACCGCTCGATCTGGCGCTGGCGGGCGTCCACGACGTGGACATCGTGATTGTTGAGGGCTTTAAACGCGGCCCTTTCCCCAAGATCGAGGTGACGCGGGCCGCGCGTGATCCCAACCTGATCCCTGACGTAGAAGGGCGCATTGCCTGCGTCACGGACGTACCTGACCTGGCGTGCGCCGTTCCAAGATTTGCTTTCGATGATGTGGTGGGGTTAGCGGACTTTGTTGAACATGCATTGAAGATCCGGTCGTAGCACCG
>JAFGSL010000038.1 GCA_016934645.1 Anaerolineae bacterium
ACCACTTCCAACTCCGCGATCTTATAGATTTTTACCAGATTATCACAAATAACAAATGCTTCTTGTGCCATATTATGCTGTTTCTCCTAACTTGATAGCCTGGAAGATCTTCATCCGCCGCAACATTACGATTAATGCTACCAGTGCGACGACAAAGAGCAACCCGAACAACGCGTAAACGCGGAAGATGGCTGACCAGGCAATGTCCACGCTGTACGGGGGGATGCGTGAGACTTCATCGACGCTGATTTGCAGGAAGGGGATAAAGAACTTGCTGACAAAAGCTCCCAGTCCTGTGCCGAGCGCACCGCCCGTCAAAATTAAAAATGCCAACTCCCATCCCAGGAATGCCGTCATTTGTGCTGCGGAGAGGCCCACAGCGCGCAATACGCCAAATTCGATGAAGCGACGGCGGAACGAGAAGAGTGCGTAGAGCAAGAATCCGAGCACGGTGAGGACTGCCGCCGCTGCAAATCCCACCGAGAGCAAGCCAAACAACCCCTGCCGTTCGGGAAGCTCTTGCTTGGCGAGGATATCGACGGCGGGTGCTTGCCAATCCAATGTTTGCCCGGTGAGACCGCCGTCGCCGAGTGCGGCATAATCTGCATCCGGCGCAGTTTTCAGCCACACGTTGTAGGGGAACTGCCCACCGGCGCTTTCAAACAAATAGTCCAAGTTGCCTACGAAGAGCGGTCCCTCGGAGGGATACCACGTTGGGAATAGCTCGAAGTTCCCGATAATCATCAAATCTACTTCGGTGTCTTGATCGTAAGTGGATACGGTGATGTGGAGGATGTCGCCGATCTGCAGTGCCTGCTCGAGCATAAAATCTTGGGGAACGAGCACACCATTGTAGGTGGCCGCCAGTGCGTTCAACAACCCGCCGAGGCTCTCGGAGGCGAAATCCGCACGCCAGAAGGCGATTTGAGAAAATTCAGTACGTTCGACGCCCATAAAGACGCCAGCTTGATCGCCGCTGGTCAGGCGTGCGTAAGCGGGATAACGCCCGACACGCGTTACTTGTTCGACGCCCGGTGCGTTCAGATAGTCCGACAAGGGCAGGAAAAACCAGCGCGGCCCTTCGCTCTCGGTGCTCGTGTCGTCGTCGGTGGTTGTTTCCTCGGACGTGAGAAAGGCGCTGCTCTCCCGATTGTCTTCCCCTAGATCCAGAAACTGCATATCCGCTCCGATACGGTAGCGCATCTGGTCGCTGAGGTTGCCATCGAGAGTAGAAGCCAGCGACGCAGTAAACGCGGACAGGCTCAGCGTCAGCACCAGCAAGATGAGCGGTGTGGTGTAGAATCCCGGCGTACGGGCCAGGTGACGGCTCGCCATCAACAGCCCAACGGCCCTGGTGCGCCCCGCAATCCAGGAGATGATCGTCATAATCACGGGCATCAAGCGCAAGAAGAAGAGGGTCAACGCGAAAATTCCCAGCGCCGGCACGAGAAAGAGCAGCGGGTTCTCGTAAGGGTTGCTCCCTGTAAGCTCGACGATTTCGTCCAGCATGACCAGACTGCCCTGCTGGTGCAGCAGGTACGCGCCATATCCTGCCGGGATCAGCAACAGAACATCAAGCCCCATACGCTGCCACCAGGGTTTGCGCATCATGCGCGCCACCTCGCGCTTGTAGGAGACGATGGTGTGCTTCGACGCACCGAACGTGGGCAACACTTGCGCGAGGATCACTAAGGCCACACCGATAAGGCCGAAACGCCACGTCGCCGTGGTTATGTTGGCCTGTAGGGGTTCCGTCTGCGCGCTAAAGTTGAGGAAGCTGCGTGCCTGCCCGATGAGACGGGTGATCAGCGTTCCTACCGGCACGCTGACCACCAGCGCTATCATTCCCAGGAGCAATCCCTCCAACAGGGCGATGCGAATCATCTGTATTGCCCCTGCGCCCCGGCTGCGTAGCACAGCGACTTCGTTGCGCCGCCGTTCAACAGCCATCCCGGAAGTCAGCGTGATAAAGGCGAGCAACAGCCCCAGGATGGGGACGCTGAAGGCATACAGCATAATCGTGAGCAGGTAGGAGGAGTGTTGGTAGTCGATGAGGGCTTCCATAGGCGAACTGGCAAGCCTGATGTTGGTTAGCAGACCGGAGACTTGTTGCTGTACCACCAGCCCATTGCGGAGCAACGTCAAGGCTGCATCGTGGCGGATGTCGATTGCATCCATCTCCAAATACCATACCCCGGTGTAGACTTCACCGGTTAGCTGGCTGCTGAGGCGTTCGGCGAACGTGCCTTCCGGCACGATAAGGCGCTCCTCAAAGCGCGATGGCCGGAAAAACCAGAACGGCTCCCGCGGGTCTGTGGGTTCCCAGATACCAGTGATGCGGATGGGAATCTGCACGTCGTGTATGGTCCCTTCCTGCCCTCGCACCTGGAGATAGGCGATGTAACTTTCGCCCGCCTGGAAGCCCAGCTTGCTTGCCAACCCATAATGGATCAATACCTCAACATAATCTTCTGGCGCGGTCGAAGCAACGTTCGGGAAATAGCCTTCAACGAGCGTGATGTGATTTTCGATATTGCTGATGGTGGCGAATCCAGCCCAGATGAGAGGGGTGCGCGTCTCTTTGAACAGCGATGCCGTACTTGCATAAATGCCGAAGGGATTGGTGTTGAAGTAACTCACTGCGAACTGCGGGTGCAATCCCAGATCCGTCCCAGCCCTTTGGGTGATGTAGGTGTTGACGGGCTGTATCTCCTCCCACTCGATGGCGCCGTGGATGCTACCATCGTAGCGGAAGAGGTAGTTCAGCGGCGGGAGGGTGCTATCACTATCATCCGTTAGTTGACCTTTCCCTTCAGCACTGGCAATGTTTTTCAGGAAGATGCGGTGGTAGACGGCGTCGGTGTACAACGGGATGCTCATCATCAACGCTAGGGCGATGATCAGCCCTAGCGTTGTGGCCAGAATCAATCCCGGTTGCGAGATAATGCGTTTGGTGACGACGTGGATGGTGGACCATCCCCCGGTGAGCGTCGCCCGTAAGTTTGGCAGCATTCGCATATGTGATATGTGCCTTATGGCGCAATAACAGTCTGTCCCTCGCTCAGCCCATCGAGGATTTCGAGTCGCTCATCGGAGCGAATACCGATGGTGACGTCGAGACGGCGTTGCCCGCCATCTTCTTGAATGACCACGAAGTTGCGCCCTTCAAAGGTGCGGACCGCTTGTGGTGGCAGCCACAGCGCGTCGGTGGCTCGTTCCAACTCGATGGTGATGCGTACCCGATC
>JAFGSL010000288.1 GCA_016934645.1 Anaerolineae bacterium
CACGCCCGAATACCGCCCGGTCACGTCGATGTTCGTCAACTACAAGGGCATCAGCGCGCTCATCGAAAAACTCGGCGACACGTCCCCGGACACCATCACCAAACAACTCAACGACTATTTCCATTACATGACAAACATCGTCCAGGGGTACGGCGGCACGCTGGCGCGGATGGACCAATACGCCATCGGCGACCGCCTGGTGATCTTCTTCGGTGCACCGACCGCCCACGATGACGATCCCGCGCTTGCCGTCTACGCGGCGCTGGACATGCAGCAGGCCGTGCGCAAACACTTCAGCGCGTTGCGCACCTCGGCGGGCGTCTTCCGCTTCGAGCAGCGGATCGGCGTCAACACCGGCTTCCTCTTCTCCGGCAACGCCGGCGCGCCCAACCTGCGGCAGGAGTACACGCTCATGGGCGACGACATCAACATGGCCGCGCGGCTCATGTCCTACGCGAAATGGGGCAGCGTCTACGTCAGCAACAAGACCGAGGAACAAGTGCGCGCCCACTTCACTCTCAGCGACCGCTTCGACCTCAAGGTGAAGGGCAAGCAGATTCTCATCCCCACCTACGAAGTCATGGGCAAGCGCGAGGAAATCGGAGCGACGCGCGGGCTGGCGGGCAATGTCTCGCCACTTACCGGGCGGAACACGGCCCTCGCCACACTGCAAGCCAAGGGGAATGACTTGCTGGAGAACAAACGCGGGCAAATCATCGCCATTTTTGGGGACAGCGGTCTGGGCAAGTCGCGTCTCAAGCGCGAGTTCAAGACCTGGATGTTCGAACAACCCAATGCCGGTGAGCTTCTCTGGGTTGAGGCGCAGTCCATGTCGTTCAGCGAGCCGCTCAACTACTGGCTCGCGGCGCAAGTACTGCGCGGCGTGCTGCGGCTCCCGCCCGACGCCACCGAGGAAGACAGCCTCTTCACGCTGTGGGAACGCAGGGAGGCGCTGCTCGAAGAGGAGGCAATGGACGCGATCCCCTTCCTGGCGCATCTGATGGGACTGGAACTCGGCGAAGAGTGGGCCTGGGTCACAGAGCTGGCCCCCAAAATCCGCCAAAAACAGACCTTCTGGGCCGCCGGAGAATTCTTCACAGGATTGGCGAAGCAGCACCCGCTGGTCATCGCGCTGGACGACCTGCACTGGGCCGACGAGGCGTCGCTCGCACTCTTCGAGGAACTGCTGGGCGTCGCCGACCGCGCGCCGATCATGGTGCTGCTCGTTTCTCGCGTCATCCGCGATAAAGGCTGCTGGCGTCTGCGCGACGCGGCTGCCGGTGGGTATCCGCACCGCTTCACCGAGATCACGCTCAAACCGCTCGCCGCCGGTGATACCCGCGATCTGTTAACCGCCCTGTTGCCAGGCGCCCAGTTTGACGCACGCCTGCGCACGAACATTCTCGAGAAGGCCGCCGGCAATCCCTTCTACCTGGAAGAGGTCGTCCGCACGCTGATCGACAGCGGAGCCGTCATCCAGAATGCGGACGGCACGTGGACAGTCATTCCCGAAAAAGTCGCCAACATCGAAGTGCCGAGCACACTGCACGCGGCGATTGTAGCCCGCATCGACCGCCTGGCCGAAGACAGCCGCCAGGCCCTCCAAAAAGCAGCCGTCATCGGGCGGCAGTTCCAGTTAGCCGTGTTCCGCGAGCTGGCGAAAGCCGACGAGCAGATCGATACGTGGCTGGCGCAGTTGGAGCGCGGCGGCCTGCTGCGCCCGGAGCACGCCGCCGACGTCGATTACGCCTTCCCGGACGCGCTCGTGCACGAGGTGGCCTACAACAGCCTGCTGGTGAAACATCGCCGCGAGTTCCACGGCTCCATCGGCAAGACGCTGGAATCGCTCTACGCCGACAAACTGGAAGCGCATTGCGATTTGCTGGCCTATCACTTCCACCGCAGCGACGACGACGAAAGCGCTGTCAAGTATTTGGAAATGGCGGCGAAGAAAGCGCGCAACGAGTACGCCAACCTCACCGCCATCGAACGCTACAAGGAGTTGCTGGAACGGCGGGAACAGCAAGGCGATCAAAAGGGCCAGGCGAACGCCCTCTACCAGATGGGCGTGCTCGCCTACGAAATCGGTGACTACGCGCAGGCCAAACCGTGGTTGGAGCGCGCGGTGGCGCTGTACGAGGCCGGCGGCGATCAGGCCAACGTAGGTTGGAGCGTGATGTACGTCGGCATGGTCGATCTGAAACAGGCCAACTACGACGCCGCCAGCCAGCATCACACACGCGCGCTCGAACTGGCAGAAGCGCGGGAGGACACCTTCCAGGCAGGCATTCATATGACCAATCTGGCGCGCGTTCTGTGGCGGATGGGCGCTTACGCGCGGTCACTGGAGATGTTCGAGAAGTCCTTGAACTTGAAGAAGCAGAACAACGACCTTACCGGGCAAGGCTTCGCGCACTTTTACATGGCGCTCATCCACATCGATCAGGGACGCGACGCCGACGCAGAGGCGGCTTTGCAGGCCTGTCATACGCTATGGGAACAGGTCCCCAACAACGCCCGTGTGATCAGCTACTACCAACAGGGCATGGGTTTGCTTGCCCTACACCGCGAGCAGTGGGAGCAGGCCGTGGAGCACCTGCGCCAGGCGCTCGAGATCAGCGAGAAACTGGTGCTCAAGGCCGAGATCATCGAGAACCTGTCGTATCTAGGACGTGCCTACCTGGGACAAGGGCAATTGGATGCGGCACTTGAAGTCTCACAGCGCGCCGTGACGTTGCTGGCAACCCAAAAGGACGTCGAAGAGGCGCAAAAGATCACCTCGAACCACGCCATCGTCCTCAGAGCACTCGAAGCGCCGGGGGCAAAGACATTTCTCCAACAAGCCTACGACGAAATGCAAAGCCAGGCCAATCGCCTCGCCCGCGCTGAGGATCGTGCGGTCTTTTTGGAGCAAGTCAAAGTCAACCAAGAGATCAATGTGTTTATGCACGCGCGCGGCGAATAGGAGAAGGGTCTATGTTGCCAGATCAATTGACGCCACAAGAACTCAAACGCTTACTGGCCGCCGAACTCGACACCGTTGCGTCGACCGCGCCGGTAGATGAACTGCATCTTTTGCGCATGATGCCGGACGCCGCACGCAAGGCCCTGATGGGAGCGATGACCGAGCAGACCTACGCGCGCGGTGACGTGATCTTTCACGAAGGCGCTCCCGGCGACATCGCCTATCTTATCTGGAGTGGGAAAGCACTCGTCATCAAAGGTGACCTAGATTCTTCTACCATTCTGGGCTATCGCGGGCCGGGCGATATCCTGGGAGAAATGGCGCTGCTCGAAAATCAACCACGCTCAGCCTCAGTCATCGCGCTGACAGACCTGCGGCTGCTCCAAATTCGCAAAGAAGACTTCACGCGGCTACTCAGCGATATCCCCACTCTCAGCGTCGAGATTATGGCGACGATGAGCGCCCGGTTGCGCGTCGCCGATACTATCCGCGACGCCACAACGCAAGCGGGCCACCGGCTGGAAAAACAGGTTTCTTCCTTGATGACCCGCGAAAAGGAATTGCTTGATCTCCAGCAAATGCGCCAGGAAACCGTCGATCTCATCGTCCACGACCTGCGCAATCCGCTGAACATCATAATCAACGTCCTCGAATTACTCGACGTCACCCTACCGCAGGAGGTGCGTGAAGACAACCAGCAGCTTCTTGAGGCCGGGCGTTCGGCTAATAACCGTATGAGACGGCTGGTCGATACCTTGCTGGACACATCGCGTTTAGAATCAGGGGAAGCGCGCCTGGATCCCAAGGAAACAGACATCGCACAACTCATCCAAACTGCCATAACCGCACTGGCCCTCTCCTCAATCCAGAAGGACATCCACTTTCACACGCGTATTCAGGACAACCTCCCGACTGTGATGCTGGACACAGAACGCATCGAACGTGTGGTGTGCAACCTACTCGACAATGCGGTCAAATACACACTCAGAGGCACGATCAGCATCGCCGCCAAACTGGCAGGGAATTGCATCGAAGTGAGCGTCAACGACGCGGGGCCGGGCATCCCCCCCGCAGAACGGGAACATATCTTCGCGCGTTTTACACAGGTGGAAAGCGAAGAGAGACGCAGACGCGGCTTCGGCCTGGGGCTGCGCTTCTGTTACCTGGCTGTGCAGGCGCACGGTGGGAACATCTGGGTGGAAAGTGGAGATGACGGCATCGGCAGCAAGTTCGTGTTTACGCTGCCAGTGAGGGAAACCTGACGGGTCTCGGAAGACCTGTCAGGTTTGGAGAAGCGTTTTCAATCGACGGATGTTTTCCTGTTTTCCGGCGTCGCGCAGTTTCCGCGCGACTTCGGTAAAGTAGGTGTGGTTCGATAAAAACACCAACTGCCGCTGATACCATTCCCTGAGTGGTATCGACGCGCCACACGCGACCAACTCGGCGTGCAGGTCGTGGCTGGTTTCGAGATAGTCTTCGCGCCCGAGCGAATCCAGGTCGGCATCGCACATCAACTCTTCCAAGAAGTTCTGCGGCGCTTGAGGCATCTGAGTCGCCATGATCATGTGCTCGATAGCTGCAATCTGGTCGGGGCTGTAGCCAAAATCGGGCAACGTCTCCCAAGCGATGCGCGCGCCAATCGGCTCGTTGTTCGCATACTGCTCCATATAGCCCATGTCGTGATACAGAACGGCTGTGCGCAGCAACAGTTCATCGTCGCCATTCACACCGGCTAACGCTGCCAGCCGTTCGACCGCCGGTAGTACATCGTCGCAGGTATGCCGGATGCTGTGATAACGCAGTTCCGGTGGCAGATCACGCGCCAGACGCGCCAACGCGTATGCCTTTACACCGTCCCAATCTGGCTCAGACATAACCACGCACCCTCATACATTTCCAAATCCGCTATCTTTCGTAGTACACAGGCAAGGTGTTGAACCTCCACTACGAACAAAACAAGCAGCGCCCTGTCATAGAGCGCTGCTTGTAGATAAACCAAACAGCCAGCGTCTAGCTGTTCCGGATGACGGACTGCGCCGCCGCCAAGCGTGCTACGGGCACGCGGAACGGCGAGCAGGAGACGTAGTTCAGACCGGCGCGATAGCAGAAGTCAATGGAGTCGGGGTCGCCACCGTGTTCACCACAGATCCCCACTTCGAGATCGGGGGTGACGGCCTTGCCGTCCTCGACGCACATCTTGATCAGCCGCCCCACCCCAATCTGATCCAGGGACTGGAAGGGGTTCACCGGCAGAATACCGCGTTCGACGTACTGGAGCAGGAACTTGCCCTCGGCGTCATCGCGGCTGTAGCCGTAGGTCATCTGCGTGAGGTCGTTGGTGCCGAAGGAGTAGAACTGCGCGTGTTCCGCAATCTCGGCAGAGGTCAAGGCCGCGCGCGGCACTTCGATCATCGTACCGAACATGATCGGCACTTCGATACCCTCTTCTTCCATCACCTGCTTGGCGACGGTTTCCAGCTTCTCGCGTTCGAGCTTTAGCTCGTTGACGTGACCGACGAGCGGGATCATCACTTCGGGATGCACATCCACACCGCGCTTGGAGCAACGGCAGGCGGCCTGAACGTAAGCACGCGTCTGCATTTCCGTGAGGCCCGGATACATAATACCGGCGCGGCAACCGCGCAAGCCCATCATCGGGTTCACTTCCCACATCCCGACAACGGCCTCCAGCAGCACTTCCTTCTCCTTCAATTCTTCTGAATCAGGAGCAGTGATGCGCAACTTGACCACCTCTTCCAGCAGCTCGTGATACGGCGGCAGGAACTCGTGCATGGGCGGGTCGATGAGGCGCATGATGACGGGCTTGCCGTCCATGGCGTCGAACAAATCCTCGAAATCCTGCTCCTGGAAGGGCAGCATCTCTTCCAAAGCCGCGTCGCGGACGCTCTGTTCTTTCGCCAGGATCATACGCACCACGGCGTCGCGGGCGCGCGGATCGAAGAACATATGCTCGGTACGGCACAGGCCGATACCCTCAGCGCCAAATTCCACCGCGCGGCGCGCATCCACGCCCACATCGGCGTTGGCACGAACACCAAAGCCCTTCTCAAGGCGAATCTCGTCACCCCAGGAGAGCAACTTTTGCAGATCGATCTGATCCTCGTACTTGGCGCGCACGAGGGGGACAGTCCCAACGAAAACCTCACCGGTAAAACCGTCGATGGAGATGGTATCGCCTTCTTTGACGATAACGCCGCCGGGCGCGGTGAGGTGTTGTTGACTCACGGTGATGTCTTCACAACCGGCCACACAGGGGATGTTGTTGCCACGCGCCACCACAGCGGCGTGCGAGGTTGCACCACCTTTCTGCGTCAAGACGCCCTTTGCCACCAACATGCCAGGCACGTCATCGGGATTTGTCTCCGGGCGGACCAAAATGACCGCCTTGCCCTCAGCCGCGACTGCCTTCGCGCGTTTCGCATCAAAGATCGCCACGCCCACGGCCGCACCGGGGGAGGCATTCAGCCCCTTCGCCAACAGTGTCTTCTCGGCATCGGGATCGAACGTGTCACGCATCAACATTTCGACATCCACCGGCTTGACACGCATCACGGCCTCTTTCTTGGTAATCAGGCCCTCTTCGGCCATATCCACAGCGATCTTCACCGCAGCCGGGGACGTGCGCTTGCCAGTGCGGGTCTGGAGCATCCAGAGCTTACCACGCTCGATGGTGAACTCCATATCCTGCATATCGCGGTAGTGATTTTCCAACATACCCACGATCTCGAGGTACTCTGCGTAAACCTCGGGCATGACTTCCTTGAGCCGTGCGATCTTCTGCGGCGTGCGGATACCGGCAACAACGTCTTCACCCTGTGCATTGACGAGGAACTCACCATAGAGGCCCTGCTCACCGGAGGAGGGGTTGCGGCTGAACGAAACACCGGTCGCGGAGTCATTGCCCATATTGCCAAAGACCATCGTGCAGATATTGACAGCAGTGCCCCAGTCGTGCGGAATGCCTTCGTGCTCACGGTAGGCAATGGCACGCGCACCGTTCCAAGAACCGAACACAGCCTTGATCGACAGTTCGAGTTGCTTGTAGGGATCGGTGGGGAAATCTTCACCAAACTTGGCCTTGTACATAGCCTTGTACTCATCAACCAACCACTTCAATCCATCGAGGCTGACTTCGGTATCAAGCTTGACGCCTTCTTTGGCCTTCAGTTCGTCCAGTTTCTCCTCAAAATGCTCGCGCTTATATCCCATCACGATATCGGAGAACATCGTGATAAAGCGGCGATACGCGTCGAAGGAGAACCACTCGTTGCCGGTCAATTTCGCCAACGAGGCGCGGGTCTCAGCATTGAGACCCAGGTTGAGAACCGTGTCCATCATGCCGGGCATCGACTGGCGCGCGCCGGAGCGCACAGAAACCAATAGCGGATTTTCGCCGCGCCCGAAGGTCTTGCCGGTCTGAGCCTCAAGGTCCTTCATCGCTTCCAGCACCTGTTCCCACATCCCTGCGGGGAACTCGTCGCTGTCCATATACTCTACGCAAGCCTCCGTCGTAATCGTGAAGCTTGGTGGAACCGGTGCACCCGATGCAGTCATTGCCATCAAGCCAGCACCCTTGCCGCCGAAAATCTCTTTCATTTCGGCCAGATCAGGCTGTTTCCCAAGAACTTTGGTGTATTCTTCCTCACCGTTGCGAGAAAGATAAACCCATTTCTTAACCATATTTTATCCTCCCAGAATTCGTTTACAAATGTCTATGCTATTATACATAAAAGCTGCCCAAAAACAAGAGAAAAAACTACAAAAACGTAATGCGCGAAAATAGGCCCATTACGTTGGACGTTTTCCGCCAGCCCCTTCTCTACTGGAAGGGGAACTTGCGCATCCTCATTCCTCTTGTTGACTGGCGACAACCCGACGTTGCAGCACATACCAATCAGCGATCGTGCGAAAACGGTCCCCGGTCCGCATCAACGGTCCCATTTGGTCGCCGCTCACGCGAACATCGATGGCATACGTGTAAACCGGCACATACAGCGGAAGTGCCGGGACCTCCGTCATAAACAACTGCTGAAATTCCTGATAAAGCACAAGGCGCTGATTCGGATCAACCGTGATGCGCGCCTGCTCGATAACTTCACTGATACGCCGGTTCTGGAAACCGGCATAGTTCTGCCCCTGTCCAGGCAACGCCTGTGTCTCATGCCAGAGAGGATAGGGATCGGGGTCGCCAGGAATGATCAAGTGAACTAACGCCGCTTCATAGCTGCGCGACTCCAGCAGACCGCTGAGCGCCAGAGATGGCACCGCCTGAACGGTAGCCGAAATCCCGATACGCGCCCACTGATCGATGATTTCCCGCGCCATCACCAAATCTTGTTCATCGTTTGACGCCATCAACGAAAACGCAAACGTCGCCCCCCCCGCATTATGTAGTGATTCATCGGTAGTTGCGCGACGCCAACCAGCCTGATCCAGCAAATCAAGCGCCTGCTGCGGATCGTAAGCGTATGCGGGGATGTCCGTAGTGTCGTAAGCCCAGGTGCCGGGCAACAATGGCGTCTGTGGGATAATGGCCTGGCCCATCAGCACGGTATCCACGATGGCCTGGCGATCCAGGGCATAGAATAGCGCCTGACGCACCTGCGTATTGCCGAACGGCAAGGTGTCTGTCACCAACTCGTTGAAATACAACATCACCATTTCCGAGGTCTCTGCCGAGTGCAATTTCAAATTTTCATCGGCAAAAGCCTGCGGCAAAATATCCAATGTGATTCGCGACACACCTTCCACAACACCGTCCTGATACGCCTCAAAAGCCGCTCGCGCCGTCGGATAGAAGCGCAAGATGATGTTTTCCAAGTACGGCTCCGGTCCGTAATAGCGCGGGAAACGTTTGAGAGTCAGCACCGTGACCTGTCCCTGCTCGGTCTGTGTCTCAGTCAACCGGAAGGGACCAGTGCCAATGGGTTGGCGATTGAAATCCAGGTTGGGCAAATCAGCAGCGCGAATATCACTCAGCAGGTGCCTGGGCAGCAGTCCAATCGTCGTGTAATCCAGGAACGGCGCAAAAGGTTCTTGCAGGACAAACTGCACGGTGTAATCGCCCAGTTTGGTGGCTCCGACCGATCGCCACAACGCACCGATGTCAGGCGGGCCGGGATAGTCGGGGTCTTGCAGCAGATTGACGGTAAACAGCACGTCGGCGGCGGTGAAATAGTAGCCATCATGCCAGAGGACGCCGGGATTGAGGCTGAAGGTGTACGTAATCCCGCTCGGGTCAATGTCCCAGCCAGTCGCTAGGTCAGGCTCCACCGCACCTGACATCCCAATGTGCGTCAAACCGCTGAACACCAGCGCCACAACATCGCTGTCAGCATCGTTGTAGAAGCTAAGCAGGGGATTTAAGGACTGTGGGTAGCCCCCTACGCTCTCGATATATGTACCTCCGTTTGCCGGGCGAAATTCGGTGGTGTACGTCGTCGCCATATACGCCAGAATCATCGCAGCGAGCAAAAAGCCCGCCCCGACCAAAAGCATCTGCCAGCCAATTCGACGGAACATAACGTTAAGCGCAATACCCAGAAAAAGGACGAAGAAGGAAGGTAGGAAATCTTTTCCTTCGGGTATCCTCCCCTAAGGAATGCTTCCCTTACACTCCCCCGGCTCCGTCCTTTTCGTAGTACGGAAAAGGATTACCCGATCAGCAAAACGTTTATAACCGCGACCAGGAAAAATAGGATCGAAGCCCCTGCAGTTAAGCGAAACAGCAGCAATTCAGGTCCGCGACGCTTGCGAATCAGGTTGGTCTGCGAGCCGCCGAAAACGCCGCCCATACCGCTACTGCGCACTTCAAAAAGCACTAAAATAGTGAGTACAATCCCCAACAGGATTTGTACAATATTCAAATACGTCTGCATTCTTGATCTACCTCCAGGCTCAGGTAGGAAGATTATAACACGCTACACTAAAATGACAATAGACTGGAAGCTAGATACTGGATGAATGTGTCTTATGCGATTCGGGCATAAAACAGAGGTAGAGGTTCGACCGGGTCAGACGAGAAAGTGAGCGCACGCAGAGCGCGGCGCACAGCCTCGTCTCGCTTCGTCGCATCGTCAGCGTGGACAGTAAAGAGCGGCGCGCCACCCTGGATTTTGTCACCCACCTTACAGTGCATCATAATTCCCACGCGATGATCGAGTTGGTCACCTTTTTTCTCACGCCCTCCACCCAACCCAAGTGCGACCATGCCGATTTCGTCTGCACGTACTTCAGCCAGATAACCGGTTTGGGACACCGGTATGGTTTCGATGAGCGCCGCCCGCGGAAAACGGTCTGGTTCATCCACGTAACGCACATCCCCACCCTGTGCGATGATCAACTGGCGGAACTTGTCCCATGCCAGCCCGGAGGCAAGGGCTTGCTTAACCTGATCCTCACCCGCTTCGAGGGTCGCTGCTTTACCGCCCCCCAGACATAGCATCTCGGCTGCCACAGTGACGCAGTGCTCGCGAAAGTCCTGCGCCCCCTCTCCGTGCAGCACATCGATGGCCTCGCGAACTTCGAGAATATTGCCAATCGCGCACCCCAGTGGCTGGTTCATATCCGAAATCAATGCCGTCACCTTGCGCCCAAGCATCTGCCCGATGCGCACCATCCCTTCAGCCAGCGCCCGCGCGGATTCCAAAGTCTTCATAAACGCGCCGCTGCCCACTTTAACATCCAGCAGAATGGCGTCCGCTCCGCCCGCGATTTTCTTGCTCATAATCGAGCTGGTGATCAGCGGCATACTGGGCACGGTGCCGGTTACATCGCGCAGCGCGTAGAGCTTGCCATCCGCAGGCGCGAGATTGGCCGACTGCCCGGTGAGCACGATGCCGATTTGTGCCAATTGGGCCTTGAATTCGTCCACAGTCAAATTTGTACGATAGCCAGGCACGGATTCCAGTTTATCCAGTGTGCCGCCGGAGAATCCCAACCCGCGCCCCGACATTTTCCCTACCGGCAAGCCACATGCTGCGACAACGGGAATCACCACCAGACTTACTTTATCTCCAACACCTCCAGTCGAATGTTTGTCAACAACAAAAGGCGCAACGTCACTCAAGTCCAACACTTCCCCAGAATATGCCATCGCGAGCGTCAGATCGCCGGTTTCGCGATCATCCATCCCCCGCAACATAATCGCCATCAGCAATGCCGATGCCTGATAGTCTGGTATAGTTCCGTCTGTGTACCCCTGGACGAAGAAGTTAATCTCCTCCGTCGTCAGTACCCCGCCATCACGTTTCTTCTCGATCAATTCCACCATACGCATAGGTCCATTCTCCATAAGTCAAACAGGTGCAACGCACTTACAGTAGGAACGAATGTCCCGGCGCAATCGTGTGCGCTGCACCTTATCATCTAGGCTGAAGTCAAACAAAATCTCTGTGATTCGTATTTGTCCGGAAACTCTCGCAAGAGTTTTAGGACAGGGCTTTAATCTTCCACGTAGAAAGCCACTCCAATCGTCCCTGGACCGGCATGAGTTCCGACCACAGGGGTCAGTATCGTATTATACATAACCTCTGGAGCAAAAAGCTCTCTGAGCCAGCCCTCCACCAGCTCTACATCCTCACCAGCCTGAGAGTGAATGATAGCCACCCCCCCCAGATGCCGACCATTAACCCGCTCTTTGACAATCTCCACTAACCGCTGCAGGGACTTGCGGCGCATGCGCACCTTCTCTAGAGGCATGACCTTACCCTCTTCGATTTGCAAGACCGGTTTGAGATTGAGGGCAGTGCCCAACAAGCGTGCCGCACCGCCGATGCGCCCACCACGGTGCAGGTATTCCAATGTATCCACGGCGAAAATGATGTGCATATTATCACGGACGTGCAACACCCGTTCGATTGCAATCTCGAGCGGTTGGCCTTCTCGCGCGGCACGAGCTGCGGCCAACACTTGCATTCCCAAACCCATCGACGTCGAACGAGAATCCACCAACGCAAGGTTTAGATTTGGCAACTCATTTTTCGCCTGTATCGCTGAAGCCAATGTTCCACTCAACTCAGCAGAGATGAAAATTCCCAGAATATTCGTTGTTTCGTACTTCTTCGCCACACTCAAGAAGAACTCGATAAATGCTCCAGGGGAGGGCTGCGACGTCGTCGGGAACGCCTCGCGCTCTTGAAGCCATTTGTAGAACGTCGACGCATCCAACGAGACACCATCCAAGTACGTTTCCTCGCCCCAATGTACCGTCAGAGGAATCATCGGTACATCATACTCTGATACTAACTCGGGCGGCAAATTGGCCGTACTATCCGTCACAACAACAAAACGATCCATTGGTCTCTCCTTATATATAAGAACTGAGAAAAATAAAGATAGAATAAACAACAGCCTAGTTGTATTCATACTATAGCGAACAAACCCTAGATGACAAGGAGCATCACAAATAAATCAATAGCTATTATACTAAATATATCAAATGTGGTACAATAACCTCTAAAGATAGAATTCGCGCGCTTGGATAAGGGGTTTATATGTCCAAAATACTCGTTGCCGATGACGACAAAATGATGCTCAGACTACTCAAAACGCTTATTGAGATGGAAGGCAACGAAGTGGTTGCTGTAACCCGACCTGAGGATATTGTGCCGGCTGCCCAGGCAGAAGAGATGACGCTGATCTTGATGGACTATCATCTTGCCGGGGGCAATTCGATGGATGCACTGCGCACCTTGAAAAGTGATCCGGCTCTAAAAATGGTCCCGGTTCTCGTCACCTCCGGTATGGATCGCGAGCTTGAATGTAAGAAATTGGGAGCAGAGGGCTTCATTCTCAAGCCATTCCGCCCTAATGAGCTCCTTGACCATATTAGCGCGATGATCGCACAAGTAAAGTAGAGGTTTGAACACGTAATAATGACTAGAAGAAGGCGTAAAAAGAAAATGCAGCCTAATGCCCAATGGTACAAGATGGATCTGCATGTGCATACCCCAGCATCAGCAGATCATCAACAGAAGAATGTAACCTACCTTGAGGTTTTGCAAGAGGCCGAGCGACGAGGCCTGGACATCGTCGCATTTACCGATCACAATACCGTAGCTGGATATAAGCAGATGCTTGAGGAAATCGATGATCTCGAGTTGCTCAAGCGCCTCAACCGCTTAAAGCCTGAAGAGGAAAAAAAGCTTCAGGAATATCGCCGCTTACAGGATAAACTCCTCCTGCTCACCGGGTTTGAGTTCACTGCCACGTTTGGCTTCCATATTCTAGGAATTTTCCCACCAGATACGTCCGTCCGAGAGTTGGAGTTCTTACTCTTGCAGATGAACGTCCCTGAGGATAAACTGGATGAAGGGGCCACCGAAGTCGGCGCAACCGTTGATGTCTTGACTGCCTACCAGATGATTGCTGACGCGGGCGGGCTTGTTATCGCAGCGCATGCGAACTCGTCGCACGGCGTTGCGCTACAAGGCATTCGCTTTGGAGGACAGACACGCATTGCTTTCACCCAGGATCCCAATCTGCACGCCCTGGAAGTCACCGACCTAGAAAAAGTCGGTAAGAAAACCACCGTGCGTTTCTTCGATGGCTCCAAGCCCGAATATCCGCGCCGTATGCGTTGCATCCAGGGTTCGGATGCGCACCGCCTGTCGCGCGATCCCAACAACCCACGCAATCCTGGCGTCGGAGACCGCATCACCGAGATTCTACTGGATGAGCCAACCTTTCCGGCGCTGTACACCGTCTTGACGGGCGACGACTTTGCCCGCACGCGTCCCTACCGCGCCGAAGCCCATCCCTTTGATCACATTCAGGCTGCCCGGACGGAAGGTCCAAACATCGTGCAGGACTTCCACGAGCGATACAACAAGCGTGGCGGATACCTCGACGCGATTGTGGCCGATGTCTGTGCCTTCGCCAACACGAACGGCGGGACACTCTACGTAGGCGTCTCCGCCGATGCAAAGGTAGCGCCTGTAGGCGTGGGCAACACGCCTACGCGAGTGATTAACGCCCTTAAAACGGAACTCGAAACGCGCATCACACCCACGATGCCGGTTACCATAGACGTGCAGGAAACTCAAAACATCAAGGTCGTGCGCGTGGTCGTGCCGCGCGGTGAAAATCCACCCTACACCCTGGACGAAAGCGAAATCTACATCCGCAGCGAGGCCGAAACCACACCAGCCGTACGCGATGAAATCGTGGACTTGGTGCGCCGTAGTCTAGAGAAAACCCATGCCGCTGATACGCCAGCGCTTCGCCAGAAAGAAAAAGCCGAGGAGGACACGCTACCGAGCGCGACTCCCATTGATCCACCGCGCACAGGCGTCGAAATCGCCACAGTGGAAACGCGGAACAATGTGCGTTACTATACCATGCGTGACTTGCGCAACGGCAATCTGGTCAGCAACGTCACCCGCAACTCGGCCCGTCGTCTCTGGCGCTACGCCATCGACGAGGCTGAAAACAATCCCGTCAAACCGAGCCAGGTCCGCTGGATGGGCAACATCGGGATTTGGAAACAGCGGGAATTCAGTTCGCAGATGCGTTACGATCTGGTAGAGAAGGTCGGCGACACGCAGCACGTCTACTACGGTGTGACCGAAGAGGGCATTCATGGCCCATGGACAACGCTGGTAGGCGAGTAAGCCCGCAGAGTGGCATACGCCATAAATAGCACGCGCCATAGCCGCCATAGCGTGGCGCGTTAAGGAGGCTCCATGCGCATCCTGTCCATATCCGAAATGCGCGCTCTGGAATCAACCGCTGACCTGGCTGGTTACAGCTACGCGCAAATGATGGAGCAGGCCGGCAAAAGCCTGGCGATTGCAGTAGTACAGCACATGCCGATCAAAGGGCGGCGCATCCTCGTTCTCGTAGGGCCGGGCAACAATGGCGGGGACGGGCTGGTCGCCGCGCGCTTGCTGCATGACTCCGGCGCTCACGTCACCGCCTACCTAACCAGCAAACGCGATCCCGAAGAGGATGCCGTGTTCAAGAAAGCACAGGCATGTGGGGTGAAGATCGTTTATGCACAAGACGATCCGCAGTGCGAAACGCTGCGCCACTTGGTCGCACAGACTCACGTTATCCTGGATAGTCTGCTTGGGATTGGCGCGAAACCGCCCTTGCGTGGCGTCATCGCTGACGTGCTACGAAACGTAAAAGCCGGATTGGCGCAAATCGCTATCGACCCGTTAACGCCCCTAAATCGACCACCAAAGCCCACGTTACCGCGGCCATTGATCGTCGCTGTGGATGGGCCTTCAGGGCTGGATTTCGACAGCGGCACAATCGATCCGCTGGCACTTAAAGCGCACCTCACCGTGACCTTCGCCGTGCCGAAGTGGGGGCAATTTGCACTTCCTGGCGCGGAATACGTGGGCGAACTGCTGGTGGCCGACATCGGTATCCCGGAGCACGTTGAAATTCCAAGCAGAGGCACCACCATCGCCACGCCCGAAACTATCCGAAAATGGCTGCCATTACGTTCGCTGGATGCGCACAAGGGCACGTTTGGCAAGGCGCTGATCGCTGCTGGTTCGGTCAATTACACAGGGGCCGCGCTCCTGGCTGCCTCGGCGGCGGTGCGCGCCGGGACCGGCCTGGTCACACTGGCAATTCCCCATATGTTGCACCCGGCCATCGTTCCAGCATTGCCCGAAGTCGTCTACATCTTGCTACCGCACACGCTCGGCGTTTTGGATGGGCATGCGGCCGCACCGCTGGTTGAAAAGATCGGGAGCAAGTCTTCGTCCGGCGAGTACAAGCCCGCATATTCGGCTATGCTTATCGGGCCTGGACTAAGCCACGCGCCGGAAACCACCAGCTTTATACGCCGGCTTCTTGGATTAGATGCGAGGAAACGCAGTACCGGCTTCGCGCCGAGTGAGTCCAAATCCGAAGAGGAACGCCCGACTCTGCCACCGCTGGTCGTCGATGCAGACGGCCTGAACATCCTGAGCGACATCCCTGACTGGCATAGCCTGTTGCCACCAGAGACAATCCTCACCCCCCACCCCGGAGAGATGGCCCGCCTTACCGGGAAAATGACGGCGGAAGTTCAAGCCGACCGGTTACGCATCGCGCAGACCAGCGCCGCTGCGTGGGGACATGTCGTCGTGCTCAAAGGCGCGTTCACCGTCATTGCTGCGCCGAATGGGGAAGCTGCGCTGCTGCCCTTTGCCAACCCGGGATTGGGATCAGCGGGGACGGGCGACGTTCTGGCGGGCACCATCGTCGCACTGCGGGCGCAAGGGCTTGAGGCGTTCAAGGCGGCCGTTGCTGGAGCTTATCTGCATGGCCTGGCAGGGGAAATCGTTCGTGAGCGCCTGGGCACAGCGGGCATGGCGGCCAGCGATGTGGTCAGCGCATTGCCCGAGGCTATCCAGAAAATTACATCAGGAAGCTCAAACGTCTGAATACAAAAAACCTGGCGAAGGTTGAGGCGAACAAAACTGATGACAGTTTTGTTCGCACACCTTCGCCAGGTTTTCTCTATCACTTGAGCGATTGGGCAAAGTTAAAGCCCAGTTCCTCCGCCTTGAGTAAATCCTGGTGCTTCGCGCCGCCAGGGAACTCCCAGGCTTCGGTCAACTCCCACTTGAGCTTCTCGGCCCACTGCGTGATCTCGCGGCGTGCTCCCCCACTCCAACCGAAGCTGCCGAAGTAGGCGGCCTTGCGATTTTGGATGCGCTTGCGACTCACCATATCTAGTACGTGCGCCATCGGTGGGAAAAGTTCCCCTTCATACGTGGGCGCGCCGATCAACACGCCACTGCGAGTGTAGACCGAGGAGAGGATGTAGCTGGCGTGAATGTGGCGCACGTCGAAGATATCCATAGGAACACCTGCGCGCGCGACACCCGCTGCCACGGCCTCGACCATCTTCTCCGTATTGCCGTACATCGTTCCGTAGAGAAGCGTCACGCCCACATCAGGGCCTTGAAGCGCGTAGTTAGCCCACTTTTGATACAGTTCGATGATCCGCCCTGGATTCTTGCGCCAGATAAGGCCATGCGAAGGCGCAACCACATCGATGGGAACACCAGCCAGCTTGTCGATGGCTCTGATTACAGGTTTGGGGAACAGGGCCACGATGTTGGCGTAGTAGCGCAAAGCCTCGTTTTCATAATATTCCGGCGATGTGCACTGATCGTCAAAAATCGCACCTTGTAGCGCGCCATAACCGCCAAAGGCATCACAGGAGAACACAACGCGCTGGGTCGTTTCATAAGTCACCATCGTCTCAGGCCAGTGGACCATCGGTGTGATGTGAAATTGTAGCTGGTGCGAACCAAGATCCAACGTTTCGCCATCCTCAACCACATGGACGTTATCCGTCACCTGGTAGTAATTCTCCAGCAGCTTCACTGCGCGATTGGTGCAGAGGAACGTGACGTTCGGCGCGATACGGCGCAGCGTGCGAAGTACACCCGTGTGATCCGGCTCCATATGGTTGACCACGATATAATCCAACAGTGCCGGATCGAAGACCTCGCCAATCTGGTCGAGCAATGCATCGCTCTTGATATCCTTCGCCGCATCCACGAGGACTTTCTTCTCCCCATCGATCACGTAGGCGTTGTACGAGACACCCTGGCTGGTGATTGGCCATAGGCCCTCGAAAAGGTCGGTTGTCCGGTCATTGACGCCGATCCAGTAAATTCCAGGTTTTACGATTACCGCAGGCATTGTGTACTCCTTACTCGTTATACAGCGTCCATGTCTGATCGGATGAAAGGTCCACTTCATACTGTTCGGCCATAGTGTTGTCGTCGCAGTCGCTTGCCATCAGGTCATAGATACCTGGGCGCACGTAGAAGATACGCGTCCTGCCAGGCATGATGGTTTCGTTCTCACCCATCTGATCATCGCCCCACTCATCGCCGCTGGAAGGTGAAATGAAGATGTAGCAGGCTTCCGTATCCGATGTGTTGTCCACAAATAGCCGCGAGGTGGCGCGCGAATCCCCCACAGTGACCGTGGTGTCATCATCGATGAACCATCCGGTCTCCAGCACGGCCTCATCGCAGCCTTCAAGTTGGATATCGTGTTCCCCAGCAGATACGGTGAACGTTTTGCTATCACCCGACGCGATGGTCTCATCGCCACCGAGCCAATCCTCACCCCACTGGTCGCTTTCACTGCTTGAGATCAACACATAACAGATTTCATCAGGAGACTCATTGACAACCTTGATTTCGAAATCGCCCGAGCTGGTCGCTCCACCATCGCTCGTCCCACCACCTGAAAAGAGAGAACAACCTAGCGCCGTCATCAACATCACTGTCACAATCAATAACACCATTCGCTGTTTCATGAAATCATCTCCTTATCCGCTCAATTAAGCGTATTATACAATAGCAAGATCAAGGGACAAGCCCTCTCTACTCATCCTTTCAACTCTGATGGAACCTTATTGTAGACGCAAAAAACATTATCGTAAAAGTGGCAGTAACAGTTCTATTTTTGAATGAAACGTATAGCGCGCGCCGTCACTTGAGGGAATACTCAATGAACCCTGATACGGGATAACAAAAGGCGATCGGTCCCAAAATCCAACACATGATCAATGGACGCGCGTTCTCCGGTGTCCAGGTTGTAGATTCCCAAAAGCAACGCGTACTCGCCGGGCGGAACATCGAGCGGCAATGTCAAGGTCAGCGTATCGCTCACCACTTCATCCAGTTGCCATACCCAGAAGGGATACGTCCCAGCGCGCGGAGCAGCATCTCTTTGGGCAACGATGCCAGACGTTGTATCGTTGTGTGGATCCATAAGATGGACAAAGATGTGCCAATGAGCCGGAGAAGGCTGTAAAGCGCGCCAGTACAACGTGAGCGATAGTGTATCTCCCGGCGCAAACGTGGTTTTCGTCAGGTCATACCCTATCAGACGCGCCACGGTTCCAAAATCAATGCTCATCCGCGTAGCAGGTATTGCTACACCCATAGCGAGATCACCCTGATAGACCCAAAAATAGAAAGGACTGAGGCGAGAGACCGCTTCCACAGATTTGACCGTCAAAGTGACGCGGCAAGTGTTGCGACTCACTAGATGCGCAGGAATAGAGAAGGCGCTCTCCAGCCATTCGCCGGGAAGCGCAGGCAAGCGCCACTCGCCGGCTGCAACGTCATCAATCCACACTTCGAGCTCGACATCTGTCATTTGGTGAAAGCGCCCAACGAGCAGCAATGCTTGCTGAGGGTTCGTGTTCACAGTGAAGGATAGTTCGCCATCAAGTATCCGCCCGCCATCGGCGAGCGCAACGAGCGGCGCCTGACAATAGGTCATATAACGGGCATCACTGATAAAGCCAGGAACCCGACTGGCGTTTCGCCAGGCATAGGCATGCGCCTGTTCGTCTGTCAAATCGGCGATGTTCAGTGCGTCTACGAGTGAAAGCGCCGCCACACGCGCGACGATGTCGGGCTGTTGCGGCAGCAGGGTTAAATCAGCGATCGACCAATCAGGACGAGTAACCCGTTGCGTGTCCATCGCACTGACATAGGGTGAGTAGTCTGGCAGATATACAGCAAAGAGTTCCTGGCCAAACAGGGCAGATGCAGTCGATATCCCAAAATAGGGCGGAGCTACACTTGGATAACCGACGTAGTAATCCGGGCGCAACGCCGCGAAAAACTCGTAAAGCGCGCCGGGACCATTGCGATACGCATTCACACTCCCGGCGGTCGTCAAGCCCACCGAGTCAACAGTGTGCCGTCCCCCAAGAAAACGAATCGCGCCGACATCGTGAACTACGATACGTGCATCAAGTGATAGATGATCACGTACCCAATCCGCAAGCACGACTTGCATGCGAGCTATCGTATAGACATCACGCGTATAGGCGCGCGCGAAGTTCAACGCGGAATAGGCCGACCAAACGCACGCGACAAGGAGCAAGAGCACATATCCCCCAGCCGGGTAGCGCGGTAGCATAGGCGCGATATATCGCGCGACGAGCCACACTAAGCCGATTACGCCCACAGGGACCAAAGCCGGATAAGCCGGCATTTGATAACGGTAATGGTGCCAAGTGGCAGTCTGCAGTGTACTCGTCGCAGCAAGCAATCCGCCGGCCCACAGAACAGCCACACATACACTGCGCCAGGCCAGCCTATCTTTCCTGGCGGCGAGTAATCCAGTGACAACCCACACTTGCAGCAGCGGAAACGTATGCCAACGCCCATCCGCTGACAAGCCGCCCATCAAACCCACAACTAGCTCGAGCCACGTTCCAACAAGCTGCCGGATGATGACATCGAGATAGGTGGGTTGGACTGTGAACCACGATTTAGCAAGGAAACCCGTTGCGCTGGCGCCGCCCGCGACCAACCGGTTAAATATCGGCGAGATGAACACGGCCAACAGGGGCAACCCGGCGAAGAGTAAGCGGCGTTTGCGGTCCGGCTCCCAGGCATCAGCAAAGATGACTTCGGCACAAAGGATAGCTGCCCCTAACAATGCCGCTTCCGGGCGTGTGAGAGCGGCCAGAGCAGTGCACAGGGCGGCTACCACGGCGCGGCGTGCCAGCACAGCCCACAAAGCGCCGCTGATGAACAACATCAGCAAGCCGGTTTCCATCCCGCTCAAAAACGCCCATGCCATCCAGCCACTCCCGGCAAACCACAGCCCCGATAAAACACTGACCAACGTCACGGGCAAGCCAAGCCGCTCTGCCAGCCGTCTCCCGGCATCGGTAATCAGGACAGCGGATGATGCGAAACACACTGCGCCCACCGACAAGATCACAACAGGCATAGCATCGCGACTCACGCCGAGGGAGAAACCAAGTGCAATGAGCAGCATGTAAAGCAGGCTAGTCGCGCCTGTGCTGGGATGATCGCCGGTGTTATATTGCAAAAAATGCCCCTGTGCCGCTTGCCAGCCATATTGTAAATGGATATAGGAATCATCGAGTGGTAAAAGTATCCGCTGGTCGGGATGAAGATTACCGGAGAGCAACAATCCACACAACAGCAAAGCGATGAGCGTAACAGTTATATAGAGAAAAAATGGTTTAGCGAATACCATCATCGACTTCCTCCAACAGACAGGCGAAAGTTTACCACAAAACAGCAGCTTTGCTTGCCCGCGGGACAGAATATTGCGCCAAGTACCCGTATTGTACGTGAAAATGACCAGGAGCACAGGTTTTAGGTATTGCCCTAAGTGAGACGCAATGCATGATAATTTGCTTAAAGTTAGCCTGCCAAGCGTCAATGATGGATACTGTCCATGGTCAGGCGTGAATACACATCCTACTCTCATTTCTTGTTACAGGTTGCCGTATTTTACTCAATTCTTAAAACCTGTGCTCCTGCGTGAAAGTGACTTTTTCCGTTTACCGTTTACAATAACGGTCACAGAATGAGCGAATAGCACCACAATTCCTCACTTCTAGTTTCTAATTCTCAGGAGAAACTGGCATGCGCATCGGGATAATCACCGGAGAATACCCTCCCTTAGAAGGCGGCGTGGGTGACTTCACTCGTGCACTCGGGACAGCGCTGCACGCAGGCGAGCATGAGATTCACATCCTGACCACGCGGATGGATGACCGCCAGCGCAGTCCTATCGAGGAAGCAGGGATAACGGTCTACAGGGACATCTATGACTGGGATCGAAAAGCTCACAAGGACATCACCAACTGGATCAATAGACTGTCCCTCAATGTGGTGAACATCCAGTACCAGGCCGCGGCCTACCAAATGCGCGGTGGGATCAATTTCTACCCGCGCTTGCACAAACGACACCTTACGGCTCCTATCGTGGTAACGTATCACGATCTGCTGCCGCCCTACCTGTTTCCCAAGGCCGGACCGCTGCGCCAGTGGTCCGTGCGGCAATTGGCCCAACACGCCGACGGCGTTATCGTCACCAACGGCGATGACTACACAGCGATCACTGGCGCTATGGAACGCTTACTCCCGCCGACGCGCCTGATCCCCATTGGCAGCAACATCGCGCAGCAGCCACCCGCCGGCTACAATCGCGTAGCATGGCGTGCTGCGTATGGCATCTATCCCAACGATATGCTCATCGGTTTTTTTGGCTTCCTGAATCGTGGCAAAGGCGTCGAAACGCTGATTGAGGCACTCGGCCAACTGGTCACAGCCGGACTACCGGCGCATTTGCTCTTCATTGGCGGGCGGACGGGATCGAGTGACAGTACCAACACACGCTACGCCGACGAGATCGATGCGCGGATCGAAGAGGCCGGCCTTGGCACGCACGTGCAGCGCACCGGATTCACTACGCCCGCCGAAGTTTCCGCCGCGCTCCTTGCCGTTGACATCTGCGCACTGCCCTATCGCGGCGGTGCAAGCCTGCGACACGGGACGCTCCACGCGGCGCTGGCGCACGGCAATGCCATCGTCACCACCACGCCGCAAGTGGAAACACCACAACTGCAACACGGGAAGAATGTGATGCTTATCCCGCCGGAAAACGCCACAGCACTCACCAACGCTCTGCGCCTCCTGTGGATGGAGCCACGCATGCGCGCCGACATCGGCCAGCAGGCTGCACAGTTGTCACGTGAGTTTTCCTGGGAACGCATCGCGGCGCGCACAGCGGAGTTCTTCCGTACATTGGTTCGGAAGTCTTCCGGCAACACAGACGCGACGGTTTCGTGAACGATATCAAAGCCGTGACCGCTTCAGCAGTTCAGAAAACCACTGATGTAACGAGGAGACCTCCTCCCGTTGCCCTGTACGTCATCCTGGTTGCTTTCACCGTGCTAGGGCTGCTTTACAGCGCCTTCGTCCCCATCTTCGAAGCCTCCGACGAAGTGTGGCACTATCCGATGGTCGAACATCTGGCTCGCACCTGGATCCTGCCGGTGCAGCCGCTCGAACCGGGCGCATCCAGTGGCCCGTGGCGCCAGGAAGCCAGCCAGCCGCCGCTCTACTACGCGCTGGCTGCCGCACTCACCACCTGGATCGACACTTCACCCACGGCGTCCCCTTATGATCTGGACACCGTCCGCCACCTCAACCCGCACGTGGCTGCCGGCGAGGTCATGCCCGACAGCAGCAATCCCAATCTGGTCGTCCACAACCCGGCGCTGGAACGTCTCCCCTGGCGCGGCGTGGTGCTGGCCATTCACATTGTGCGAATTTTCTCCGTACTCCTGGGGACGTGGGCCGTCTACCTCACCTGGGCGCTTGTCTGCGAATTGTTCCCTGAACAGCCACAACTCGCCCTAATCGCTGCCGCCATCCACGCCTTCACGCCGATGTACCTGTTCGTCAGTGCTTCGGTGAACAACGACAACCTGGTCATTCCGCTGTGCTCGCTGGCGTTATTGATGATGATTCGGCTGGTAAAGGGGCAAGAGGCAAGAGGCAAGGGGCAAGAAGCAAGAGGCAAGAATCATGAATCATGCATCCTGCGTCATTTTCTGTTGGGTGTAGCGATTGGATTGGGGTTACTGACGAAGGCAAGTGCGATTGCCCTGTTGCCGTTTGCTGTAGCAACGATTGCCTGGGGAACGTGGCAGAATCTCAAATGGCGAATGGGCGAATCAGCGAATGAACGAATGGGCGAATTGGAAATCACGCATCACGCTCCCTTACTCCCTACTCCTTACTCCTTACTCCCCAAAATCACGTTTCACGCCCTACGCAACCTTATCCTCATCCTCCTGCCCGCGCTTGCCATCTCCGGCTGGTGGTTCTACAGGAACTTTCAGCTTTACGGTGACTGGCTGGGACTGAACGCTTTCTACGCCGTCCTCGGCACGCGCGACGTGACCGCAGACCTGGCGCAACTGTGGGCCGAGCGGTTCGCCTTCGCCGCCGGGTATTGGGGCAACTTCGGCGGCCTCAACGTGCCGATGCCGAGGTGGATTTACACCGTGCTCAATCTCTTCGCCATCCTCGCGGGGATTAATTTGGTTGTGGGTTTTGGGTTGTGGGTGGTTAATCCGAAGTTGAAAGTTGAAAGTTCAAAGTTGAAAGTTCCGAGTTCAAGCAGCGATTTGCCGCCGTCCCCAACCCCCAGATACCAATCCCCGATTACCACTCTCTGGCCTTTTGCCTGGGACGAACTGACTGCGGCGCGGGCGTTGGCATGGGCGTGGCCTGTCGCCGTTTTCGTCTCATGGATTCGCTGGGCGACGATCACCTGGTCTTCGCAGGGCCGCCTCATCTTCTCCGCGATACCGATGTGGTCGCTGGCGTTGGCACTGCCAATAACGAATTACGAATTACGAATCACAAACAGCACCCTATCGAGAGTCATTCGTCATTCGCTATTCGCTATTCGCTATTCGCTACCCACCTTCCTCTTCGCTCTCTGCCTGATCGCCTTGCCTGTGTGGATCGTCCCGGCGTACGCGCCACCGCGAGCGACACGCGACACGCTGACCACCCCACCCTTGCGCACGGACTTCGGCAACGTGCTGCGGTTGACTGGGTTCCAGATCGACCGGCGCAGCACCATTCCCGGAGACACCGTTGGTCTGACACTGCAATGGATGGCGCTCGCGCCCACTACCGCCGACCACAGCCTCTTTATCCACGTTTTAGGTGAAGATGAACGCATCATCGCGCAGCGCGACACGTTCCCCGGACGCGGCCTGCTTTCGACGACGTGGTTGGAACCGGGTCACACCTGGATCGAGCACTACGAAATCGCTATCTCCCCGCTGGCCTACGCGCCCGACAGTCTGGCCTTTGCCGTGGGGATGTACGGGACCGCCACAGGTACGCGGTTGCCGTTGCAAGCTGATCCCCCGTTCACAGTTATGCCCACGGGGGACATCGTGACCTTCGGCGACGTGTGGTTAAGTGAGGCGGCAGAATCGACAGAGGTGTTTTTCGGCAAAGGCATCGTGCTTACCGACTATGATCTGAGCGACGTGATTGTGCCGCGCGGAGAGACACTTCAAGCGACACTACACTGGCGCTGCGCGGCGTCCATTGACGGCGATTACACCATTTCCGTGCAGCTTATCGACGCGCAATGGAACAAGGCCGCCCAATCCGATGCCTGGCCACTCGACGGCGCAGCGCCGACATCCTCGTGGCAGGTGGGACAGACCATCGACGAGCCGCGCGCGCTCAACATCGCCGCCGACGTCACACCGGGCGTCTACAACCTGCAACTGGCAATCTACCACGTGAACGCCGAAGGTGAACTGGAACATCTGCCCATCGTATGGGAAAAGGGCCAAATGCCCGCCAAAACCGTCGTTCTAACACGGGTGCGGGTGGAATGAAAAAACGGGCACGGTCAGGAGACCAGCCCGAGCGTAAGCTTTCTGACAGGATTTACAGGATCAACAGGATGAAATGGACTACCTGATTTGTTAAGCCTTATCCTGAAAATCTTGTCAATCCTGTCAGATAGAGAAAAACCACATAACAACCATACTTGTACTCAGTGATGCGCCGGGTGATCCTCCACCGGGGTGTGATTGTGGTAATAGCCGAGGCGGTGCATGCGATTATGCAGGCTGCGATGGGCCGATTCCAACACCAGGCGCATCCGCTTGTACGCACGATCCTCCGCGCGCGTGCCCACGGTATCCAGGTAGGCCAGTGCACCCTCGATCTGTTCCAGGATCGTGACGGCATCCGCCGCCGCGAGCATCTGCGAACCCTCGACGTCTACCATCACCGTCGACGAATGCGCGGCGATGATCTCCGGCTTGTCAGCATAGTGACCGCGCACCAACAGCGCTAACCACGAGCTGCGGTCGATCTTGACCGACCACGAGCCGCTGAGCGGCGTCCCGGACGCTTGCCCCGCATCGACCGCCACGCTCTCGCGGATTTCGCCGTTGACCACCAACTCCACGCGCGATACCGGCACTGTGACACTGGCAACCTGCCAGACCACATCGACCGTGCCACCATTCGACGTCATCGGGATGCGGCTGCCCATCGGCTTGCCATCGACGGCGAATTCTAGCAGCGGCCCGTAAGTGACGAAGGTTTCGGCGCGGCGGACGGCGTCCATCCACGCATCGTAGGTGAACGGCTGTCTCGCCGGGACGTGCGCGTACGTGCGTACCGTCCCCACCGCCGTATCCGCCGACATCTTGTCCGTCCCGCCCACCGCCGGGACCAGATAGCCGCAGTTCAGGTAGCGGTACCAGTCCGACAAGCTGTACGGGTTGATGCCGCCGTATAGATTGCCCCAGGATGTCATCTCCACAGCGTCGATGTCGCCGCTGATAATGCTCGCAGCGTGTTCGGCCCTCGGGTTGGGGAAGTGCGGCAGCACCACAAGACCGCCCTGCCGTTTGCACTGCCGCGCCCACTCGGTGAGCAGGATTTCGATGGGATCGCCGATGGCGGACTCGTCCGGTCCGCCCGTCGTCATCGGCGCGATGATCCCGCCGCGATAACCCAGCAGTGAGATGTGGCCCATCACGTGCTGACGGTTCTCCGTCCCCACGCGGACGAGGTACTCACCGTCGCCGCCATTTTCACGGCTCCCCCAGGTGTTCTTGCCGTCGAAATCGCCGACGTTGGTCATCAACTCGCCCCACTGGCTCGCCAGCAGGTTGACGACGTTGACGCCTTCGCCTGCGCCTTCCAGCAGCGCCGACATCGGCGAGAGGAAGTGGACGTGGGTATCCGCCGTCACCCAGCCCTTCTCGCGCCAGGGCAGCACTTTCTCGATTTCGATTTCGATCTCGGTCGTCTCGGCCGTCACCCCGATGACTTTTCGCACCGGGCGGATTTCGAAACCCTTCGAGACCTCAATATACACTCTGCTCATCGGCAGGTCGATGATCGTCTCGCCGGTAATGTACGTACACTGGTGAAGGCCCCGGTGCGCAAAATCGACGCTGTAATCCTCAAACCACGACGGGTTGATGATGCGGTGGCGATCCACCGGCGCGAGGTATTCGCCCGCCTCCCCGTGGATGTGCAACTTGACGGCAACAAGCTTGCCGCTGTCCTTTTCGACGACTTTGAGATTGACACGCTGGGTGGCAGGGGCGACAGACCCCAAGAGACCTGTCAGGTTTTCCAAACCTGACAGGTCTGCAACCGGAACTACCCGACCATCCCATAGATGGAAATTCGCGTCGGGATGCGCCGTGTACTCGATCAACACCTCGCACTCCGACATCTCTGGAACCTGATTGTTGTACGAATCACCCCACGTCGCGTTTGGATACACCAGACGCGGCGACGCCGAGATCACCTGGCCCATATCGAGCTGTATCTGCGCCAGCAAGCCTTCGTTGTTCAGTTCCGGTGCGAATTCCACACCTTCCGGCAGTACAAGCAGCGCCTTCCGCCGTGACAGCCACCGCAGGGGTTGATCCGTCGCGCTCCCCGCCGAAATCGCCGAGACGACCACAGTCCCGGCCACCGGCTCGATGCGCACACCGACCACCGCTTTTTCAGAATGCGGGTTCTCCCACGCCCACAGCCAATTCACCCACGGGCCTTCATCGCCTGCCGCCGCGCGCGTCTGCTTCCAGCCCCACCCGTCGCTCAACTGCTCGTGCGGCGCGCGCAATGGATGCGGTTTGTGGTGCGCCACCGCCTGGAAGCAGTTCTCGCCCCACCCGCGCCGGAACGTACCCAGGTGGTGGCGACGGCGGATCTCTACCCGCGCCTCCGCGCCGTCCTCGTAGAGCAGTACATAATTGGCGGCGTGCTCGTTGAGCTGCCCGGCGCCGCGCGTCGGGGAGATGAAACCGGTAGCATCACGCTCAAGCGGTCGCACGTCCGACGTATGCATAAAGACAAACCAACGCGCCTGCGTCGGCGGTAGGGCCACTGAGACGGGTACGTCGCTGACGACTACGACCTTGCCAACTTCGAAAGGGATGCCCCAGGCGACGCACTCGCCACCCGGTGCGTGCTGCACAGCCGCTGCCATCTCAGTGGAGATTGCAGTGCTTTCTGACAAATCATCCAAATGGATATGACCCGCAAAGGGGACTGGCCTGAAATTCGGAGAAATGGGACCATCGGTGATTGGTTTCATAGGTATACTCCTCCAGAAGTACGCATGCATTGGAACGCCAGCATCTTGCTGGCATCATGCCGTCAAGATGACGGCGTTCCGTTATTTTCCCAGAATCTTGCGCTGCTGAAAGGCCAGTCGGTAGGATCACTGACCAAACCGGCTTTGACAGGGTTATTGTGAATGTAATTGACCACTGCCCAAAAATGTTGTTCGTCACGAATATAACGGTCGAAGTAGTCCCGATACCAAAATTGTCCTGTGCGCCCCAAAATATGGTTGGCTTGCTTGGCCGTATAGGACTTCCACGATTGGATGACGTCAAATAGGGGATACCCTTCAAACGTCTCGATTAAGGTGTGGACATGATTGGGCATCACCACCCACGCGATTTGACGGTAATGTTTTCCATCAAAGTACAACAGCGCGTTCTCCACCATGCCGCCAATCCGCGGATCGCGCAAGGCGCACGCGCCATAGCCGGCGTTCAAGTATTCCTCAACCCGTGCGCGTTTGGCGGGGTTTTGCGTCAGATCAGGATCCTCCAGCAATGCGGCAACGACGTGGGCAGGAAGGGAATCCGCCAGATGAAAAGTGATACCTTGAAGCAGGCCGGGGCTGTCGAAGTGCGGGAGGTAGCCGCGCGAGTACCAGCCCTTGTGCGGGGATTGTGGCTCTCCGCCCTGGTGCTGCGGGCGAGACGCCCGCGTTCCGGTTACAGACATTTTGCAGTCTCCGGCTATTTGCGTTTACCGTCCTTGCGCACCTGGCGAAACGCGGTATAGAAGGCGCCAAAGTCGTAGAGCTGTGGGTACAGATTTTTGTATGTTTTCATCGTTTCCTAAAACCCCAGTTGTGGAAGGAGGAAACCCCCTTCCACAAACCCCATCTCCCTTCAGTAGTTCAAAAACCAGAAAATCAGTTTCCTGGCGCACCGCCCACACACCGAAACCCCACGATGAAGGAACGATCAGGGGGGGGACTGTAGCTGCGATAAGCCGCACGAACGGTAGACCAAAGGTCGCCGAAACGACCACCCCGTATCACCTTGTAGGAGCCAGTAACTGGTCCTGGCGGGGCTTCGTAAGGTGAACTACTGTAGTAGTTACTGCTATACCAATCATTCACCCATTCCCACACATTGCCCGACATATCCAGTGCGCCATAAGGACTGGCCCCCGTGGGATAACTGCCTACCTGGCTGGTGTCGCCCACGCAATATTCGTAGTCACTGCCGTTATAGTGTCTATAGTTCAACCGCGTGCAATCCGGGCCATCGTTCCCCCACGGATACATTCGCGTATCGCTAGTGCCCCGTGCTGCTTTCTCCCACTCGGCCTCAGTGGGCAGACGTTTGCCCGTCCAGATGCAGTAATCGGTAGCATTGTACCAACTCACACGGATAACGGGATAGTTGGCGTAGGCCGGATCATCATAATAATGATCGCGCGTATAAGATCCGACAGAGGCCGGTGCAGCACATACGCCCGCATCCACACAAGCTTTGTACCGTGCGTTAGTCACTTCGTATTTGTCAATCGTGAAAGCATCCAGGTACACAACGTGCAACGGCAGCTCCTGGCTAAAGCAGTTTTCATTAGGATTAGTGCTGTCGCAGCCCATTTGGAATTCACCGGCGGGCACCAGGACCATTTCGCCGGTGTCCAGGCCCACGTAGGCGGTGGTGTAGGCCACTTGGGTATCACCCAGGTCGTTGTAGGCCGTCACGGTAATGGGATACGTGCCGGAGATCGCGTAGGTATGGCTGGCGGGGAACCACTGGTCGTCGCTCGCCCCGTCGCCCCACTGCCAGTTCAGGCGCGTGATGGTGGAGCAATCGGACGTAACGGTGCCGCTCACCGTGGCGGTGAGATCGACGATTTGGGGAGATTGGAGAGTGAGGGTGATGGGGCAGGTGGAGGGTTGGTAATGCAATGTTTCTGAGGGGAAATGAGACATACCCTCAGTGTTGAAACGTTTATCCAGGTGCCCTTCTTCTACAAAGATATACTTAACCTTAACCTCAGAACCAGGCGCAATGTCAGGCAATTCAAGCCGCCCGACGACACAGATACCAGGCCAGCCGCCAATTACTTCTGTATTCGCAAAACGCATAGCACTGGCACGGGTATTTGTAATGCTTTCATATTCAGCAAAGAGATAGATGTAATCTGTAGGATTCCACCCCAACAGCCCGCCACGGAACGGCCCCAGATTCTGCAGCGCCAAAACAAAATCGGTTCCCGACTCATCCTGGTACAGATTCGCGTAGGCGTAGCTATAATCAGGGCCAAACAAATCCTGAACACCCCGAATCTGGTAATAGTAAAAATCACCGGTCGACTGGTAGTTGGGGTGACATTCCTCTATTTGTATTTCGTTGGCGGGATAAGCATTCCAACCCTCTGCCCACTCACCAGCTTCTTCAGCCGTTTGTAGCCAGGCATCAATCTCGCCGGAAAGCTCGCGCATCTCGCCTGCATATTCTAATACCACACCGACTTTCAAGACGCTAAAAACTAGAGTTTCCACCAACAAATGGGCAGCTATATGACCTGCAATATGACCAATTGGCCCACCAAGAATGAAACCAGCAACACCAAAGCCGGTCGCCGTAATAATCGCTGCTATTGTCTCTACCCTCTCTATCGTTTCCAACTTGTCTTTTATTTCATCTCCATAGCTGGGCAATGCCTCCCCTAGCTGAACCATCTCAGTAACAATCTCAGCGGGTGTCTTGCCTACCTCAGGCACCGGTACTCCCTGAGGCAATTGGCCTAGGTCGTATAACGTGGTTTGGGCCAACCACTGCGCCCGGTCAAAATCTACGTTGAACAGGTGCTGCCCATCACTGGTTGTAAAAGCTTGATACAAATCCTTGGACATCACCAGAGCTGCAAAATAGTCAGCAGCGTGGTCAAACGCTGTGCTTTGCGCCTGGCTCAAGCCAAAAGGATTGTCCGCCGGTGACTGCACCACATAGTTGGATAGGTGTGTCATGGTCACGACAACTACATCACGCACGGTGTCTACCTGCCCACCCACATCAATCCAGCGCACACTGTTGAAGTAATAGGCACGCACATCCGCTTCGTCTGTGCCTGCGGGCAACTGGCTTGAGTCGTAAGGTAGGGTAATGGTCACAAAGCCCGAAATCAGGTCTTCAGATCCCATAATGGCGATGTCGTGTACCGTTCCAACCGGCGTTCCGGTGGTATCGGTCAACACAAATCCCGGCAGTTCGGTGATAGACGCGAATGTATCCGTCAACAGCATGCCAACGCCAATCTCCAGCGCCGCGCCTGTGGTGGTGCTGATGACAGTGGGGTCGTCGGAGGGAGCCGCTGCGGATACCTGCTCCCCGGCTGCCGCCACAATCACTTTGCCGCGCACCTGGGCGGGGCTAAAACGGCTGTAATAGGCAAACGTACCTGTCACCGCAAAGGTATGCGTGAAGCGTTCACCTGGCGGAAGCAAGCCGCTTTCGAAAATGATGGTATTGTCGCTAACCTGCGCGCTCACTTGTGTCACTCCGCCGCCGTATCCTCGCACGACCAGTGGTAGGTAGATGTGGAAGACCGGCTCGCCTTCAGTAATGGTCTGAGTGCGCGTACTATTGTTGATCCACACCACAGGCTGGCCCACCAACGCGATGGCGGTCGCAGGATCCGGGCCGTGGTCACGCACATCGATGTAGAGCGGTTCAAAGCCGTTCAGCAACGGAACAGACTCCGCTCTATCGGCTCTTACTAACTGTGGGCTGCTTTCCGAGTGCGCCTGTAACGTCGGCGCGGGGAACAGCGGCAGCAGCAAGGTCAATATAAGGCACAACGAAACAAAACGGCGGCTCAATCTTGTGGTTTGCATATCAGACTCCTTTCGCTAGCTGGGAATTTTTGCAGGGAATATCACGCTGTCTTCCAGCAGCCCAAACTGCTCAAAGACAAAAATGAGTATAAGCAAAAGCAAGAAAAAGCAACTTCAGGCTTGTGCCTCTTGCAACCAATCCATAATCTGGATATACTTAAGTCAGTGGAATGATTCGATAATTGCACTTACCCCCACGCTTATAGTTGACGCTTTACGAAAAAGAAAG
>JAFGSL010000289.1 GCA_016934645.1 Anaerolineae bacterium
CCATCCGGCAGTTGTTGACCCACACGTCCGGCATCCCGGACTATTACGACGAGGAGAAAATCGAGGACTTCGACAACTTCACCGTGGCAATCCCGTGGTCTGAGCTGCGGGGACCAAAGGATTACCTGCCCGTCTTCCCCGACGAAGAGATGAAGTTCGCACCCGGCACGGGCTTCTCCTATTCCAACGGCGGATACATCCTCCTGGGTGTGGTTATCGAAGAGATCGCCGGGATGCCATACCGGGATTTCGTCACACAAGAGATCTTCGCATCCGCCGGGATGACCCGCTCCGGTTACTTCGCGATGAACAAGCTGCCGGAGAACACGGCGTTCGGCTACGTTGAGGAAGACGGTGGGGCGTGGCGGACCAACATCTACAACCTCCCCATCATTGGTGCATCCGACGGTGGCGCGTTCACGACGGCGCACGATCTCGCCAAACTGTGGGATGCCTTCTGGGGCTACGAGCTACTCTCCCAGGAGATGGTGGAGCTGTACACCCAACCCTACTCCAAGGCCGAAAGCGAAGGCCCACACGAGCATTACGGGCACGGCATCTGGATTCACGAGAGCGAGACGCGCGGACGCGAGACTTACATCGTTGGCTGCGATGCTGGTGTCTCGATGAAATCCGGCGTCATCCACGCCACGGATACCCTGGTCACCGTGCTCTCCAACACCACCGAGGGCGCGTGGCCTGTATTGGCGGATGTGTATAACGCCATCAAAGGCTAATCCCGATATCTGAGGGTGGAGGCTTGGAGGCGGGGTACCTGCCTCCAAATCCCTACTTCTCTCCCTTCTATCGAAATGGTGCGGCAATGACCACAAGGAGAAATGATGAAAAGACAATTCAGAAGTATCTGCCTCATCACGCAAGATGTACCCAAGCTACGCGGTTTCTACCAAAACGTGTTCCAGGTCGAGACCGAAGCAAGCGACACTTTCGTGGCCTTCGAACCCGTGGGCGTGCCGTTGACCCTTTTCCACACAGAAGGTATGGAACAAATGGCACCCAGCTCGATGCAGGGCGCGGGGACCGGCAGCAACGTGCTCGAATTCGAGGTGGAAGACGTCGATCAGGAATATGCGCGTTTGCTGGAACTGAACGTCCCCATCGTCAAACCGCCTACGACGCAGCCGTGGGGCCTGCGCTCAGTCTGGTTCCGCGATCCTGACGGCAATATCGTGAACTTCTTCGCGGCGGTCAAGTCAGCAGATTGATGGATTTGTTGATTTTCAGATTTTGTGATTTCTTGAGAAGGTATGATGCATCCGATACATAGAGTGGTTATCCTCGGTGCGGGGGCAATGGGGGGATATTTCACCGCGCAGTTTTTGAACGCGCCGGGCTTCTCGACGGCGGTGCTCGCGCGCGGAGAGCGCTACGAGCGCCTCAAACGCGACGGGTTGATCGTCAACGGGCGACACTACGACGTGCCTGTGATCCACCCGGACGAGAACAACGATCCTGCCGACCTCATCATCGTGGCACTCAAACACCATCATCTGCCGGAAGCCGTACCCGATTTGAAGTCTGTCACCGGCGATGAAACGACACTCATCTCCGTGATGAACGGCCTGGACAGCGAGGAAATCATCGGCGCGGTCTACGGGATGGACAAGATGCTGTATGCCGTCTCCGTCGGCATCGACGCTCTGCGGGAGGGGAATCGCATCCGCTACACCAAGCCCGGCAAGCACTATTTCGGCCACGCGGAGAACACGCGCATCGACGAGCGCGTCCGGCGCGTGCAGGCCGCCTTTGATCAGGCCAGCATCACCTACGAGACACCCGTCGACATGATGCGCATTATGTGGTGGAAGTTTATGATCAACGTGGGGATGAACCAGGCGTCAGCGGTGACGCGCGCACCCTACGGCGTCTTCCAGACATCGCCGGAGGCCCAGGCGTTGATGGAGGCGCTGATGCACGAAGTGATCCTTCTGGCCGAGCGCGCCAGCATCGATCTGAAGGAAAAAGACATCGGCGATTGGTACACCTTCCTCAACACCCTGTCACCGCAGGGCAAAACCTCCATGCTGCAAGATATCGAGGCCGGGCGCAAAACTGAAGTCGAAGCCTTTGGTGGCAAAGTCGTCGCCTTGGGCAAACAATACGGCATCCCCACGCCAGTGAACATGACGATGTTGCGCGTCATTCAGGTGTTGGAACAGAATTTATCGCAAGGGGGGCCATGACCGAAATTCCTTTTATTAAAGGGGTAGACCTCAGCCAGATTTTCTACGAAGAGGCCGTCAAGCCGATTCTGGGAAAGCATCTTCCTGGCTTATCGCACTCGGCCGCGCTGATCGGGGCGGGATCCGAAGTGTTGGGCTTCGACACAGCACAGTCCAGAGATCACGACTGGGGACCGCGCGTGATGTTGTTTTTAACCGAGGACGACCACGCACGTCATCACGAGCAGATTGACCAAATCTTATCCCAGGAACTTCCGGCTGAGATTCGTGGCTATCCGACCACCTTTGAATACCATGAAGATGGCCTGATCCACCACCGGGTGGTGATTTTCACTGTCCGCGATTTCTTCGAATCTGTCCTGACCTTCGATCCCACCGGCGACATCCGGGCCGCGGACTGGTTGAGCATCCCCGAATACCGGTTGGGTATGCTCACGGCAGGGCGCGTGTTCCACGATGGTTTGGGAGAGTTGGAACCGCTCCGCGCCAAACTGCACTACTATCCACACGACGTCTGGCTGTACATGCTGGCGGCGCAGTGGCAGCGCATCGCCCAGGAAGAGCCGTTTATGGGACGTTGTGGTCAGGTGGATGATGAACTGGGGTCAAGGGTGGTCGCCGCCCGCCTGGTGCACGACATCATGCGGCTGTGCTTCTTGATGGAGCGAACGTACACACCTTACATCAAATGGTTCGGCATAGCCTTTGCACAACTCGACTGCGCGGAGACACTGTTACCGGTCTTGTTGCGAGTGTTGTCCGCCAATTCGTGGCAGGAACGCGAGAAGCGTCTGAGCACAGCCTACGAATTCGTCGCCGGAATGCACAACGATTTGGGCATCACCGACCCCCTGTCCACAAAGGTGTCCCAGTTCTACCTGCGGCCTTTCTTTGTCATCAAGGCCGAACGCTTTGTGAACGCCATCCGCACGGCAATCACAAGCGAGGAAGTTCGCGTGCTGCCGGAACACCTGGGAGCGGTAAACCAGTTTGTCGATTCGACCGACGCGCTGAATGATCCGACATGGTCCAAGGAGGTGTACAAATGACATCATCGAGTACGGATAAAGTCTCACTGATACAAAAAGACATCGAAGAAGGACTACGAGAACTTGGCCTGAACCGCGGCGACGCCGTGGAAGTCCACAGTTCCCTCAGCAGTTTCGGATGGGTGGAGGGCGGCGCGACGACAGTCATCGAAGCGCTGATGAACGTCGTCGATGAAGAAGGTGCGCTAGTGATGTCGGCCTATCCCGTAAGCCCCCCGATTCCGCTCACGGAAAAGGAAAAGGCGCGCGGCATCACCTGGAAAGTTCGCTTCCTCGATCCCAATTCCGATGAAAGAACCGGGTTGGGGATCGTGGTGGATACGTTTCGCAAGCGACCTGACGTCGTCTGCGGCACCGAATCCCCCCGAGGCTGTGCCTGGGGACGCGATGCACATCTGCATTGCCAGAATTACAAACATCTGCTGGAGATTGACGGCTGGGCCTTGTTGTTGGGTGTGGATATCGGCCGCTGTTCCAGCATGCATCTGGCCGAAAGTGTACCCATCCCGGAAGAAATTCGGGAGCGCTTTAGGGCTCCTGCCGACATTCTGCAGGATTATCCGCGGGACCGCTGGGCTGTCGGCTACGGCAGCACTCCCGGCAATCCGTGGTTGAAGGTCTGGGAGGAAGCCTTGCGGCGTGGGCTGGTTCGCACCCGCTACATTGGTCAATCCGCATGCAAGCTCTTCAAGGCCAAGGCGATGGTCTCGATTTATGAGGAGATGCGCCGCACCGATCCCTTTGGACTGTTTGGCTTGAAAAGCACTTCGTAAAACCTTTCTCGCACAATCACGAAAACAGGCTACAATTTACGGACCTGAACATAAAAAACTTAACTATTCCTGAGCATTGTAGGCGTAGAAAGCTTGGCAAGATACGTTCGGGTCAGTGGTACAAATTTCAATCCGTTTAATCCGTCGACCATTTTAGATTAGGAGGCTTAATAATGTCTGAATTTCCGCGTACTACAGTGGGTGGGGTTTCGTTGCCCCGGTTGTTGATCGGCACCAACTGGTTCCTGGGTTGGTCGCACACGAGTTTAGCCAAAGACAAGTTCATCCAGACGCACCACGATCC
>JAFGSL010000290.1 GCA_016934645.1 Anaerolineae bacterium
CGCCGGAGCGGATCAGACCCAGCGTAGGCGACACCGACAACACCGGTTACGCCGACGTGAGTGCGGGCAGCCGCACAACGTTTGCCACCGGCATCGCAGCGGTCAAGGCAGCGGAGGACGTTATCGCGCAGATGAAAGCACGCGCGGCAGCGCTATGGGACGTCCCGATGGAGAATTTGGCTTACGCTAATGGCGTTTTTTCCGCTCCCTCTGACCTGCGCTTCACCTTTGCGGAATTGGCGGAACAGGTGACAGGAGCTGGCGGCAGCGTCAGTAGTATGGCCAACATCGACGCGGCGGAATGGGGTGCGGGATTCAGCACGCAGATCGCTGACGTGGAGGTTGATCCCGAGACAGGCAAGGTGAAACTACTACGCTACACGGTGGTGCAGGACGTGGGCCAGGCTGTCAATCCGACAATGGTCGAAGGCCAAATGCAGGGCGGCGCGACACAGGGCATTGGCTGGGCGCTTTACGAGGGCTACGCCTACAACGAAAAGGGGCAGATGCTCAACGCCAACTTCCTCGACTACAAGATTCCCACGGCGCTTGACGTGCCGATGATCGAGACGGTGATCGTCCAGGTACCGTACCCCAAGCACCCGTTCGGCGTGCGCGGCGTGGGCGAGCCCCCCATCGTACCGCCACCTGCCACCATCGCGAATGCCATCTACCACGCGACCGGCGTCCGCCCCGATCATTTGCCGATGACACCGGCGCATCTGTTGGAGAAGCTGGGCATCATTTGAGAGTATGGGAGTGAAAGGGTAGGAGTGTGGGAGTGTGGGAGATTCACTTTCCCCCATACTCCCTCCTCTCCCTTTGGAGGCACCGTGGCGACGGTTTACATTCCATCGTTGATGCGCGATCTCACGGGAGGCCGGGATAGGGCTGATGTGCAGGGTCGGACGGTAATACAAGTCATCGATGCGCTAGACGCAACCTATCCAGGCGTGAAAGCGCGCGTGTGCGCGGATGTCCACTCCGGCAACGGCAACCGGCTCGCGCCTGGCGTCGCTGTGTCGGTGGATGGCGTCATCGTCCGCCTGGGGCTGCGTGCGCCCGTCAAAGCCGATAGCACCATCCGCTTCTTGCCAGTTATTGAGGGTGGATAACCACGGGTAAGGTTTCTGACAGGATTAACAAGATTTTCAGGATTCATTTCGATTTTCATCCTGTCAACCCTGTCTAAAAGTGCTAGGAGAGTACGATGAAGGCTGTGGTCTTGCGCAAACCGAAAGACATGGTCCTAATGGATATCCCGCGCCCCACCCTGACAGAAGCCAACCACGTGCTGGTCAAAGTCGAGGCATGTGGCATCTGTGGAAGCGATCTGCGCTACTGGGCCGGGGAAAATCCGTGGGCGCTGCACACCCTCGGCAGGCACGTGGACAACCCACCGAACATGGTGTTGGGCCACGAGTTCGCGGGCGTCGTCATCGAGGTCAACGCGCCGGAGTACGAACACCTGCTCGGCAAGCGCGTAGGCGTCCAGGCTTTCCGCGTGTGCGGCGAGTGCGCGCTCTGCCGCTCAGGCCACGAGAACATGTGCAAGCACACGCTCCACATCGGCCACGCGCAAGGCTGGAGCGGGATGGAATTCTTCCCCGGCGGTTACGCCGAATACTGTCTGGCCTGGGCCGATCTGCTGCACCCGATGGATGACCACGTCACGTTCGAGGAAGAGGCCATGCGCGACATCCTGGGCGTCGCCGTCCACGCCGTCGGGCGCACAACCATTGTTGAAGGCACGACGGTGCTCTGCATCGGTGGCGGCCCGGCAGGCTTGAGCATCGCGCAGGTCGCAAAGGCGCGCGGCGCGCAGCACATCTTCATCTCCGACCCCTCACCAATGGCACGAAGCATCATCGAACGCTATCAAAGCTTCACGAGCATCGATCCGACGGCGCAGTCTCTCGCGGATGCGCTTCAGGGGCGGCACTGTAACGCCATTTTCGACTCGGTCGGTACGCCCGCGACGGTGCAGGAGGCGCTGCCCCTGCTAGCGGAAGCCGGGACCTACGTCAACCTCGCCATCCACGACACGCCGTTCACCTTCAATGCGATGGCCCTCGGCTCCGAGCGCACGGTGACGGCGACCTCCAACGCTTTCTACCGCGACGAGCGCGAAGCCCATGCCCTCATCGCCTCCGGCGCGGTGGATGTCAAACCGATGATCACCCACCACTTCCCACTGGAAGATTTCGCGCAGGCGTTTGAGCTACTGCTGCGCGAGCCAAAGGAAGCGTATAAGGTCGTTTTTGAAATGGATACGTGAAGCGTGCGTAATTCGCTATTCGCAGTGTCTCCTGCAACTTGCATCCTGCCTTATCTTAGGTGCTCCTTCGCCCACACGGCGGCTTCAACCCGCGAGATGACGCTGAGTTTCCGCAGGATGTTGCTCACGTGAAAATCCGCCGTGCGCACAGTGATGTACAGCGCCTGCGCGATCTCTTTGTTGCTCAGACCGTCCGCAACCAACCGCAGCACTTCACGCTCGCGGTGCGTGAGACTATCGCGAACATGCGCAACTTCGGCGCGCCAACGCTCAACGCGCGCGGTTTGCTCTGGTGTCCATAAGGCCTCGTTGCGCATCGCTACCTGAACCGCCGCCACGATCTGGCCCGGCGCTTCATTCTTCAGCAGATAGCCCACGGCCCCCGCCGCCATCATTCCGGCTAAATAACGATCGTCATCGTAGGCGGACAAAGCCAAGACGCGCACAGACGGGGCGCGCTGTTCCACCGCGACAGCCACTGCCATCCCATCGATACCGGGAAGCTGGCAATCCAACACCGCCACATCCGGGCGCAACGTCTCGATCAGTGCCAGCGCCGCGTCGCCGTCATCGGCCTCCCCCACCACCTCGATATCAGCCGCGCGATCCAACAACACGCGCAGCCCCATCCGCAGCGCGGGGTGGTCATCGGCAAGTAAAACGTGAATTGGTGTTGTCTCCATATCTCCTCGACGGATTTTGCTCTTTTCAAAAACTTTCACCGCGGAGTTCGCTGAGGACGCAGAAAATCCTAAAAAAACCTCTGCGAACTCTGCGCTCTCAGCGGTGAAAAACTAATCGTCTCTCAACAAAGCGTCGAATTCCTCGGCGGCATCCACCAGACGGCCCGGTTTCTTGGTGAGGCTGAACCAGTCCCACTGATCACCGTGCGGGAAATCGTCGAGGAACCAGCACAGCGCTACGATCTGCGGCTCGGCATCGATCACGTCCAGCGCCGTCGTCAGCCAGCCGCGCGGATAGTTCTGCGCGGGCGGGATTTCGGCCTCGCGATCGTAGGTGTTGGTGGAGATGATGTACACGGGCAGACCGCGCGTCGTGGGATAAGCATTGATGATGTCCAGCCAATCGCGATAGACGCCGAAGCCGGCCCGCGCCCCGTTCCACGCCTCCCGGCGGATATCCGCGCGCGGCTCGTCGGCGCGCAGGGTTCCCGCCAGTTCCGGCGCATCGGGGAGACCCGGCGCTTGCACATCGAAGCCGTCCGGCGCGGCGAGCGGGATGCCTGCTGCCGCTTTCGTCATCGCGCTCTCGTCCAACAGCGCGACGAGCGTGTTCATATAGTTGAGCCACGGCGCGTCGATGCCGTATTGCCGGTCGCCGTCCAGATCCACGCTCCACGGGCGCAGCGGCCCTACGATCACCCGCGCCCGTGCGTTCTCCGCGCGGATGGTCTGCACGACGTTGTCGGTGTGCGAAACGTCCTCGCCGTAACCGTTGAAGACGCGCGCATACCACACGGGCGTCACCGCGCGATCCTGCGCCAGCGCGTTAGCCTCCGCCGTGTTGAAGTCCGCGCCGGCGATGAAGCCGTACACGTCCTGCATCCGCGCATCGCGGGCCAGGCGACGGAAGTATTCGAGATACTCCGTGAGCGCCAGATAGTCGTCCACTGCCGGGATGCTTTGCGCCTGATCGTAGTCCACGCGCACCAGAACCCGCAGGCCTTTGGCGTGGTGGACGGCGATCCGCGCCGCCAGATCGTCCAATCCCCAGAACGGCTCCTCGGCGCGCCGGGCGTAGGCGATTTCCACGGCCCACCCACTGCGCCCATGCCAGTCGCGCGCCACATCGGGCAACACCACACCCAACTTCGTCGGCGTCACGGACGCGCGAGCAGACGCCACCTCACCAACAGTGAAGCGACCCCGTTCCACGCAGCCGGTATGACAGTCATGGTAGAAACGCAATTCGTATCCGTCGCCCTCAGGGACGGTGAACGTCCAACGCCACAACCAGGCCTGCCCGCTGCGCACGCCCTGACCCAGCGACGTCGCCGGGACGCCATCCACCGTCAGCGTGACGAACGTCCACGGTGTCGTGTCCGTCACAAACGCCGTCACCGTCTCGCCGGGCTGCGCGTCGAGCGGCTCCAGGCGGAACTGCGGCCATGGCACGTTCACGCCATCGCCGGGCAGGACGTACACTTTTCCGTGGATCGGCAGGAGCCAGTAGCCGGCGAGCAACACAATCGCCAGCAGAACGCCCCACCATTTACGAATTAAGAATTGCGAATTACGAATCACGAATCACGAGTCCTCAGTCACGGAATATTTGGCTCGGAGCGGATCGCCAGATCCGCGATGACTGCGCAATGCGCCGGGATCTGACGCTCCCTGGCAAGCATAGAATTACGCATCACGTATCACGAATCTTGCACACATCCCTACCCCGTCTACCGCCGGGCTTTCAACCACCAACTCACTGTCGTGACGGCGAAGGATTTCGGCGACAAGAGATAGTCCCAGACCGCTACCGTCAACGCCTTTGGGTGTGGCGCGGTAGAAACGACGGGCGATATGCGGGAGGTGTTCCGGCGGGATGCCGGGGCCGGTATCGCAGACGGCGCATTCTACGCCGGCACCGGCGCTGCCTCCTGAGACGTGGCGCAGCGACATAACGACGCGATCGCCGGGGCGCGCGTACTTGAAGGCGTTGTCCAGCAAATTAAGGAAAACTTGCCGCAGGCGGTCGGCGTTGGCGGAAACGAACGGCAGCGGCGACTCCGCCTCCAACGAAAGCGCCATCTGATGCGCCACCGCGCGCGGCGTGGACTGCAACACGACCTCTTCAACCAGCGCGACCAAGTCAACCGGGCGGCGCGGGAGTTCCGCCGCCGTCTCCAGGCGGCCCAAGTCGAGCATATCGTTGAGCAGGCGCGCCATCCGCTGCGCTTCGTCCTTGGCGAAGGTCAGCGACTGCTGTTGCACTTCCTGGCCTACGTCGCTCAGGCCCAGGATTTCCAGATGCGTGAGGATCGTGGCGATCGGCGTGCGCAGCTCGTGTCCCAGGTCATTGATAAGCGCGCGCCCGGCTTGTTCGGTACGTTGCTGTGCCGTGACATCGAGCAGGAAAAGAAAATCGCTGAGGGCGTCTCCATCCACATCCCAAGGAATGAGCCACCAGCGTGCCGTCTGCCCTGAGGCAAAGGTGACGGTGCGGTAGCGCCCCACGCCTGCCGTCGATGTCTCCTGACGGGCGGCAGCGCGGTCGGCGTCAAGCAACGGGGACCAATCTGCGTCGGGCAGCGCCCCTTCCGCTTCGGGTAAATGCAGCAATCGACGGGCGTAGGGGTTCGCATAACGGAACGTCGCGCCCTCCAATGCCACTACACCGAACGGCGCATCATCCAGCACACCCAGGAGCGGCGCGCCGTCGAGCATACGCGCGGGCACGCGTCTGCGGCGCGCGAACCAGAAGCCTCCGGCGACAGCAGCCACCAGGAGGAGCAACAGGACAAAGACTAACGTCTTGAGATCAAAGGTTAACATTTCGGATCACGAATCCTTTCAAGGGTAAACCTAAGCGATCGTAAGAGTATAATTTCCCCAAGGCTGTGGCCGGTCTCCGATCGTGCCACCGCAACCCCAGGCGTAGGCGGGCACGGTCAGAGACCGGCCCGAGCGGGAAATTATTTCTTAACAGACCATAAGGTCCACTCTCGCAAGGATAGTCACACAGAGACTTTTACGGTATAGAATCCGCCTGAAGCCGGTACGTGGTGATGTCGCTGTAATCGCCATCGTAACCGTAGAACAACTCAAAAGGACTGGTCTCGCCGGGTGGCAGGGAGGGGTCTGTGGCTGGTGCCAGGCGACAGCCAACGATTTTATCATCAGAATTGTAGAGAGCGCCCTCGATAAGCACGGTTCCGGCGGATTGGCTCGCGTCATTGCGAACCATCCCGGAGATTTTGTAAGTGAAATCCGTCTGATATTCGCCGACATCATCATAAATGGTGAGGTTTGGCCAGGGCTGATCTGCAAAGCTGTAGTAGGTAAGGACATCGAAACCAATGGAAGCCCAACCCACAGGCGGATTGTTGATCACCAGATGGAAACACGATTTTTCACCGGCCGGCAGATCCAATGAAATATACGTGGGATAAGTCCCGAGAAGCTGGTTGCTGCTGTCGAAGAGTTGAACGGGAACTTGCACGAGCACCGCGTAGTCACTGCCATCATTCTGCACCTCGCCCACGACGTACAATGTGTTCCCAGACATGTAATGAGAGTCGTTCGGCAGCACATACACATCTTGGGGAGATGGTGTAGGCGTGATCGTAGGCGTCGGCGTTATGGAACCAGTAGACCAATTCCTCAACACCAGGGGCAGATAGATGTAAGCGCCAACGTTGACTCGTGTGGATGCAGTTAAGGAGTTAACGCTGTTTCTGGCCGTCACGATCGCTGTATAGCTCCCGCCGGCAGCGTAAACGTGCGAGACAACCCTCCCGTAGGCAGACTCACCGTCGCCAAAAACCCAAGTATACGTCACATTGCTGCCCGCCGCAACTTCTGCCGTGAATGTCGTGGGCTGGCCCAACTGCGTCGGACCATCGTTGGAGGCGGTCAGTCCGGTCACCGGCACGTCAGTAATGGTGACGATGGACGTCGCACTCATCGCACCGACATGGTTCGTCGCAGTGACGGTGGCTGTGTAGGCACCAATGTGCGGATAGGTATGCGTGACAGATGCCCCTTCACCACTATCGCCATCGCCGAAATCCCAGGTATAGACCACATCGCTGCCCGCCGCGACGGTCGCCGTCAACGTCGTCGGCGTGCCTAAGTGCGTCGGACCGTCATTGCCTGACGTCAGTCCGGCAATGGCCTCTTCCGCGGTGACGACGACCATGTCTTCTCCTCCAGGTCCTTCTGCCGTGGTGACCTGGAGCGTGTTGGTCAATGGCCCCGCATAGCCCGCCGTCACGGTGACCACAAAGGTCTCCATCCACACCTCACCCGGATCAAGCGTCACTGGCGACCAAACGATCAAACCAGGGGGCAGAATGATTGTACCGGGCGGCAGGATAATCGTACCGCCCCCTCCCCCCAGGGTGACATTGGCCGGCAAGATATCCGTGATCGTGGCGGTGACCGCGAAACTCTCGGTGTTGGTCACGGCCAGCGTGTACGTGATTTGCCCCCCGGTCTCCACGTAGGCGGCATTGGCTTGTTTGGTGACATCTAGCTCCTGTGTCGGGGATTCTGGCGCGGCGTCCTCGATCCTCCAGGCCGCCACAGGGCTTTCGGACATCGCAAACACCAGAGCGATTCCGATGAGAGAAATCAACAGCACAGCGATGAATCTTGTTTTGTTATGCATTTTGGCACCCCCCTCTTTTTGTGAAATAATCGTAGAAGCTCACTTTAGATAACGTCCTCAAACTAAGCATGGATCGAATCAAAAAAA